>VBOX01000006.1 GCA_005893265.1 Candidatus Eiseniibacteriota bacterium | reverse complement strand
GCGGATGCTTGAGCCCCACCCGCGGTATCGCGAGCTCAAGGCAAGGAGCAGCACGCCGCAGGGCGGAGCCCGTGCTCCGCGTGAGCCTCCGCTCACGCCGGATGAGATCCGCGATCTTCAGACTTGGTTTCACCTGGCGTGGGTGGATCCCATGTACCGGGATGAGGAGCCAATCCGGTCCCTGCTGCAGAAGGGCAGGGGATTCACCGAGGCAGAGAAGCGGTCGCTCCTCGACTGGGGCGTTGCCTGCGCGGCGCGGGTGATCGGAACCTATCGAGACGCCGCCAGCACGGGCCAGATCGAAATCGCGACGTCCGCCTACCATCACCCGATCCTTCCTCTCCTCATCAGCACCGACGCACCCCGCGAGGTTTCCCCTTCGATCCGGCTACCGATTCCGGCGTTCCAGGCCCCCGGCGACGCGGCCGAGCACCTGCGGCGCGCTAGGGAGAGCCACACACGGCGTTTCGGAGCAGCGCCCCGTGGGACCTGGCCTCCGGAGGGTGCGCTGAATCAGGCGGCGCTCGAGCTGTTGCGCGAGGCGGGCTTTGCGTGGTGCGCCTCGGATGAAGCCGTTCTCGCCCGCGCGCTCGGGCGGGCGGAGCCGGGAGGGGAGAACTGGACCGCGGCCCTTTGCCGGTCCTATCGGGTCGAAACGAAGACCGGGCCGCTCGCGATCGTCTTCCGCGACCGGCTCCTGTCGGATCGGATCGGATTTGTCTACGCAGCCTGGCAGCCCGACCGAGCGGCGGAGGACTTTGTCACGCGCGTGCTCGAGGCCGGCGCGCGGGCGCGCGAGCAGGGAGTCCAGAGCCCGCTTGTGACGGTCATCCTCGACGGCGAGAATTGCTGGGAGTCGTACGCGGAGGACGGGAAGCCCTTTCTCGACGCGCTCTACGGCCGGATCTCCGCGGAGCGGGGGATCGAAGCGGTCACGGTCGAGGAGGCGCTGGCCCGCGTGCCGCCAAGCGAAACCCTTCCTCACGTGCCGGTGGGATCTTGGATCGCGGCGGATCTCTCGGTGTGGGTCGGGCACGCCGAGAAGAACCGCGCGTGGGCCGCGCTCCGCCGGGTCCGCGAGCGCGACCAGATGGCCGGCTCGGACGGTGGGTTGCCGGAGGATCGGATCGCGCAGGCGTTCGAGGAGATCCTGGTGGCAGAGGCGAGCGATTGGTTTTGGTGGTACGGCGACGACCATCAAAGCGCGCACAAGGACGAGTTCGACGCTCTTTTCCGTTCCCACCTAATCCGGGCCTACAACCTCCTAGGGCTTCCGGCCCCGGCCACCATACGCCGGAGCCTTCGCGGCGCGCCGGCGGAAGGAATCGACGGCGAGCACATTCCTCACATCGCGCCGACGATGGACGGCCGCGATACGCACTTTTACGAATGGAGGAACGCGGAGCTCTTCGACGCGGCATCGGACCAGGGTGCGGACCATCGATCGGTCTCGAGCATGCGCCGGGTGCTGTTCGGGTTGAACGAAGCGAATCTATTCCTTCGTGTAGACGGCGTTTCAGGGAAGGATCTGGAGAATAGCTCGATTCTCCTGCGCGTCACCCTCCCGCGGCCTCTCGAAGCGCGGGCGCCGCTCGCGAAGGGTCCTCGCGGGGCGCTTGAATGGATCCCCGGAGGCGCGGCCAAGACGGCGGAAGGGGAAGACGCCGGAGAGTACGCGGTGGGGACCGTGATCGAGATTCGGGTGCCGCTCCTTCGGCTCGGGGCGTCCGCGGGCACGGTCATCCACTGGCGCGTCGTACTCGAGCAGTCCGGGGAAGCGGTGGAAGTGATTCCGCGTCTGGGGGAGTTCGCAACGGCCACCCTACCGTCCGATTTCAGCGCGCAGAACTGGTCCGCAACCTAGCGCCGGCGGGGCGGCGGCTTCCTTGACGTTCCCTGCGGCCACGTGCTATTCCTGACTGGTGCCGGTCGCGTCGCGATACGATTCCATCAGCCCGGAGGACGTGGAGCGCGGACGGCTTCTCGCCGCCGTCGCCTACCTGCCCGGGCTTTGCTTCATAGGTCTCCTCGGCGCCCCCGAAAATGCCTTCATCGGATTTCATGCACGGCAGGGATTCCTGCTTCTCTTGCTCGAAGTCCTGCTTACGTTGTTCTTCTGGATCTACGACGGGACCTTGGGCCGGGTCCCGTACTTAGGTCCGCTCGTCGGCTACATCGTCAAGTTCGTGGCATGGACGGCCATGTTGCTCGTGACCGCCTTCGGGGTGGCCAAGGCGGCCAACGGTGAGGTGGCTCGGATTCCATACCTGGGCGATCAGGTAGAGAGGGTTCCTTTCTAATGGCACCGTCCTCGGAAAAGCGGTTCTGGCTGCTCCGGCGCCTTTCGAAAGTGATGAGCGTCCTGGCGTGGATCGTGTTGGTGATCGTGGCGCTCGTGGTGCCGGTGGGTCTGGCGCGGGCGATCGTGGCGAGGTCGCTGGAGGATCTTCTACAGACGCTGACCTACGGCGTGTCCGGTGGTTTCATCTTCATTTACCTGCTGTATACGGCCCAATGGATCCAGGTCATCCTGGCGGTCGAAGACAACACGAAGCAGACGACCTACGTGCTGGAAAAGCTCACGACCCTGACCCAGCAGATTCGGGATCGGCTCGGGGAGGCGGCGGATCGCGGGGATCGAGAGCGCGGGGACGTACGGCACGAGGATCCAGTTTAGGCTCCCAACCACGCGGTAGTGTTTCCAAGGAGGCCGCTCAGGGTCTTTAATGTCGTAGAAGATATATTATGTCAACTACGACTGGATACTGGAATGGGCTGATAACTACGCTCTGCTTCCCCACGGGATCATGGAACGACCACGTTTACGAGCCTTCCGGGGACAAGAATGACCTGCGCGACCGTCTTTCCCGAGGCGTAGGAGCGGACCTTGGGGTCCGCCAGGGCCGCGGCCTCGATGACCGCCCGGTCGGCTCCGGCCGGGACCTCGATGCTGGAGCGGACCTTTCCGTTGACCTGCACCACAAGGGTCACCTTGTCGCGCTCCAGAGCCTCCCGGGATGCCTCCGGCCAGCCCGCCGTGAAAATGGACCCAGACCCGCCCAGAAGGGCCCAGGCGCCCTCCGCGGTGTGCGGCGCGAGCGGCGCCAGGAGGCGGGTGCCAATGTTCATGCCCTCCTGCACTTCGGGATCGGTCCTATCTCCGCCACCATCAAGGTACTCTTGAAGTGCGTTCACAAGCTGCATCATCCCGCTTACCGCGGTGTTCAAGTGCAGCCGGTCCATGTCGGCCAGCATCTGGGCCGTGAGCTGGTGAACCCGGCGTCGGAGCTCACGGCGTGCGCCGGTCGATGACCACGCCGGATGCTTTCCGCCGGTCCGGGCAGCCCTAGCGTCCCTGGCGGCTGCGACATCCTCGACGAGCTTCCAGTAACGCTGTAGGAACCGGTAGGCGCCCTCGACCCCGCGGTCGTTCCACTCCGCGTCCTTCTCGGGTGGGCCGATGAACAGCGTGTAGAGGCGGACCGTGTCCGTCCCGTAGCGCTGGATCAGGTCGTCTGGGGCGACCGTGTTGCGCTTGGATTTCGACATCTTCACGCCGTTCTTGGTGATCATCCCCTGCGTGAAGAGCCTTTCGAAGGGTTCCGAGAAGGAGATCAGGCCCATATCACGCAGGACTTTCACCATGAACCGGGAGTAAAGGAGGTGCAGGATCGCGTGCTCGACGCCCCCGATGTACTGGTTGACCGGAAGCCACCGGTTCACGGCGGCCGAATCGAACGCGACCCTGTCGGACTTCGGGCTGAGGAAACGCAGGAAGTACCAGCTCGAGTCGACGAAGGTATCCATCGTGTCGCTCTCACGGCGCGCCGGTCCGCCACACTTCGGGCACGATGTATTCAAGAACGCCTCGTTCGTTCGAAGGGGCGATTCCCCCGTCGGCTTGAACTCGACCTGATCCGGGAGCAGCACCGGGAGGTCGGACTCAGGCACCGGCTGCACGCCGCAGCGCTCGCACGTCACCATCGGGATGGGGGCTCCCCAATACCGCTGGCGCGAGATGAGCCAGTCGCGCAACCGGTAATGCACGCTGGCCTCCCCCGCGGACTTGGCTTCCAGCGCTCCGATGATCGCGCGCTTCCCTTCCGGGCTGGGCAGGCCATCGAACGCTCCCGAGTTCACGAGCGTGCCTTCCCCTTCATACGCGGCTCGACCGTCGAACGCACCGTCGGGGCCGCGGACGACCTCTACGATCGGAAGCTTGTATTTCTTCGCGAACTCGAAGTCGCGCTGGTCGTGCGCCGGCACCGCCATGATCGCGCCGGTTCCGTAGCCCATGAGCACGTAGTTTGCGACCCAGATGGGAATCTTGGCGCCGGTCAAGGGATGGACAGCTTCGATTCCGGCCGGCGCGCCCTCCTTCTCGGTCTCGACCCCGAAACGGTCCCCCAGCCGCGCGCGGCGTAGGCGCTCGACCAGATCCGCGGCTTGACGTGGGAACGCTCCTCTCTCTTTGAGCTGCGAGATGAGCGGATGCTCCGCGGCCAGGACGACGTAGGTCGCGCCGAGGAGCGTGTCGGGGCGGGTCGTGAAGACCTCGATCGATTCCTTGGAGCCTGATACCGGGAAACGGATGGTGGCGCCCTCGCTCCGGCCGATCCAGTTCGTCTGCATGACGCGGACCTTCTCGGGCCAGTGGACGAGCTGATCCAGATCCCGGAGCAACGGTTCGGCGTACGCGGTGATCTTGAAGTACCACTGCTCGAGGTCGCGCGTCTCGACCGCGGTGCCGCACCGTTCGCATTTCCCGTCTACAACCTGCTCATTCGCGAGCACCGTATTGCAGGAGGGACACCAGTTCACGGTGCCCTTCGCGCGATACGCGAGCCCGCGTTCGTAAAGCTTTAGGAAAAGCCACTGTGTCCATCGGTAATACGTGGGATCGCATGACGCGATCTCGCGGTTCCAGTCGTAGGCTAGGCCCCAGGAAACGAGCTGTTCTTTCATGCGGGCGATGTTGCGACGGGTCCAGGTCGCGGGGTGAATCTTGTGCTCGATCGCGGCGTTCTCGGCGGGCAGCCCGAACGCGTCCCATCCCATGGGGGTAAGAACCGAGTGTCCCTGCATCCGCTTCAGGCGCGTGACGACGTCGCCTAAGATGTAATTCCGGCCGTGCCCCACGTGGAGGTCTCCGGATGGATACGGGAACATATTGAGGCAATAGAAGGGGCGTTCCGCGGTCATTGGGTCCCGGATTTCGAAGAGGCCCTCCTCGTTCCAGAGCTTTCGCGCCCGGCGCTCCATCTCATGGAATGGATACAAGCTCTTCGTCCGCTCCTTGGCGTCGTCGATCACAGGCTCCCCGGAGATCCCTTTTCGAATCGATTCACCCACGGATGGCTTCCCTCACCCCGTGAACGAGGGCATCGGCCAGCTCGGCGTCGCGGATCTCGCCGCGCTTGAGCGCGCGATCCGCGCGATAGACCTGGTCCAGCACAGCGCGAGCCTTGGCGGGCGGAAGGGGTGCCAGGGTCCTCCCCGCGCGACGATAGGAAAAGCTCTGCGGCTCGAGCGCGCCGAGGGCGATCTCGGCGAGGGCCCAAAGGGCGCTGGTTCCGCCCACGCCTTCACGGGCCAGCGCCTCGGTCTCTGCGCGCGCATCCGCATCGCTACCAGCCAGCACCGCCTGGGCCCACCGTTCCACGGAGCCGCCGACGCGCGCCTCCCGCAAGGAATCGAGCGCTTGAGCCGGCACCCGTCCTTCCGGGTCGGCATGGGCGGCCAGCTTACGAATCTCCTGGCGAAAGGACAAGAGATCGGGCGTGGCCCCGAAAATCGCCTCGATGGTTCGGCCCGGCAGTTTGAGGCCCTCTTCCCCGGCGATGATCTCGGCCCACTCGAGGCCGTCGCGTCCCCGTACGACGCACGGAACGGTCACGACGCGCGCCGCCACGGTGCTCAGGAACTTGAGCTCGTCCACCTGGCGCGAGGTCGTGAGGAGGAGCAACACCCCTTCCCCAGGCTCGTCCATCCATCGGAGAAGCGTTTCCTCCACAGCCCCGCCCATCTTCGATGCATCGCGGATCCAGATGCGCCGGGCTTCGCCGAACAGCGAGAGCGTCGCGAGCGCCCCCGCGAGGGTCTCGGCGTCGAGAGCGTCTCCCTCCAACCGCTGGAACTCGGCGCCCTCCGATTCGGCCCCCGCGCGACACGCCTGGACGAGGCGGTCGCGAAGGAAATCGTCGCTTCCCGCGGCCAGCATGACCGGCGGGAGTCCGGCCGCCGGTCCCCGTAGCCTCCGCTCGGCCTCTCGCACCGTTACAATCGAGCCGCGCGAGGTCGTGCCGTCCCTACGCGATGGAGCGGCTCCCTCGCCTCCGGATTTCACCATCCCTGCACCGTGCGGCTCACGATCTGGTCGGCCAATTTCTGGATCACGTCCCGTCTCCCATCTGTCTCCGTTTTCGCGGGCTCCGTGCCCACCGGAACCACAGTGTACGTGGTTCTCACCGAGAGGGCGTCCTCCTTCCAGACGTCGCGATTCTTGACCATGTCTCGGAACGAGACCCGCACGGTGAGCACCACTTCGTACTCCGTGGCGCGCTCAGTCGAGGTATACCCAAACACCTGGTTCTTGTAGGCCGAGACGGTCCCACGCAGCACAGCGTCGGCGTCACGCTCCTGGACGATGCGAAGGTGGCGGTCGGCGAGAAAGCCGTCCACCAGCGCCTGCGTGATGTCGTCGGCGAGGCCGAACTCGACCGTATTGTTGACGAAGACCGGGATCGCGAGCGTCTTGAGGTGTGAAGGGAGGGCGCTGCGGACGGTGTAGCCGCACCCGGGGACCGAGGCGACGAAGAACATGAGGGCGATCCACATCCCCGCGGAACGCCGCGGGGCCACTCCGGGCATTCTACCCCACATCCGCGGCGGGCGTGTCCTGGAATCCATAGAGCTTCATTCGATAGCGCAGCTTGTCCCGCTTCATCTGCAGCAGGTTCGCCGTGCGGCTCTGGTTGCCACCCGAGCGATCCAAGGCCCGCTGGATGATGTCGCGTTCGATGCGGCCCAAGGTACCCTCCAGATCGAATCCACCCTCGGGAATCTGTCCCGCCTCGAGCACGGAGCGGAGCGTGCTGAGCGAGGAGTCGGCCCGAACGGACGTGGGCGCCGGTGCGATGGCTGCCGTCAGGTGCTGCATCACGATCCGGTCCCCCTGGGATAGAAGCACGATGCGTTCGAAGAGATTCCTCAGCTCGCGAATGTTCCCGGGCCAAGGATACGACAACAAGATCTGCTCTGCACCCGAATCGATCATGGAGAAGCTCTTCCCGAACAACCGGTTGAACTGCGCGAGGAAATGCCGCGCCAAAGGAAGGATGTCTTCTCGGCGCTCGCGGAGTGGTGGGACCCGGATCGGGACAACCTTGAGGCGATAGAAGAGGTCTTCACGGAACCGCTGCTCCCGAACCATCGTCTCAAGATTTTGATTCGTGGCGGAGATGACCCGGACGCTCACGGTAATGTCCTTCGTTCCTCCCACCCGCTTGAACGTCATGCGTTCCAGGACCCGTAAAACCTTTACCTGGATCGTGAGGCTCATCTCCCCAACCTCGTCGAGAAACAGCGTGCCGCCGTTGGCGAGCTCCAGGAGGCCCTGCTTCTGCTGGCGTGCGTCGGTGAACGCGCCCTTCTCGTGGCCGAAGAGCTCCGATTCCAACAGCTCGCGGGGAATCGCGGCGCAGTTCACTTCCAGCATCGGCTTGTCGCGACGCGCGGAGAGCTCGTGGATCCAGTGCGCGATGAGCTCCTTTCCGGTTCCGCTCTCCCCCTCGATGAGCACGCTCGTGGAGTCGCTTTGCGCCACCTGCTCGACGACGGTGTAAACCTGCTGCATCGACGTACTCTGCCCACGGACAAAATCGCGTGAGAACTTTTGGCTCTTCTGCTCCCGGTGGTGCTGGACCTCGCGGCCCAACCGCTGCGCGCTCAGCTCGCGGTCGAGCACAAGCAGGAGCTCCTCGCGGATCGGTTTCCCCTTGGTCAGGTAGTCGCGGGCCCCGAGGCGCATCGCCTGAACGGCGGTTTCGTGATCGGGCTCGCCGGTCAGCATCACGACGATTTGGTCGGGCCATTGGGCCCGGATGCGTTCCAGGACTTGGATGCCGGTCAGATCGGGCAGGCGTATGTCGAGGAGCACGAGATCTGCGGGCTCCTTCTCGAGAAGCTGGAGCCCCGCCTTGCCGGAGTCCGCGGTCAGAACCTGGTAGCCCTCGGCCTTCAATTCCCGCGGAAGGAAATGGCGGATCGTTTCGTCGTCGTCGATGACCAGTACGGTTGCCTTCATTCCGGCTCCCCTCTTACGCGGCCGCTGGGAGAAGGATCCGGAATCGGGTTCCTTGGCCCGGCGCGCTTACGACCTCGATCGATCCGCCGTGGCGCTGCACGATGCCGTGCGCCACGAACAATCCCAGGCCGGTTCCCTTCGGGCGCGTCGTGTAGAACGGCTCGAAGAGGTGCGGCAGGTGGTCCGGCTCGATTCCGACTCCGGTATCCGCGATCTCGATCTCGACCCGCGAGAGGGGCGGATTTCCCACGGGGCGGGCCCGAATCGCCACTTCCCCGTGCCCTGGAATCGCCTGCACCGCGTTCTGAACGAGGTTCAAGAATACCTGCTGGAGCTGGTCGGTATCGGCCAGCACCTTGGGCCAATGATCGGCACCTTCGAGGCGTATCTCGACCCTTCCCTCTTGGATCGTTGGGCCCAGACTCCGGATGGCCCGTCCGGCGGCATCGGCCACGGAAACCGGCCCGAGCGTGAGCATCCTGGGCCTCGTTGCCGAGAGAAGGTCCTGGATGATGCTGTTCAAGCGGGTGACCTCGCGGAGGATGAACCGGACGTCCTCGTGCCGCTCGTCCCCTTCGGGAAATCCACGGCTCAAATACTGCACGCCCGTGGCGATCCCCGTGAGTGGGTTCCGAATCTCATGCGCGACGCTCGAGGCGAACCGTCCAACCGCGGCCAACCGGTCCAATTGCCTGATTCGCTCTTCCATGCTTCGAAGATTGGAGAGATCCGTCAGGGTCGCGACCGCCCCGCGGACGGTTCCCTCAGCGTCGCGAAGGGCCGCGGCGTTCACCTCGACGGGAATCGAGGCACCGTCCGGCCGGCGCACGATGTGCTCGGACGGGGCCTCGGGGCCGCCCCGATCGAGGGAGCGAAGAAGGGAGTCCCGCCAGCCCTCGGCGCCCGCGATCTCCCGTACGTGGCGCGCAAGCGCCGACTTACGCGGTGTGCCGAGGATTTCCTCCGCGGAGCGATTCCACGCAAGGACCTGCCCCTCGCGGTCGACGGCGATCACGCCCAAGGGCATGTTCTCGATCACGTCCTCGCGGAAGCGGGCCTCAAGATCGAGCGCCTCACTCAGGTTCAGGTTCACGCAGAGCGCCCCGAGAGATGGGACGATCGCTTCCAGCGATGCGCGCTTTCGGTCCGCGTCCCCCACGATGCCCAGGAGGCCTACGATCCTGCCTAATTGACATGGGCCGCACCGGCGGTGCCCACCCACCAGATCCTCGAGCGGCGCGCCGGACAACGCGCAGGAGACGCCCTCCACGCGGGAGCCGGGGCACACCGGCGCTCCCCCGCTCAGCCGATCGGCCGGCATGTCTCCCTTGATAGGCGTCGGGTGCCAGGGGCCGGCCTTGCGCCTCCCCAAGGGGTCGGCCCCCAGGCTCGGCTGCCCTTCCCCGAGCACGATCCAGCGGAGCCACCCGGGGTCGATCTCGCGCAGGGAAACCCGCTCGGCTTCTGTCGCGTCCCATGCACGGTAGAGCGTGAAACCGGGGGGGTTCCCCCGCAGCATACCGAGCCAGAGATTGGGCTCGTCCAGGGCCCGCGCGAGGTACTGAAGCAGGATTTGGTAGGGCCGGTCCGGCTCGGGGTCCCGGATGGCGAACGTCATCAGCTCGCCCAGCCCTTCCAACTGGACCCGGGTCGCGAGCTCCCTCCGGAAGTTGCTCTCCAAGTCCCCTAGAAGAAGCTCGACCAAGCCCTCGGCTGAATCGCGTCGCGGAGGCGGCCGTCCCGCATCGGGATCCGCGAGGGACGGGAGTCCGCAGAGCGCGCGAATCTCCTCGGCGCGGCGCCAGAGTGCTTCGAGAGCCGTTTCCTGTGTCGTGCGGTCGGGTGTGGTCAAGGGAGATGCGGGTGTCGGCCGAAACCCGCTGCCGTCACGCCGGACGGCGTGCGGCGGGCGCGGGGGATCCCGATCCGCACGCTATCACCGCGCGCGGCGGGGGGTCAAGCGAAACGCCGTTGCCTTCGAGCTAGTGGGCTCCGTCGCCCTTGGCCATGACCTTTACGGTTGCGGCCATGATCTTGATGTCGAGCAGGAGGCGGCCGTTCTTGAGGTAATAAAGATCGTACTGAAGCTTTCGGCTCACGCTTTCGACCGACGTGTCGTAGTTCGATTTGACCTGGGCGAGGCCGGTGATGCCCGGGAGCACGCCGCAACGTTTGGGATAATCGGGAAGCGATACGGAGAGCGATTGGACAAACGTCGGGCGCTCCGGACGCGGCCCCACGAGGCTCATGTCGCCGCGCAGAACGTTCCAGAGCTGCGCGGTTTCGTCGAGCCGCGACCGGCGCAGGAATCTTCCCAAGGGCGTGATGCGTGAATCCTGTGCGGAAGCCCAGACCGGGCCGGTATGCCGCTCCGCATCCGCGACCATGGTCCGAAACTTATAGATCATGAAGGGCCGACCAAACGCGTCCGCCTTCCGACGTTCGCCGGAAGGCAACGTGTCCCGCCTCTGGCGGCGGTTTCGGCCGACGCGCTCCTGGGAATAAAAAATCGGACCGGGGCTATCCAACTTGACCCCGACGGCGATGGCCGCGAATACCGGTAGGAGAATCACAATGCCGATGGAGGCAAGCGTGAAGTCGATCGCGCGCTTGAACAGCGGACCGAAGAATTCTTGGAAGCGCGCAGACCTCTCCGAATCGACCCACTCGGACGGAAGAATCACGATGCTCAACCCAACCTCTACTTCTTAGCCGGGCGATTGAGCCGATCCGGGCGTCGAGTGGCACGTGCTGCTCGGTCAACGCTGGAGTACGCCGAGACGGCGCGATCTCTCCGGACACCGGCACCTCGAAGAGACCGGCGAGGAGAGCTAGGCGGGTACGCCGAGCCAATGCGCGTGCACCCGCGCCTTGCCTCGCGTATGGAACCTGCCCCCCACGGCAACCAAAACTATACCAGCGTGCCGCAGGGGATGCAAGTACCGTTTCTGGGCCGCGCGGAGTGCGAGGCCGGGCCGCGGTCCCGGCCGGCCACCCTTACCGATCCCTTCGCAATGAAGTCAGCCGCGTGGTGACCATCTGCGCCACCACTTCGAGGAGAAGGAGCGTTCCTGCGAGCGTCTCTCGCCCGCGGTCGGGATCGCCGCACAGGATGAACCCAAGCAGCTCTCCCCTCTCGTTCAAAGGAACGGCGCACGCCGCCTCGCAGGCCGCGATCTGTTTCGCGTTTTCCACGTAGATTGGGATGAGGCCCAGATCGTCCGCCCTTCCCCGCAGGTGAATGGCGTGGCGCGACGCACGGAGCTCGCGGGCGAGCGGCTCTTCCCGCGCGACGCGCTCGGCAGGAACCGGCTGGAGCGTGCTCCCCACCACCTCGAAGTCACTCGCACCGCCCGAGGCCATGAAAAGCGTCACCGGCCCGATCCCTGCGATCTCGGCAGTCCTTGCCGGCACCATGCGGCAGAGGTCCTGGCGGGTCGAGGAGGCGTCGAGCTCGTGGGAGAGCCTGGTCCAGACCGCTTCCGGGTCGAAGCGGGAGGTATAGAGAAAGGGCTCCAGAAGCCTCTGGAGGCTGCCCTGAAAACGCCGCGACATCGCGACCGCTCCCAACCCCAGGAGTGCCGCGCAGAGGGTCGAGATCCAGAAGGCGCGGGCCACGGTCCATCCGGTCACGTGGGCGATCTGGACGAGCGCGAACAAAAGTACGATGGCCGCCATCCCCACCACGAAGGAGGCGGTCTCGTAGAACGGTTTAAGGTGCGCCGTCACCGACGCCTCCGCCATTCGTTTCCGCACGAACGCAACCGGCACCGCCGCCGCGAGGAGGGTGACCGGGATCGAGGTCAAGGCGACGTCAGGGAACGAAAGTCGCCCGGTCAGGATGCTCCTCATGGCGAGGTAGATCCACAAACCGCAGAGCAGGACGAGCGCCGCGAGCATGGGGCGGAACACGCGCCTCCAGCGGGCCGAAAGACCAAGATAGGTCGATTCGAGATTCGCGCTCAGGAACGTGGCGTTGAGAAGCAGATTGCCCAGGAGCAGCACGGCGAAGGACGTGAGCGGAACGGCCCGTCCGTCTCCCCCCACGACGAAGCGCCCCAGCGCGGAGAACCAGTGAAGCCCGGCCACCGCTCCGAGGGAGAGCAGCGCCTGGAAGGATATGTACAGCCGCCAGACTCGGGTCTGTTTCGGTTCCGTTTCGCGGGCGAGCACCACCGACAGGAGGAGCCAGGCGAGCGAAACCGGCAGCGCGAAGACGAGCGAGAGATCAAGCCAAGAATTCCGCTCCCCCCACGAGATCGCGTCGATCGCGCGCGCCCAACCGAGTTGCTGGAGCCCGAGAAGAAGGAGGGACGCCGCCGCGAGCAAGGACACGACCCGATTCGGCTTCCATAGGAGAACGACGGCTCCTGAAAGGAGCGCGAGGGCGCCGCTCGCGACCAGAAGGGGGACCATGACGTTCATGGGCCGCCGCGCGCCACGCCGTGGCGAACGAGGAAGGACATGCGGGAAGGATAGAATTCCTCGCCGGCCCTGTGAAGGAGGAACTGCCCCGGCCGGGCCGGGTGCCTGAGGCGCCACGGGCGCAAAATCTTTCCATCTGGGTCAAAACGTTGTGGACTCGATTAGGCGGATTTGGTACTGTTTAGCACTTGGGGGGTCTTATTAGTTGACGAACGTACCGGTGGCGTTCAAGGGCTACAAGCGTGGCGGCAACTCCACGCTTGCCCGGCTGTGCCTCGGTTTTGGAAATCTCCTCGCAGCGACTCCCGGGTTCCCTTCCCCTCAAGCTGTAACCGTCCGTCCATCCAGGACGCGGCGCGGGCGCTTCGGCCGTATCGCCGGACGAGCCGCTCTCCTCAGCCTGACCCTGACGGTCTTGTCGCTGGTCCACATCGATCCGGTTGGCGCCACGACACTGGAACGCCGTGTTGTGACCTCCAACGATGATGCCGAGGAATCCGCTACCGGGAAAGTGTCACGGACCAGTAGCGATCTCGAGCTCGTCAATGACGGCACCGATCAGACCGTGGGCATGCGCTGGGCCGCGCTCACGATCCCTGCGGGCGTGACCATCACCGCAGCCTACATCCAATTCAGCGCCAAGGAATCGCAGAGCGTGGCGACGAGCCTCGTCCTCCGTGGCCAAGCGGCCGACAATCCGCTGAACTTCGGCTCGGCCAATGGCGGCATCTCGACCCGGCCGCGCACGACGTCGGCGACCAACTGGGCGCCCGTGGCGTGGACCGTGGGCCAGGTGGGAGCGAACCAGCGCACGCCGGACCTGAGTGCTGTGATCCAGGAGATCGTGAGCCGTCCCGGGTGGGCGAGCGGCAACGCGCTCGTCATGATCGTGAACGGCACCGGCCACCGCACGGCGTGGGCGTGGGACGGAAGCGTGGCAGGCGCGCCGCTGCTTCACGTCGAGTATGATCCCCCGGACTTTCCGCCGGTGGCCAGCCTGACGGTTTCGCAGCTCTTCACCCCGGCGCTCACCCTGCGCGCCGACGCCTCCGGCTCCACCGACACGGATGCCACCCCGATCGCCAGCTATCAATTCGACTTTGGGGACGGCAGTCCGGTCGTCACCACTACCGCGCCGACCGCGACCGCCCAGCACACGTACGCGGCTATGGGTCCCTACACTGTGACGCTTACCGCGACCGACACCGCCAACAAGACCTCGACCCCGGCGAGCACCACAATCACTGTTCAACCTGACTTCCCGCCGGTGGCAAGCGTGGCGGTCACGCAGCTCGCCACCCCGGCGCTCACCGTGAGCGCCAGCGGCTCGGGCTCGACCGACACGGACCCGACCCCGATCGCGAGCTACCAATTCGACTTTGGCGACGGCAGCCCGGTCGTCACCACCACCGCGCCGACCGCGACCGCCCAGCACACGTACGCAGCTCCGGGTCCCTACACCGTGACGCTCACCGTGACCGACACGGGGAGCAACCCGTCGACCCCGGCGAGCGCCACCATCAGCATTCAACCCGATTTCCCGCCGGCGGCCAGCCTGGCGGTCACACAGCTCGCCACCCCTGTGCTCACCGTGAGCGCCAGCGGCTCCGCCTCGACCGACACGGACCTGACCCCGATCGCGAGCTACCATTTCAACTTTGGCGATGGCACCCCGGTCGTCAACACCACCGCGCCCACCGCGACCGCCCAGCACACGTACGCGGCCGCGGGTCCCTACACCGTGACGCTCACCGTGACCGACACAGGCAACAACACGTCGACCCCGGCAAGCTTCCCCGTGACCATTAACCCGCCGCCCGACTCCCCGCCGGTGGCCAGCCTGGCGGTCACCCAGCTCGCCACCCCGGCGCTCACCGTGAGCGCCAGCGGCTCGGGCTCGACCGACACGGACTTCACCCCGATCGCGAGCTACCATTTCAACTTTGGCGACGGCAGCCCGGTCGTCAACACCACCGCGCCCACCGCGACCGCCCAGCACACGTATGCGGCCGCGGGTCCCTACACCGTTACGCTGACCGTGACCGATACAGGCAACAATACGTCGACCCCGGCGAGCGCCACGATCACCGTGAACCCGTCCGCCACTCCGATAATCGTGGAGCGGCGTGTCGCGACGTCGGCGGACGATGCGGAGGAGTCCTCCGGCGCGGTCGTGTACCTGACGAGCAGCGACCTTGAGCTCGTCTACGACGGCAACAATCAGACCGTGGGCATGCGTTGGACAGGACTCGGGATCAATCCGGGCGCGACCATTACTTCTGCCTACATTCAATTCAGCGCCAAGGAATCGCAGAGCGAGGTGACCAACCTCGTGTTCCGGGCGCAGGCGGCCGACAATCCGGCGACCTTCGGCACGGCCAACGGCGACGTCTCGACCCGGCCGCGCACGACGGCGGCGACCAACTGGGCGCCGGTTGCGTGGACCTTGGGCGAGGTGGGAGCGAACCAACGCACGCCGGACCTGAGCGCGGCGATCCAGGAGATTGTGAACCGTCCAGGGTGGGCGTACGGCAACGCGCACGTCATGATCGTGAACGGCACCGGCCACCGGACGGCGTGGGCGTATAACGGAAGCACAACGGCCGCGCCGCTACTTCACGTCGAGTTCGTGGGCGGAACCCCGCCGGATCTCCCGCCCAACGCGGCGCTGAATGTGACGCAGCTCACCACCCCGCCGCTCACCCTGCGCGCCGACGCCTCAGGCTCCACCGACACCGATGCCACGCCGATCGCCAGCTACCAATTCAACTTTGGCGACGGCACCCCGGTGGTCACCACCACCGCGCCGACCGCTATTGCCCAGCACACGTTCGCGGCTGCCAGCTTCTACACCGTGACGGTAACCGCGACCGACACCGCCAACAAGACCTCGACCCCGGCGAGCACAACCCTCGCCGTGACCCAGGATGGAGGACCGCTCGTCGCGGTCTACGTCGGCTATATGGACAGCCACCACCCCGTCAACCCCCAGCCGAAGCCCAATCCATGGAGGGGGTCTCCGAACGTTGTGTTCGTCGGTACGCCTGATGGCCTGGCGGGCGACCCCCCGACCGGGGGCTGGGATACCAGCACGATTCGGGTCGACAACCTCACCAGCGGGACACTCTCCGGCGTGGTGGTCACCTGCGACATCGGCACGCATCATTACGCCCTCTGGGGCACGAACACGATCCCGGCGGGGAATCGCCTTATCCTGGTGCAGACTGGCTTCGAGAACTTCGACGGATCCGACTCGAGCCCAGGCTTGCCAGGCTGCTACGGCTGCGACCCCACGACGTGCACTACCTTGAGATCATCCATTGTCCCAGTGGTGCACGTGTCGATCGGCGGCAACACCCTCCACTACTACGACCCTGCCCAGATGCTCAACACGCAGGGGGCCGACGCCGCCGGGTGTCCCTACGTCGGCGGTCCCCTGCCCCAGACGCGCTACGACGAATCGGAGGACTGGACGCCGATCAATACGACCCCGCCACCTTTGGCGGCGAGGTTCGGTCCCGAAGGCGAGGCTTCGCCTGGCTCGGATGCCCCGCGCGCGCTGTGGCTGGCGCCCCCCGCTCCCAACCCGAGCAGGGGTCAGTTCGCGGTGCGCTTCGCGACGCCCCAGCAAGGCCACGTCCGCGTCGTCCTGTACGATCTCACGGGCCGGGTGGTGCACAGGTTCGTGGACGGGGAGCTGTACGCCGGGGGCTACAACTTCAAGGTCGATCTTCACGATATCGCTTCAGGCATCTACTTCATCAGCCTGGAGACCCCCGAAGCCACTGAGCACAAGAAGCTCGTTCTCATGCGGTAAGGGGCTCCGTCCCGCGCGCCTACCGTTGCGGCGGGGGCAGGTTTATTGGAGCGCTTGCCCCGAGTCGGGGTCGATCATCAGAGAAGACTGATCCACGAAGTCGAACTGATCCGCCGGAACCGCAGTCAGCTCGTTGATGAGCGAGGTCGGCCACCCGCTGTCAGCCGTGCCGATCAGTTCCCAATCGTCGCCGTAGTCCGCCAGGAACATCCCGTACTTCTTCATCGCCGTGAGGATGACGCGGGCGTTGGCGCTGAACCCGGAGATGTCGTAGCTGGCCTTCAGGCGCAGGCGGGCCCCCATCGGCGGCGCGTTGGGCACCGAAGCCCCTTCGCCAGCGGTGTGCCGAGCGGGCCATAGGTGGGTATCGTGGTTGATGTGGCCCCAGTCGTTCTCGAAACGGAATGCGTGGTTGATGACGCCGCGTTGCACCTCATCCCAGCGAAACAGTCCGCAGAAGATCGGCAGCCCCGCCTCGTCGGCCGAGGAGTGGTCGTCGGCGCGCAGGGCGTTCGAGGTCAAGTCCCACCGTATCGTGGCGCTCGCATACGGGTCGCCGTTGTTCCAGTGCGCGTTGTACATCTCGTAGAGCTTCTGCCCGCCCGGGTCGATCATGAACACCTCGGCGTCCGGGGTGCCCAGCTGGATGAGCGTCTGAGCGGTGAACGGGTAGGGGATCAGGTCGCTGTCACCGGGGTCTTGGTTCACGATGCGAACCGTAGTCGTCGGCGTGCTGGCATCCACAATGTTGTAGCGCATACCCCACTGGTCAGGATAGAAACCCACGCGGAGATTCTGTGATGTGCCGACCGTGGCCATCCAGGTTGCGCTCAGGGAATGCACGGGTAGGTTCGAGATGTCCGTGTTCCAGATGTTGTCCGCCGGGAAAAACCGAGTGGGGAGCGAGCTGATGGGCCCGGCCGGTATGACCGTGACCACCGAGGTGCCGGTCCTTCCCTCGCAGGTGGCGGTGATGGTGGCCGTACCCGCAGCCGCGCCGCTCACGAGCCCGCTGGCGTTCACCGTCGCCGCCGCCGTGTTGTCGCTCGACCAGGTCACGACCCGGCCCGAGACCGGATCGCCGCCGACGTCCACAGGCGTCGCCGTGAGGCCGACGGAGCCCACCATGGCAATCGTGGCGGAGGCCGGGCTCACGGCCACGGAGGCCACCGGCGTGAGCCCAACCGGATTGCCCTGGTTGGAGACCTTCGAGCAGGAGACGAACCCGAGCAACACGAGGATCGCCGCGAGGGCCGAACGCGTACGCAGTCGGTGCGTCTTGGGCGTCGTCATGGGTTCGATCTCCGGACTGTTTGTGGAGCGAAGGCTCCCTGCCGGCGCCTAACGTGCAATGAGGTTTCGACACAGGCCGAGCGATCGCAGCCGCGGCGACCGCTCGTGCCTGGAATGTCTACTTATGGCATGTCCCGCTCCCTGAGTCCGTGAACGTCTGGCCGGCGATGGGGATGAATTGCCACGAATAACTTCCCGACCCCAGGGTCAGCTTGAGCACGCCGAACGTGTTGGTGTTGTGAACCTCGGAGTTCGCGATCGTCGCGCTGATGGTGTAGAGGCCCGCACCGCCCGTCCCGACGACGAACTCCCGGATCCCAGTGGCCGGATCCGCGACGCCGGCCGCGGTCTGCGGTGCGAAGCGCTCGTACTCGTGATCGTGACCACAGATCACGATCTCCGCCTTGGCGTCCTGGAGTGCCTGCCACAGGGGCTTGCAGATGTTCGTGCTGCCGTGTACGTCCCCTGAGCTGAAGAGGGGTTGGTGCCAGTAGGCGATCGTGCAGTCCTTGCTGCTCGCCGCGAGATCAGCGCGCAGCCACTGCTCCTGCGCGGAACCGGCGGATGCGTCGATTTCGCTGTTCAGCGAGATGATGTGCCAATCCCCGAGGTCGTAGCTGTAGTAGCCCCGCCCGGCCGGCCCCGCACTGGAACCGTAGTAGCCGAAGTAGCCCGATGCCCCGGAGGTGTGATAGTCGTGGTTGCCAGGGCACGGCAGCGTGCGCGCCTTGTGTCGGCCCCAGGTCGGCTCGTAATAGTTGGTATAGTCGGAGGCTGCACCGTCCGGATAGGCATTGTCCCCGGCTGTAAAGACGGTGCCGGGGATGCCGTCGAGTAGCTTAGCGGTCTCCTCTGCTTTAAAGCCGTCATCTGCGATGTCGCCTGCGCCCACGAAGGTCACGCTCGAGCTTGACGCCGTCACGGTGATGTCTGAGGTGGCGGTCTGCCCCTCGCAGGTGGCGGTGATGGTGGCCGTACCCGCGGCCACGCCGCTCACGAGCCCGCTGCCGTTCACCGTCGCCGCCGCGGTGTTGCCGCTCGACCAGGTCAGGACCCGGCCCAAGAGCGGGATGCCGCCGGCATCCTTCGGCGTCGCGGTGAGCTCTTTCCCTCGCAGGTCGCGGTGATGGTCGCCGAGCCGGCGGCCACGCCGCTCACGAGCCCGCTGCCGTTCACCGTCGCCGCCGCCGTGTTGTCGCTCGACCAGGTCACGACCCGGCCCGAAAGCGTACCGCCGCTGGCATTCTTCGGCGTCGCCGTCAGGCTGACGGAGCCCGCCATGGCAATCGTGGCTGAGCCCGGGCTCACGGCCACGGAGGCCACCGGCGTGGGCCCGACGAGATTGGTCTTGTCGTTGGTCTTCGAGCAGGAACCGAACCCGAGCAGAACGACGGCTACGCTGAGGATTCCCGCATGTTTCAGCAGATCCAGCCGACGAGACGGCTCGAGCTTCAACGTCATGATGTCAGGTCTCCTTCTGGCCTCATGGGTCGAGACAATGTTGGGACGCACTAGGACCTCTCGCATCCGCCGGGGCGGTCACGGGGTGAAGAACTCGCCCATGTCCGGTGCCGTGGCTGCGGAGTTGGGGAACGCCGTGATGCCGAGCGCCTTCAAGCTGAGGCGGAGCGTACTCTCGTGCTGGTAGAGCGTTGTGGACTGGTAGCCGCTCTTCGACTTCGCGCTCACCGCCACCCAGGCGATCTTCCCTCCGCCGTTGGTGTCGTCTCCGCCGGATTCGTCGTACAGGATGATCAGCAACCCGTCCTGCTGGAACTGCGCGCTCTTGATGAGCGGATCGATATGGGTCAGCAGCCAACTGTCCACGACGCCCGGCCCGCAGTCGTGCCCGTCATTGCACAGGTTCGGCACGATGAACGAGTAGTTCGGGAACGCGTTGGTCGCCAGGTCGGTAGCGAAATGCGTGAAGGGGACCACATGGCTCGCCTGCGTCGCGTTGTCATGCACATCCGTCAAGTACACGAACGGGTCGTGCTTGCTTGCGTACTTGCCGTCGTCGTACCCGAGGTCCACGAATCCAATCGACGGCAAGTCCTCCGCATACACCTTCCAGGTCTTCCCCGCCGCTACCAGCTTCCGCACGATGTTATCCTGAGAAACAGTGCTCGTGTAGGCGTCGTCGTTCGTGATGATATCGCCAACCGTCATCATGAAGTAGTTTCCGATCGACGGGTGCGTGTTCGCATAATACTGGGTCGCAAGACCGTACTGTTGTGCCAAGCCGTTCAGGTACGGCATCGCGGAGTTGCCGATTACGTCCGCATAGTCCGTGTTCTCTTCGACCACGATGAACACGTGGTTGAACTGCCCGCCGCCCGAGCTGACCGGGGTGACCGTGACGTCCGAGGTGCCTGTCTTCCCTTCGCAGGTGGCGGTGATGGTGGCCGTACCCGCGGCCACGCCGCTCACGAGCCCGCTGCCGTTCACCGTCGCCGCCGCCGTGTTGTCGCTCGACCAGGTCACGACCCGGCCCGTGAGCGGATGCCCGCCGGCATCCTTCGGCGTCGCGGTGAGCTGCGTGGTGCTCCCCTCCTGGACGCTGACCGAAGCGGGGCTCACCGTCACCGAGGCCACCGGGACGATCGACACCGTGATATCCGAGGTGCCGGTCTTTCCCTCGCAGGTGGCGGTGATGGTCGCCGAGCCGGCGGCCACGCCGCTCACGAGCCCGCTGCCGTTCACCGTCGCCGCCGCCGTGTTGTCGCTCGACCAGGTCACGACCCGGCCCGAAAGCGTACCGCCGCTGGCATTCTTCGGCGTCGCCGTCAGGCTGACGGAGCCCGCCATGGCAATCGTGGCTGAGCCCGGGC
>VBOX01000077.1 GCA_005893265.1 Candidatus Eiseniibacteriota bacterium | reverse complement strand
ATCGTGCACCTCGTCGGGGAACACGAGCTGCTCCACCTCGACGCCCAGCGGCCGCAGCGCCGCCGCTAGATCGACCGTCTGGCTGAACTGCACGTTGCGGTCGTCGTCCCGCTGGATCAGCAGCGATGCCGCCCGCTTTTCTCCCGCCCCCCAGCGACTGGTGGCTTAAGCAGCTGGGGAGAGGGAAGGGTGCGTCAGCAGTAGCGCAAGCCCTTCCCCCTTCGCTTTGCGAGCCTCCCGCACGTCCCTAGCGTGACGTGACCGCGGTCGGCATGGCGAGCCGCCCCACTAGATCGTCACGGACGGCCACAGGCATGTACGGGGAGTCGAGCAACTTCTTGAGCCGCGCGATCCGGAGTTCCGCGTCCGCGCTCTGCCCGGCTTCCCCGTGGAGCCAC
Organism: Candidatus Eiseniibacteriota bacterium; assembly: GCA_005893265.1. Lineage (GTDB taxonomy): Bacteria > Eisenbacteria > RBG-16-71-46 > SZUA-252 > SZUA-252 > WS-7. The sequence continues at coordinate 5,280 of VBOX01000077.1, read as the reverse complement.
GCCGCGTTGAATAGGGCGCGACTCTGGACTGCGAGATCGCCGAAGCCTCCTGCCTCCGCGGCCAGTTCGTCGAGCACCCGAGCGGCCCGCTCGGGACGGCCCTCGTAGTAGTAGGCGCTCGCGAGGCGCCAGGACGTGAAGCTCGGAAGATGTCCCTGCAGGCGTGTGGTAGCGATTGCCTGACGGTACTGCTGCTGACCGGCGGCGTAACGCTGCATGGTGATCAGCGCGTCGCCGCGCGTGACGTAGCTGCGCACTTCGAGCGACAGCTCTCCCGGGCTCGAGTCGATGCCGGGCCGGAAGTCGGGCGGCACGACGGGGGCCGAGGAAGTCTGGCCGTCGAGGCGCGCGCCCGTGATGGCGAGGATCGCCGCAGCCGTGCGGAACAGCGAGTGGTGAAAGGACCGCATACCGACCTCCTTGAGAAATCCAGAGCGGAGAAGCAGGAACCCCGCCGGAACTGCCCCGGCGGTGCCCGGCGAGCGCCCTGGGGCTCACTGGCGGCGACCGGCTGCGGGGCCCTTTGACTCACGTCATCCCGGCGCCCAGCGACGAAGCCCGAGCGTGGCCACCGGAACTACGTCGCTCTATGGTTAGGCGTCGTTCGGGCTCGGTCGGGCTCAGCCCCCTACAACGGACACGCCTACCAAACCTTGTTTGCCCCCCCTCGCGAGGTGCGGTAGGTTGACACCAGTAGGTCGCCGCTAGTCGGGTCACCTGGCATCGGACCCTGCGGGCGTCATGGTCGACGAAGGATCGAACGTTTCCGAACTCGTGCGGGAGCTCTCCGAGGGCAAGCCCGGCGCCCTCGATCGCCTCATCCCGGTCGTGTACGATGAGTTGCGACGCATTGCCCACGGCCAGCTCCACGGCGAGCGATCCGGGCACACGCTCACTACCACGGCGTTGGTCCACGAGACGTACCTCCGGCTGGTCAAGATCGAGCAGGTCGAGTGGCGGGATCGTGCGCACTTCTTCGCCGTGGCGGCGCGCGTCATGCGCCGCGTCCTGATCGACTATGCCCGTGCTAGAAGGCGCGACAAGCGCGGCGGCGCCCCGGTCCAGGTCCCGCTGTCAGAGACGCTGGATGGCCTGGTGCAGCAGCCCGATGACCTGTTAGCGCTCGAGGAGGTGCTCGCCCGCCTCGAAGCGCGGAACGAGCGCCAATGCCGGGTGGTCGAGTGCCGGTGTTTCGCGGGGATGTCGGTAGAGGAGACTGCGGCTGCGCTGGACACGTCCCCGGCGACCGTGAAGCGGGACTGGGCTTTCGCGCGGGCGTGGCTGAACCGCGAGCTGGGGCAGGACCGCAGTGAGCGGGCGGAAGCAGACGGCTCGGAGCGTCCGTGAGCGCGACGCACTGGGAGCGGGTCCAGGCGGTCTTCGCCGAAGCGTTGGAGCAGCCGCCGGAGCGACGGGCGGCCTACGTGGCTGCGGCCGTGGAGGATCAGGAGGTGAGCCGCGAGGTGCTCTCGCTGCTCCTGGCTCACGAGGGGAGGGGCCGTTTCGACAGCGTCGCCGACGATTTGTGCGGCCTCCGTCCGGCCGCCGCTTCGGTTCCCCTCGCGAATCTCCCGGACCGGCTGCGCACCGCCCTCGCCGGGCGCTACACGATCGAACGGGAACTCAGCCGTGGGGGCATGGCGCTCGTCTTTCTCGCCCGCGACCTGAGGCACCACCGCACCGTCGCGATCAAAGTGCTCCGCCCCGAGCTCGCCGTCGCCCTCGGCGCTGAGCGGTTTCTGCGCGAGATCCGCATCACGGCCGGGCTCACCCACCCCAACATCCTGCCACTGCTCGACTCGGGGGAAGCGGACGGCTTCCTCTTCTACGTGATGCCCTACGTCGAGGGCGAATCCCTCCGCGACCGGGTCGACCGTGAGAAACAGCTCCCGCTAGACGACGCCATCCAGATCGCGCGGGAAGTAGCCGACGCCTTGAGCCACGCCCACAGCCACGACGTGGTGCACCGGGACATCAAGCCTGAGAACATCCTGCTCGAGGCGGGGCACGCGGTGGTTGCGGATTTCGGGATCGCGCGGGCGATCACGGCCGCGGGGGGAGAGCAGCTCACCGCGACGGGGCTGGCGGTGGGGACGCCGGCATACATGAGTCCCGAGCAGGCTGCTGGGGACTCGGTCCTCGACGGGCGCAGCGACGTGTATGCGCTGGGGTGCGTGCTGTACGAGATGCTGGCAGGGGAGCCGCCGTTCACCGGGCGTACGGCGGAGAGCATAGCGCGCCAGCATCTGGCGGCGTCACCGGCGCGGATCCGGGTGGTTCGCCCGACGGTGCCGGAGCCCCTGGAAGAAGCCATACTGCGCGCTCTGGCGAAGGCGCCGGCGGATCGGTATCTGACCGCTACCCAGTTCGCCCAGGCGTTGATGCAGGCGGCCGCCAGCGAACCAGCTGTGGGGGTCGCTCCGCATCGTCACTCAAGCGTGCGTCGCCTAGTCCCTCCGGCTCTGCTGGCGGCGGTGCTCCTCTGCAGCGGGGGTTGGTGGGTCCTCCGTCGACTCAGCTTAGCGCCAGGCCGCATCGACTCCGTGGTGGTGCTGCCGCTTGACAATCTCTCCGGCGACCCCCAGCAGGTGTACTTCGTCGAAGGGATGCACGACGCAATCATCGGCGAGCTGGCTCAGATGGCAGGACTCCGGGTGATCTCCCGGACCTCGGCGATGCACTACAAGAACACCGATAAGTCGCTGCCCGAGATCGCGCGGGAATTGGACGTGCAGGCCGCGCTAGAAGCGTCGGTGCTGAGGGTGGGAGACAGCGTTCGGGTCCAAGCCCAGTTGATCCAGGCGCTTCCCCGAGAGCGGCATCTGGGCGCATGGACGTATCATCGGCACCTCCGGGATGTGCTGGCGCTACACAGCGAGCTCGCGCGGGCCATCGCGGAAAGGATCGCGGTCACGTTGAGCCCGCAGGAGAAAGCGCGGCTGGCCGCCGAACGCACCATCGATCCGGAAGCCTACGACCTCTATGTGCGGGGCCGGTTTGAATGGAACAAGTTCACCCCAGAGGGATTGTGGAGGGCAGTCGAGTACTTCGAGAAAGCCATCGACAAAGCCATCGACAAAGCGCCCACATACGCGCTGGCGTACGCCGGTCTAGCAGATGCCTACATGGTACTGCCCTACTACGCGCCCGTGAGCCCGAGAGAAGCGTTTCCCAAAGCCAAGGCAGCCGCCACGAAGGCACTCGAGCTTGACGAGCAGCTCGCCGAACCCCACACCGCGCTCGGTTGGGTTACGGCTGTTCACGACTGGGGCTGGTTCAGCGCGGAGCGGCACTTCAAGCGGGCACTTGAGCTGAATCGGAATTACGCGCTCGGGCACATGTTCTACGCTTGGTTCCTGGCGTGGATGGGGCGGTTTGACGAAGCGATCGCGCAAGACCGGCGGGCCCAAGAGCTGGACCCGCTCTCCCCTCGGATCAGCGCGCACTTAGGCGCGGTGCTGTTTTGCGCCCGGCAGTACGATGGGGCTACAGCACAGTACCTCAGGACCATCGACGCCAATCCCAACTTCGCGAGGGCATACTTCGATCTTGGGCGGGTGTACATCCAGACCGGTCGATATGACGACGCCATTGCGGCTCTTCGACGGGGAATCACGCTTTCGGGTGGCGGGGGTGGGAGCGCGATCAGCCGGGCAGACCTGGGAGTGGCGCACGCGCTGGCAGGCGACCGACCCGCGGCGCAGCGCATCCTGGACGAGTTGCGGGCCCAGTCGAGCCGTCAGTACATTGCCCCATTGACCTTCGCCCGGCTCTACCTGGCTCTGGGTGACCGGGATCGCGCCGTGCGCTGGCTCCAGACGGCCTACGAGACCCGTGATGCGGACATGGTTCTCCTCAATGTGTTCCCGGTATGGGACCCGCTGCGGTCCGATCCGCGGTTTCGGGAGCTGATCAGGGGAATGAGGTTCCCAGGGTGATGGCCGTGCTCTCAGCGCCGTTGCGTCGTGTTAGAACGTCGTCGTCACCCCTGCGATCACGCGCCGGCCGATGACCGATCCGCCATAGATCTGAAACCGCTTCTGGTCCAGCACGTTGGTGCCAAGCGCATGCACCCGCAGGTAGTCGTTGACGCGGTAACCGGCGCTCAGGTCGACGGTTTGGCTCCAGTCCACCAAGCCACTGTAGACCCCGGCCGCCCACTGGAACGCCGTCTGCCGCCGCAGCGTGAAGTTCACGTCCAGCCCCTGCGCTCCGGCATAGGCCAGGGTGAACGTGCCTTTGTGTTTCGGGGTGTTGGGCAGCACCTTGTCACCGCTGAGGATGCCCTCCGGCTGTTCGAAGTCGAAGAACGTGTACGACCCCTCCGCGCGGAGCTCGTCTGTCAATTGGTACCCGACGTTGAGCTCCACACCCTGCTCTCTCACCCGCCCCGCGTTGGTTATCGACAGCACGATGGCGCGGTGGCCGTTGGGAAGCGTCGCCAGCAACCCGGTTTGGACAAGCCCGGCGTTCAGCTGAGCATAGCCGCCCTGGAGCTGCGGAATGGCGGTCCGCAACGGGTCCGTCGGGGGCAGTCCCTGTGACGCCAGGTACGCATCGACGTCCGAGAGGGTCTGGGGAATGTTGGTGCCCCCATCGGTCAGCGCGTACGCCGAGTATGCGGGGTTCATCACAACGCCGGCCTGCAGGAAGTCGGTGACGAAATCCGTCAGCCGATTGGTGAACAGGTCGAGGCTGACGTAGACCCGGCGTGACAAGTTCCCCTTATAGCCTGCCTCCCAAGCCGTCACCTTCTCCACGCCCAAGCTTGCGTTCCCCAGGCCGAGGCCCGGCGTGAGCGAATCAAAGTTCCACGGAAGGTCCGTTGGAGTCGCCGGGAGGTTGGGATCGGCGCCAAAGTTGGCACGGATCGTGGCGAAGTACCCCTCGAGATCTCGCTCCAGCGTTCTCGGGCTCGTGGTCGGGGGACCTACCGGCACCCGCACGAACAACTCTGCGTAATTGGGTGTCTGAAACGCCCGGTTGACGGTCACCCGAAAGGAGTGTCGCTCGCTGGGACTGAAGACCAGGCCAGCCTTTGGTGAGAACTGGCCATCGAAGAGGTCGCCGTCGTCGAAGCGGGCGGCCACGACCGCGCGGAGCTTGGGGTTGAGTCGGTATTCGAACTGCCCGTAGGCTGAGTAGTACTGGTCAGTACGGTCGTCGTTCGCGGGGTCCAGGATCATCCCGCTCGTGTTCACGTTGTACTGCCGGGCCGACGCGCCGACCACCATGCGCGCTCGGTCACTCCACAATCCTCGGTTGTACTGACCTTCGACG
>VBOX01000005.1 GCA_005893265.1 Candidatus Eiseniibacteriota bacterium | reverse complement strand
GAGCATCCTGCGCGCGTCCGGATGGCGCGGATTCGCGCGGAGCGCGGTCTCGTACGCCTCGATCGCCTTCGCGGTCTGGGACTGTGCCAGGTAGATCGATCCCCGCTTGTACTCAAGATCCGCGAACTCCACCGGATCATCCCCTTTGATCGCGTGCATTTCGAATGCCTTGTCGTTCGCCTGTAGCGCCTCCGCGTACCGGCCGGTCTTGTAGTAGACGACGGAGAGCCCGTCATACGACGTGACGTTGGCTTGCCGGGAGCCGAGCTTGAAGAGCCGTTCGGCTTCGTCCCAGCGTTCCTGCTCGATCCGGACCCGGGCGAGGTTGTTGTAGGCGCGGAAATCGCTGCTCCTTTGAATCGTGTAGGACCACAGAGCCTCGGAGTTCGCCCAGGCCCGGCTGTAGTGGACGGTGCGGGCGGCGAAGAACCCTGTCGTGATCGCGGTGAGAAGGGCGGCGGTGGCGGCGCGCGCCGCGGGCGCCTTGAGCTTCGCGCTCGCGGCCAGGATGCCGCCGGCCAAGAGCCAGCAGAAGCCCAGGCTTGGCATGTAGAGGTAGCGGTCGGCGACGTAGGTTGGGACAGGGAACAGGATCGCCGGGAGAAGCATCACGAAGGTCCAGCCCGCCCCGAGAGTGAGGACGCGATCGCGGCGCCGATGCCCGAGCCATACAAGCAGCGGCAGGAGGAGAAGCCCGATCAGATGGACCGCCATCGAGGGAAGGTCGAGCGCTACCTGCGGCGTGTCGTAGATCGGGTTCTGCCGGGGAATCCCGGTGAGGGTTCCCAGGTAGTTCCAGGCCGCGTGCCCTTTCAGCACCAGATACCGGACGGGGTCGCGCGCATAGGCCGCCTTCGTCTTCACCTCCACGACCCAGTTGACGATCGCCACCCCGAGCCCGATCACGCCGTACGGAATCTTGGCGCCGAGAGCTTGGAGCCAGTGCTCGCCGGTCCGCCGCGCGCGCGTGGGAGAAACCATGTCCACAAGAACGAGAAAGAGAGGCATCACGACCGCGTTCACTTTCGAGAGTACGGCGAGCGAGAAGAATACAAGCGAGGCGACGTACGGTCCCCTCCGAAGCGACCGCTCTCCCCGGGCCCGCAAGTAGAAATAGACCGATGGAAGGAGGAAGGCCGCGGAAAGGACGTCTTTCCGGGCGGAGATCCAGGCGACGGACTCGACGTGGGAGGGATGCACCGCGAAGAGAAGCCCGGCCATCGCGGCGAGCCAGAATCGCCCGAAGAGTCGCAGCCCCACCACGACCGCGAGCGCGGCGTCCAGCGCGTGGAGGATGACCTGCTGCAGGTGATACCCGAACGGTTTCAGGCCCCAGAAACCGTAGTCCACGATGTAGGACACGAGCTGGAGCGGCATGTAGCTCACGAAATAGGGCTTCGTGAAAATGTGGCGCAGGTTCTCGCTCGACCAGGAGCGGATCCACGGATTCTGGGTCACGTACCGCGAATCGTCCCAGCTCAGGAACTCGAACTTTAGGGTGGGGAAAAAGACTGCGAACGCAACCGCGGCGACCGCGGCGCAGGCGAGGGCCCACCGCGCTGTCGGGACGGGTGCGATCGTGAGCGGCGGCCGCCCCGAGGCGCCCGTGGCCGCATGCTCCCGATTAGGGCCCACCCAGAATCGCCCGGGCAAGCGGGAAGGGCAGCATGAAGTAGACGACGCAGGGAATCGATATGAGGACGCCGCCGATGAAAAGGAGGGGCATCACGTAGCGGGATCTGATCCCGAGCCAGCTCACGTAGGCCTCAACGAGGGGTCCAGCCAGGAAACAGATGTTCGCCAGGACGGCCCCGATGAGCCAAATCAAAAGCGCCATCGGTTCCAGGAAGAGGACACCCATATGGGGAGCGTGGGAAACGACGAGCACGGCGGCCAGGATCACGTTGTACCAGGGCCGGAGCTTCTCCCACCGCAGAAAGAAGGGCTTCAGGTTCATTTCCATGGTCATTCCCTGCGAAGCTTACCTCGATCCACCTTGCCCAGGTGCGTGCGCGGGAGCGCATCCACGAAGACCACCTCGCGCGGATGCTTGTAGGGCTCGAGGCGCTCCCGCACGAACGCCTTCAGCTCCTCGTCGAGACCGTCGCGCCGGTCGCTCGAGACCACGTAGGCGCGCGGCTTGACGAGGCCGCTCGCGTCGTGCACGCCGACGACCGCCGCTTCCGCGACGGACGGGTGTTGGAGCAGGCACCCCTCCACTTCCTGGGGCGCGAGCCATTTCCCCGATACCTTGAGCATTTCGTCTCCACGGCCGCAGTAGGTCACATACCCATCAGGGCCCATCGTGATGAGGTCCCCCGAGACATACCATTCGCCGCGAAATCCCTGAGCCGTCTTCTCCATATGCTGCCAGTAGCCGATCGCGCGCGAATCCCCGCGCACCCAGAGCCAGCCTGCCTCGCCGTGCGGCAGCTCGCGCCCTTCATCGTCGCAGACCTTCACTTCGAACCCCGGCACGACGGTGCCGAGGGAGCCCGGTCTCGAGGCGCCGGGCCGGTTCGAGATGAAGATATGCCACATCTCCGCGGTGCCGAGCCCGTCGAGCAGCTCGACGCCGAATGTCTCCTTCCACTTTTGATACAGCTCGGCCGGAAGCGCCTCCCCCGCGGACGTGCACACGCGAAGAGAGGAGAAATCCTGGGCGCGGGCGTCCGGATGCGAGACCATCTTGTTGATCATCGTCGGGACGTTGATCAGCACGGTCGGCCGAAAGCGCCGGATCTTCTCGAAGAGGGTCTCGACGGTCGCCGGCTCGGGAAAGAGCGTCGTGGTACCCCCGACCGCAAACGGGAAGAAGAGGTTCGAGCCAGTCGCGTAGCCGAAGTAGAGCTTGGGAACCGAGAGCGTAACGTCGTCCGCCGAGTAGCCGATCACGTGTTTCCCATAGCACTCGGCTGTGTTCGCGAACGAGCGGTGGGTTTGGATCACCGCCTTGGGGCGTCCCGTCGTCCCGCCCGAGAAGAGCCAGATCGCCGGGTCGTCGCGGTGAGAAGGAAACGTATCCAGCTCCGCGGAGGAGGCGGCGAGACCACGGTCGAAAGACTCCTCCCCCGCGACGAGGATGTTCTTCGCGAAGCCGGACTCCCGAGCCGCCGTCCGAAACGTCGCCGCCACCTCGCGGTGCGTCACGACCGCCCGCGCGCGCGTGTACTCGAGCAAATAGGCGATTTCCTGCGGCGGAAGCCCTGGGTTCACCATCACCACCACGGCACCCAGCTTGAGCGTTCCGAACAAGGCGCCGACGAACATCGGTCCGTCCGGGAGGGCGATCAGAACCCGGTGCTCGGGCTCGATTCCCGCCTCGGCGAGCGTGGTCCCGAAACGGTTCGCCAGGCTCTGGACGTCGGAGTAGGAAAGGGTCCCGGAATCCGTCCGAAGCGCGGGGCGCGCGCCCTGGCCCTCGCGCACGCGCTCGTCGAGGAAATGATCGGCGATGTTCAATCGTTCCGTCGGCCTTGGGGTCATGGTAAATTCCATCGGCGCCGCCCCCCATGATGGATGCCCGCCGGGCGAGTGGCAACCCCTGACTGGGGGAACTTTCGGGAGCCCCGTGCGATGGCGATCCGCGACATGGCCGATCTGACGTGGGAGGAGGTGCGCGATCTGGATCGCGCGCGCACGGTCTTGATCCTGCCGCTGGGGGCGATCGAGGCGCACGGACCCCATCTCCCGCTCGGGAGCGATATCCTGATCGCGCAGGCCATGGCCCGCGCGGGTGCGTCCCGAATCGAAGCGCAAGGGTTCGGCGCGCTCATCCTGCCGCCGCTCCCGTACACCGCGGCGATGTTCGGAGCGGGGTTCCCTGGAACGATCTCGATCCAGGGTTCGACCGTGACGGCGCTCATTCTCGACCTGGCGCGCGAGGTAACGCGCCACGGCTTTGCCGCTCTGGCCATCGCCAACGCGCACCTGGATCCCGCCCACCTGGACGCGATCGCGGAGGCGGAGCGCCGTGCCCGCGACGAGGGTCTGGTCCCGGTGATTTGCCCCGACGTTTCGCGGAAACCCTGGGCCCCTCGCCTGACCGAGGAATTCAAGAGTGGCGCCTGCCACGCGGGGCGCTATGAAAGCTCGATTGTCCTGGCGGTCCGGGCGGATCTGGTGCGCGAGGGCATTCGAAAGGGTCTGCCGCCCAACCCGGCGTCACTCTCCAAGGCGATTCGCGGCGGGGCAAGGACGTTCGAAGAAGCAGACGGAACCCGGGCCTACTTCGGCTGGCCCGCGGAGGCGACGGCCGAGGAAGGCAAGGAAACCATCGACGCGCTGGGGGGCATCCTCGCGGACGCGGTGACCGAGGTCTTCTCGCCGGAGCGGGGCGCGTGACCCAGCCGTCGTCCCCATGGCGGGTCCCGTGACCGCCGATCCCCTTGTCGGTCGGGGCGCCGTCGTGACCGGGGGCGGCCGGGGCATCGGGGCGGCGATAGCACGGGCGCTCTCGGCCGCGGGAGCGGGGGTCGTGGCCGCGGCGAGAACCTCGCGCGAAATCGAGGATGTCGCGTCCGCATTGCGCGCCCGGGGAGCCAAAGCCTGGGCGATCGCGTGCGACGTGACCGTCGAGGGGAGCGTGATCGATCTCGGCCGTGAATCGCGGAGGGTCCTGGGCACCGTGGATATTCTCGTGAACAACGCCGGGGCCTCGGCTTCGGCGCCGCTTCGCAAGATCACGCTCGAGGATTGGGAGCGCATGCTGAGGGTCAACGCCACAGGCACCTTTCTATGCACCCGGGAATTCGCGCCGGAAATGGCCGGGCGCGGATGGGGGCGGATCGTGAACGTCGCATCGCTCGCGGGGCTCGAGGGCGCGAAGTACGTCGCGCACTACAGCGCCGCCAAGCACGCCGTCCTAGGCTTCACGCGCTCCGTGGCCCTCGAGTTCGCGGGAACCGGCGTTATGGTCAACGCCGTCTGCCCCGGCTACGTGGACACGCCCATGACCGAACGCACCCTCGCAAACGTGGAATCGCGCGCCGGGCTCTCGCGCGATCAGGCGCTCGCGTCCGTGCTCGCGTCCGCGGGCCAGACCCGGCTCGTGAGCGCCGAGGAGGTGGCCGCCGCGGTGCTCGACCTGTGCGTCGGCGCGAGCGGGCGGAGCGGCCAGTCGATCGTCCTCAAGGCCGGGGCCATCGCGCCGTGAAGTTCGAGATCATCAATCCCGAGTCCCTGGGAGCGCCGAAGGGCTGGAACAACGGCCTCCTCGCGCCGAAGGATGGCCGCCTGCTGTTCATCGCGGGTCAGGCGGGATGGGAGGAGGGATCGGCAGGTTCGCCGCCCGCTTTCGCGGATCAGTTCGCCCGCGCGCTCGACAAGGTCCTCACGATCGTCCGGGCGGCGGGAGGCGAAGCGGGCGATCTGGCGCGGGTCACGATCTATGTGACCGACCTCGCGGCGTATCGGAAGAGCATGAAGGCTCTGGGGGAGGGGTGGCGCGCGCGGATGGGGAGGCATTACCCCGCCGTGGCGCTTGTGGAAGTGACCGGGCTCGTAGACCGCGGGGCCCTGGTCGAGATCGAAGCCACCGCGGTCATCGCGGGGGCCCCGTAGCATGGCGATCGCACCCCGGTCGTTCCTCTACGCTTTGAGCCCCGACACGGGAGTCGCGACCGTCACGCTCAACCGGCCCGAGCGGTTGAACGCCCTGACCTTCGAGGTCTACGCCGAGCTGCGGGACACGTTTCACGCGCTGGATTCGGAGCCGGACGTGAGGGCGATCGTGCTGACCGGCGCGGGCCGCGCCTTCTGCTCGGGGGGAGACGTCGAAGACATCATCGGTGCGCTCTTCTCGCACGACGCGGCCGGCCTTCGGCGATTCACGAGGATGACCTGCGACCTCATCCTGAACATTCGCCGGTGCCGGCGGCCGGTCATCGCCGCCCTGAACGGCACCGTCGCGGGCGCCGGCGCCGTGATCGCCGCGGCGTGCGACATCCGGGTCGCGTCCGAAACCGCCAAGATCGCCTTTCTGTTCGTCCGCGTCGGGCTTTCCGGCGCGGACATGGGGGCGTCGTGGCTCCTTCCGCGCCTCGTCGGGCTCGGGAATGCCACCGAGCTCCTCATGACCGGCGACTTCATCGATGCCAAGCGGGCCTACGAAATCGGGCTTTACCAGCGCCTCGTCCCGCAAGACCGCGCCCTCGCCGAGGCAACGGCGCTCGCCGAGCGCCTCGCACGTGGGCCCTCGGGGGCGATCACGGCGACCAAGCGCGCGATCGAGGCGGAGTTCGATCTTACTTTCGATGAGGCGCTGCTGCACGAAGCGGAGGTCCAGGCGGGGCTGATGGAGCACCCGAACTTCCGAGAGGCGTACGAGGCCTTCCGAGCCAAGCGCGAGCCCAAGTTCCGCTGATGGCGATCCCCGACACACGGCCGGTCCGCGCGTTCCTCGAGGAGCGCCACGTCACGATCGCGTCCGAGGTCGGGGCCTTGGCACGCGAGATCGCGTCCCGTCCCGAGCCCCAAGACGACGACGCCGCGCGGATCGAGGCGCGGGCGCTCCTCGCGCAGATCGGCGCCGCGGGATGGTTCGATCCGATCCGCCGCCAGGACTGGCGCGGGTGCTGCCTCGCCCGCGAAGCGCTCGCCGCCGCATCGCCGCTCGCCGATGCGATCTTCGCGTTACAGGGATTGGGCACGCTCCCGATTCTTCTATCCGAGAACGGACCCGTCCGGGACCGCTGGGTGGACGCAGCGATCGCGGGGCGGGCGATGGCCGCGTTCGCGATGACGGAGCCCGAGGCAGGTTCCGATGTCGCGGCGATCGGGACGACGGCACGGCGGGAAGGGGATTCCTACGTCCTGAACGGCACGAAGACCTACATCTCGAACGCGGGGATCGCCGACTTCTACACCGTTTTCGCCTCGACCGATCCCACGGCGGGCGGCAAAGGGATCTCCTGCTTCGTGGTTCCCGCCGACACCGCGGGCCTTCGATTCGTCCGACCCCAGATCCTGTCCGCGCCGCACCCGCTGGGGGAGATCGCGTTCGAGATCTGCCGCGTTCCGGCCGCGAATCGCCTTGGCGAGGAGGGACGGGGTTATGCGCTCGGCCTCCGGACGCTCGATCGGATGCGGGCCACGGTCGGAGCCGCGGCGTGCGGCATGGCCGCCCGCGCGCTCGCCGAGGCATGCGACCACGCGCGCGTCCGAAGGCAGTTCGGGAAGCCACTCGCGGAGTTTCAGCTCGTCCAGGAGAAGCTGGCGCGAATGGCCACCGACCTGACGGCGGCGCGTCTCCTCGTATACCGGGCCGCGTGGGCCGCGGACAACGGGGCCTCGCGCGTCACGCTCGAAGCGGCGATGGCGAAGGCGTTCGCGACGGAGGCGGCGCAACGGATCGTCGATGACGCTGTCCAGGTGCTGGGAGGCGCAGGCGTGATGGCCTCCCATCCCGTGGATCGGCTTTACCGCGCGGTGCGTGCGCTCCGGATTTACGAGGGAACCACGGAGATCCAGCACCTCGTGATCGCGGGGCAGTTGATGCAGGACACGGGCGCGTGAAGGTTGCGTGCATCGGGGGCGGACCAGCCGGACTCTTCGCCGCGCTCCTGCTCAAGAAGGCCGATCCGAAGCACGAGATCGTGGTCCATGAGCGGAACCGGCTCGACGAGACGTTCGGTTTCGGCGTCGTTTTCTCGGACGCGACCGAGCACGCGCTGGCGCAAGCCGATTCGGAGGTCTCGGCCGAGATGGCGGCCTCAAGCCACCGCTGGGACGATATCGAAATCCACTACGCGGACACGGTGTACACGTCCAGCGGCCATGCGTTCTCGGGGCTCTCCCGAAAAACCCTGCTCAAGATTCTGGCGGATCGCTGCCGAGCGCTGGGGGTCAAGCTTTGCTTCCAGCGCGAGATCGTCGATCCGGAGACCCTGCGCGACGCGGACCTCGTGGTCGCCGCGGACGGTGCGAACTCGATCGTCCGGGAACGCTTCCGCGAGCATTTCCGCCCGGTCGTGGACACGCGGCCGAACAGGTTTGTATGGCTCGGCACCGCAAAGCCGTTCCCCGCGTTTACGTTCTATTTTCAGGCGGATCGGCATGGGCTCTGGCGTGTGCATGCGTATCAGTACGAGCCGGGATTCTCCACGTTCATCGTCGAAGCGCGGGAGGCGACCTGGCGGGCGGCCGGGATGGACAAGGCGAGCGAGGGAGAGACCATCGCGTTTTGTGAACGGCTCTTCGCCAAGGAGCTGGACGGGCATCGTCTTCAATCCAATCGGTCGATCTGGCGGAGCTTCCCCACGATTCGAAACGAGCGCTGGCATCACGACAACGTAGTGCTGCTCGGTGATGCGGCGCACACGGCGCATTTCTCGGTCGGCTCCGGTACCAAGCTGGCCATGGAGGACGCCGTGGCGCTCGCTGAGGCGCTCCGGACCCACCGCGACATCGCGGCTTCGCTCCAAGCGTACGAAGAGGCGCGGCGCCCTGCCGTCGAGAGTCTCCAACGCGCGGCGCAGGCAAGCCTCCAGTGGTTCGAGGACACCGAGCGTTACGTGAAGCTCGAGCCGCTCCAGTTCGCGTTCACGCTTCTCACGCGCAGCCTGCGGGTGACGCATCAAAATCTCAACGCCCGCGACCCGGGGTTCATCTCCAAGGTGGACGCGTGGTACGCGGGAGAGGCCTCCCGAAAGTCGGGCGTCCCGGTGAGCGTGGATCCTCCCCCGCCCCCCATGTTCACGCCGTTTCGGCTGCGTGAGCTCGTCCTGGAGAACCGCGTCGCGGTCTCGCCGATGTGCCAATATTCCGCCGCGGACGGCACGCCGGACGATTGGCACCTCGTCCATTTGGGCTCCCGCGCGATGGGAGGCGCAGGGCTCGTCTTCTGCGAGATGACCAATGTGAGCGCCGCGGCGAGAATCTCTCCCGGCTGCGCCGGGATGTACAAGCCGGAGCACGCTCTCGCCTGGAAGCGCGTCGTGGATTTCGTTCATCGGCACACCCGGGCCAAGATCGCGATCCAGCTGGGTCACGCGGGGCGAAAGGCCTCGACGCGCAAGTCATGGGAAGGGGACAACGAGCCGCTTCCGGCGGGGAACTGGCCGATCCTTGCCCCCTCGGCGGTCCCGTACTTTCCGCACAGCCAGGTTCCAAGGGAGATGACGCGCGGCGACATGGACGCCGTGGTCGCGGACTTCGTTCGCGCGGCCGGGCTCGCCGTCGAGGCCGGGTTCGACATGCTCGAGATCCATGCGGCGCACGGCTACCTTCTCGCGAGCTTCATTTCGCCGATCACGAACCGGCGCACGGATGACTACGGCGGGCCGCTCCGGAATCGCATGCGGTTCCCACTCGAAGTCTTCGATGCGGCGCGCGGTGCCTGGCCGAAGGAGAGGCCCATGTCGGTCCGCATCTCGGCGGTGGATTGGTATCCGGGAGGCATGGAACCCACCGACTCAGTCGATGTCGCGCGGATGCTGAAGGAGCATGGCTGCGACATCGTCGACGTGTCGGCGGGGCAGACCGTTCCCGACCAGCGACCCGTCTACGGTCGGCTCTTCCAAACACCCTTCGCCGACCGGATCCGTCACGAGGTCGGGATCGCCACGATGGCCGTCGGCAACATCTCCTCCTACGCCGACGTGAATACGATCCTCGCGGCTGGCCGCGCCGATCTCTGCCTCCTCGCTCGGGCGCACCTCTGGGATCCCTATTGGACGCGCCACGCGGCACACGAGCTGGGGTACCCGTTGCCATGGCCCGATCCCTATGAGTCGCTGAACAGCTACAAACCACGTTTCACGTGAAGGAACGGAGAGCCCACATGCCCGTCACGTATTCCAGCTACTTGAAGCTCGACGAGCTTCTGGCGCTCCAGCAGCCGCTCTCGGAGGGGCCGGAGCACGATGAAACCTTGTTCATCGTCATCCATCAGATCTACGAGCTTTGGTTCAAGGAGCTCCTGCACGAGATCGACTATTTGAAGGGCCTCTTTGCCCGGCAGGACACTCCCCGCGCGCTCCATACATTGAAGCGCGTCCTCACCATCCTCAAAGTCGTCGTGGCCCAGATCGACGTCCTCGAGACCATGACCCCGCTCGAATTCCTCACCTTCCGGGCGCGGCTCGAATCGGGGAGCGGGTTTCAATCATTTCAGTTCCGGGAGCTCGAATTCGCGTTGGGCGTGAAGAATCCCGACGCGCTCACGCGCTACCCCGCCGGGAGCGAGACCCGCCTTAGGCTGGAACGGCGCATGGCGGACCCCACGCTGTGGGACTCGTTCCTCCACTTTCTCGCCGCGAAGGGGCACCCCGTGCCGGCCGATCTTCTCAACCGTGACGTGACCCGCCCCGTCGAGTCCGCGCCCGCGCTCAAGCCGATCCTCATCGACGTTTACCGCCGCGATCCTATCCTGACATCGCTCTGCGAGCGGCTGGTCGACCTGGACGAGGGAATCCAGGAATGGCGGTACAGGCACGTGAAGATGGTGCAGCGCACGATCGGGACGAAACACGGAACCGGCGGGTCGGAGGGTGCGAGCTACCTCATGACCACGCTCAACAAGCCGATCTTTCCCGATCTTTGGGCGATCCGCTCGGACCTCTAGCCGGGCCCGCGCCGCGGGGAGTGTGATAGGCTTCCGCGTCCATGAGCGCGCTACCCGATCTGCAGCACCACCCCAATCCACTCGCCGCCCACTACTCACGTTTCCGGGTTGCCGACCGGCTGCTCCTGACCGGGCACTCGCATCAAGCCTGGCCTGACGTCGGCTTCGAGGGACAGGTCGAGGCGTGGAACGACGCGGCGGAGCTCGTCGATGAGAAATGGGCGCGTGCCGGGGAGAAAGCGGACCGCGTCCGGCGTGGGTACGCGGAACTGCTCGGCGATCGCGACGGCTCGATCGCGCTCGGGCAAAACACCCACGAGCTGATTCTGCGCCTCCTCTCCGCGCTGCCTTTGCGCGAGCGTCCCAGGCTCGTGACGACCGACGGCGAGTTCCACACCCTCCGCCGCCAGCTGGACCGCCTCGCCGAGGACGGTCTGCTCGAGATCGTCAAGGTGAGCGCCAAGCCCGCCGACGCGATCGCCGAGCGGCTCATCACCGCCACGAACGGCCGTACCGCCGCAGTGCTCGCGTCCTCGGTCCTCTATGCGAGCGCCCACATCGTGCCGGGGCTGGGTTCCGTTCTCGAGCACTGCCGTCGGGTGGGAGCGGAGCTGCTCGTGGACGCATACCACCATGTGAACGCGGTCCCGCTGTCTCTGGAGCGGGAGGGATTGGGGGACGCGTTCATCACCGGCGCGGGATACAAGTACTGTCAGCTCGGCGAGGGGAACGGTTTCCTGCGCGTCCCTCCCGGGCGCGATCATCTGCGCCCGGTGGCCACCGGCTGGTTCAGCGAGTTCGCGCATTTGACGGACCGGGTGAAGGATTCGGTCCAGTACGGAAAGGGACCGGCGCGCTGGGCGGGGGCGACGTACGACCCAACGAGCAACTACCGCGCCGCACGGGTCTTCGAATTCTTCGAGAGGGAGGGGCTCTCGCCTGAGGTTTTGCGAGCCATCAGCCAACATCAGGTCGGACTTCTCGCCGGGCGATTCGACTCGCTGAGCCTCGATCCGCGGTTGATCACGCGCGATCGCTCGGTGCCGCTCGACTCGATCGGGGGGTTCCTGGCGCTCGAGAGCCCCCGCGCTGGAGAAATCGCGGCGGGGATA
This sequence comes from Candidatus Eiseniibacteriota bacterium, assembly GCA_005893265.1. Classification (GTDB taxonomy): domain Bacteria; phylum Eisenbacteria; class RBG-16-71-46; order SZUA-252; family SZUA-252; genus WS-7. Next base: position 8,599 of record VBOX01000005.1, on the reverse strand, counting down.
CGCGAACGGGGTGTGCTGGCTGACCTCCGCGGCACCGTCCTCCGCCTGGGCCCCGCCCCGTATCTCTCCGATCCGCAGCTCCATGCCGCGATGGACGCGATTGGCGAGGTCGTGCGGGCACTCCCGGCGACCGGGCCGACGCCGTAGCGCCCGACCCGCCGCCGCGCCCTCAGATCTGGTTGGAGATCGACGCCAGCAGCTTTTCCAGCTCCTTGGGATCGGCAGGCTTGGTCAGGTGGAAATCGAATCCGGCTTGGTGCGACCGCAGCTGGTCCTCGTGCTGTCCGTAACCGGTCAAGGCGATCATGAACGCCGAGCCTCGCGGAAAGTCCTGCCGCAATGTCTCCGCCACCGCGTAGCCGTCCATGGGGCCGGGCAGCCCGATGTCGCAGATCACGATCTCGGGGTGACAGCGCTTGGCGAGCTCGACCGCGGCGGGGCCATCGTGGGCCTTCTCCACACGGTGACCCATGAGGTTCAGCAACATCTCCATGCTCTCGGCCGCGTCGACACAGTCCTCGACGACGAGGATGCGGTACGACTTCGCGGGCGCCGGCGAGGAGCGGACCGCCTTGGGAGCGGGACCGGTATCACGCTCGAGGGAGAGCCGAACCTTGAACTCGGATCCTCGTCCGGATCCATCGCTCGACGCGGCGATGATGCCTCCGTGAAGCTCGGCCAGCCCCTTGGCCAGCGCCATACCGATACCAAGCCCGCCACCGCTCCGGGCGAGACCTTGCCCGCCCAAGCGGAAGGCGTCGAACACCCGTGCCAGGTGCTCCCCATCCATGCCCACGCCGGTGTCCCGGATGGCGATCCACGCGGACTGGCCGTCGGGATCCTCCGAGAGACCGACCACGACCCGGCCGCCCGCCTCGGTGAATTTGGCCGCGTTCTGGAGAATGTTGGCCAGGATCTGGGAGAGCCGGGTGGCATCGCCGCTTACCCAAAGCTCTCTCTCGGGAAGCCGTGTCTCGAGCTCCAATCCGGCCGCTTCCAGCGTGGTTCGGTAATCCTCCGCGGCGCGCCGGACCAGCGCGGTCAGGTCGAGCCGCTCTCTCCTGAGCGCGATGGTCCCGTTGGAAATACGGGACAAATCCAGCAGATCGTCGGTGAGGCGAGCCATGTGCATCGCCTGGCGCTCGATGATTTCCCGCGCCTGCCGCGCGAGCGGCCCGTTGGGATCACGTTGCAACACGTGGAGGGCGTTCTGGATCGGGGCAAGCGGGCCGCGCAGCTCATGCGAAAGCACCGCGAGGAACTCGTCCTTACGCCGGCTGGACTCGGCGATTCGCGCTTCGCTCAGGCGCAAGGTCTCCTCGATGCGCTTCCGCTCCTCCAGCTCGCGCTCGAGCTCGGCCAGCTGCTCCGCGCGACCGCGGGCCAAATGCTCCGTCAGATCGGTGACGATCAGGTAGGCGGCGGCGCCCGAGTCCTGTACCGCGTTGACCGCGACGTGGACCGGGACGACGCTTCCATCGGATCGGAGCAACGCGAACTCACCCTGACCGCTCCCGGATCCGATGACCTCGGCATAGGCGACCTGGGAAGGAGCCGCCAGAAAGCGATAGACCGATGCTCCAATCACCTCATCGACCGGCCGCTCAAGCATCTCCGCGAAGCGCCGGTTGCAGTGAAGGATGGTTCCGTCGGTCGCCGTCGCGACGGCGCCCTGCTGCATCTTCTCGACGAGTATGGTGTAGGGGCCGTTGGCGGTTTCCAGCATCAGAATCCGGTCATTGTGGGGTTGGCTCGATGCGGGATCCATGGCGTCCTAGCCTTACATGAAGCCTTGCACGAACGGATCGGATGATCCGTCTCACGTCCTTCCACTGAGGGAAGCCCGTTAGTATAGGTTCATCCGTCCCCGGCTTGGTACGTAAAACCACGCAGAATCTGGTTGGTCCTAAGCGCCTCTGCGCGCGAGCCTTATGCCTACCGGCGCAGGAGGAGGCTCTCCGCGAAGGGCCATTCTCGATCCACCCACTGGGACAGGCAATCAAAGCCACCATGCTTCGCCAGGCGCGCGGTGTCCTCGCGCTCGACCTTGTAGGAGCTCTCGGTCCAAATGGTTTCGCGCTCCTCGAAGCGGATGCGCATGTCCAGACCGCGAATCGTGACCGTGTGCGCGCGCCTCACGACGAGGTGCATTTCAATACGGCGCTCCGCGGCGGACCATCGCGCCTCATGCGCGAATGAGCCTGGATCGAAATCGGCGTCCAGGTCGCGATTCAGGTGCATCAATAGGTTCAGATTGAACGCGGCGGTCACGCCGAGCGGGTCATCGTAGGCGGCCAGCAGGGTGGGTACCGGCTTCAGAAGGTCGGTTCCGAGGAGGAAGCCGTCTCCGGGTTTCAGCCGCTCGCCGACCTCGCGGATGAAGTCCCGGGCTTGAGCCGGCTCGAAGTTACCGATCGTGCTGCCGAGGAAAAGCAGGAGCAGCCGATCGCTCTTGCCGCGTCGCGCCGCCACCTCGGAAAGGCCCCGAAGGTAGTCCCTCTCGATCGGCTCCACGCGAACCGAGGGGAGCTGGCCGAGCTCGAGGGCGCAGCGTGTGAGGGCAGCGCGTGAGATGTCGATCGGGTAGTACGTCGTGGACCCGCGCCGCGCGATAGCTTCCAGGATCCACCGAGTCTTCCGCCCGCTACCGCTCCCAAGCTCCGCGACCGTGATCGGTCCAGGAAGACGCCCGACGATGTCCCGGGCGTGCGTGCGGAGGATGCGCTCATCGGCACGCGTAAGGCCGTACTCGGGGAGGAAGCTGATGGCATCGAAGAGCGCCGAGCCTAGATCGTCGTAGAGATACCGCGAGGGTATCATCTTTTGTCCGGGCCCTGCCAGGCCCGTCCGGATGTCGCTGGCTAGCTCCTCATGAAAGGCCAAAATGGGTGAGGCCGCTTCGGATCGCATGGGATTCGCTCACGAGCCGGCTAGGCGGAAGCCGGCGTAGACGTAGGGGTAGTGCGGCTGGAACCAATTTCGGAACGACCGGCGAAGCATGCACGCCGCGGTCCGGGGCGAGCCCCCCTTCTGGACGTAGTGCTCTCCGTCGAAGAAATTGGCGGAATATCCCTCGTAGAACGGATGCGGACGAAATCCAGGGAACGGCCCGAACACGCTGGCCGTCCACTCCCACCCATTTCCGACGAGCTCGGAGACCCCGAACGCGCTATCCCCGCCGGGGAAGGCACCGAGCGGGGTCGGATCCCAACGCCTGAGATCGAAGTTACCGCGGCTCTGGTCCGGTGGCTCCGGTCCCCACGGATACTCGCGCTCCGTGCCGTCGGGTGTGCCGTAGGCGGCGCGATGAAACTGGGGCTCGGTGGGCAGGGTGCGCCCCGCCCAGCGCGCGAACGCCGAGGCTTCGTCATGGCTCACGTATACCGGCGCGTTCCGGGGAAGAGGGATCTCGGCGAACATCCCGCGGTAGAACCACGCTCCCCCACGCTCGCGCCAAAAGTGCGGATGCCCTGCGCCTTCGGTCTCCTTCCATGCCCAGCCCGCCTCCGACCAGAGATCCCGCCTCCGGTAACCGCCGTCCTCGAGGAAGTCGAGGTAGCGTCCGTTCGAGACCTTGTGGACATCGATCGAAAATCCGGGGACCTGCACCCGAAGCTCGTCGAACTCATTGTCCCACCCGAAGGCCCCGCCTGCCCTCGCGAGGCCCAATGTGGCGAGGCCGGCGGGGATGTTCGCGGTCCGGGTTGCGTCCAGTTCTCCCGAAGGGAGCGGGGAGGGAGGCTCGACTCGCGCGATCTTGGCGTCGTACGGGAGCTGGTGCAGAAGGTAGGCGAGCGTCTCGGCGTGCATCAGGCGATGCTCGATCGCCATGTTGAAGATCGTCTCCTGATCCCCTTCGGAGCGGGGGGATCGGGGCCGATCGAGGCACTCGTCCACGATCCTGCGCACGCGCTCGTTGTAGTCCCGTATGGCGCCCGGCTCCGGCCAATCAGAAGGTGGCTCGTTCGGGAGCCCCCCCCCGACCGGGTCGATTCCGAAGGCGAACAGGCGGTCGAATGCCTCGTTGAAGGGCTCGATTCCGAAGGCCTGTCTGGCGATGAGGTTCCAGTCGAACGCCTCGACATGCCCGAGGTAAAACACGAGCCGGTGGCGCTCTGGGATGGGGCGCTCGTAGAGCGCCTCGGGTTTCACAATCGCGAAAATCTCGTCCGTCCTGGCGCGGGCCTCTGCGACCCGGGACGCCAGGGTTTGGCGGGTTTCGGCCTGAAGTAGAGCGTTCGACATTGGCTGCCTCCGAGATCCGGGAACCGGGTGACTACCGTAATAATGAAGCAGCCGGTGCGCCCGGTCTATCCCTTGCTGCGAGGCAGGCGAAGGCCCTTCGGGACCGCGACGAGGTCGATCAGATCGAACGCCCTCTGAACCAGGACCGCCAGCGCGGCCGCGGGAATCGCCCCTTGTAGGATCAGGGAGTTCTGCCGGAGCTGGATGCCCGACAGGATGGGCTCGCCCAGCCCTCCCGCCCCGATCAGGGCCGCCAGGGTCGCCGTCCCAACGTTGATCACGGCGCTTGTCTTGATGCCGGCCATGATGGCGGGGGATGCCATCGGCAGCCGCACGCGGAATAGCTGCGCCCGGGGGGAGAGACCGATCGCCTCCGCGGCCTCGGCCAGCGGGATGGGGATCGTGGTCAGGCCGACATAGGTGTTTCGGACGATCGGAAGAAGGCTATAGAGGAACAGCGCGATCAGCGCAGGGGCGATGCCGATTCCGAAGAGCGGGATAAGCAGCGCCAGGAGCGCCAGCGAAGGAATCGTCTGAAGGAGGCCTGTCAGCGAGAGGATTGCGCTTCCGAACAGGGGCGAGCGCGTGGCGATGACCCCGAGCGGAACTCCGATCAGGACGGCGACCAGCAGAGAGAGGACCACGAGCTTCAGGTGCTGACCGGTGTTGCGTAAGATCGAGCCGGCCACGTCCGCCTGGGCGGGCTTGCGCGACGGGACCCCTTCGAGCACCTCCGTGAGGAGCGAATCCGCCGATTGCCGGAAGGTCTGGCCCCCAAGCACGACGCGGGCATTGGCCCGGATCATCCTCGCTTCATCGACCTTTCCCGTGAGTACCCGGATCGCCTCGAGCGCCCTCGGCTCGCGCGTCGTGAGATCCAAGCGATAGAGCCACACGGCGTCGTATCGCGGGAAGAACCCGCGATCGTCCTCGAGCACGTAGAGCCCCAGGCGCTCGATTTGTGCGTCGGTCGTATAGATGTCGGTGACGTCGATCCGCCCGCTCGCGAGCGCCGTGTAGGCCAGCTCGTGCTGGATACCGAGGACATGCTTCATGCGCAGCCCGTAATGGCCCGCGAGCCCAGGATATCCATCCGAACGCCCCATGAACTCGTGCGTGAGCCCAAGCTTGAGCTCCGGATGACGCCCGAGATCGGAAATGGTGCGGAGGGCGTAGCGCTCATGTACCGCGCGGGTCACCGCGAGCGCGTAGCTGTCGTTGAAGCCGATCGGCTCGCTCACGCCCAATCCCTCCTTGGCGAGGGCCGTGCGCATTTCGGCCAGGGCGATCGGGCGGGGAACGTGCAGGATCACCTCGAGGATCGTGCCGGTGTACTCCGGATAGGCATCCACGCTCCCCGAGCGAAGCGCCTGGTACACGATCTCGGTGCCGCCCAGGTTACTGCGGTGCTCGATCTCCCCGACCCCGAGAGCCCGCATCTCCTCGGCGAGCGACTCGCTCAGGATCCATGACTCCGGAAACGCTTTCGAGCCCACGGTCACCCGTCCCGCCGCCGGCGCGGCGACCAGAAGGAGGCCCAGGACCGCGAGGAGAGCGTGCGAGCGCATCAATTCGCGGCGAGGTCGGCCACGTCGAGCAGACGTTGAGCCCGGATGAATTCGGTGACGAAGGGATCGGCCGGATTTCGGATCAGGTCCCTGAGGCTTCCGCGCTGCAGGACCTTGCCCGCCCGCATGATCGCCAGCTCACCCGCGATGTACGCGGCCTCGGCGATGTCATGGGTCACGAAGAGCACCGTCTTCCGGAGTCGTTCGAAGACGCGGCGCAGCTCCCGCTGGAGATCCGATCGGATCATCGGGTCGAGCGCCGTGAGCGGCTCGTCCAGGAGGAGAACGTCCGGATCCATCATGAGCGCCCGCATGAGGGCGACCCGTTGGCGTTGCCCACCGCTCAGCTGCGTCGGGTAGCGCGAGAGAAGCGCGCGGGGGATCTGGGTCAGCTCGAGAAGCTCCTCAACCCGGGCCGCGATCTTTCCGCGCTCCCAGCCGGTGTCTTGTGCGACAAGCGCGATGTTGTCCCCCGCCGTCAAATGGGGGAAAAGCCCGCCCTCCTGGATCACGTATCCCATTCGAAGCTGAAGACGGCGTCGGGTGGTGGGTTCCATCCTCGTTCCCGCGACCGTAACCCGTCCCCGGTCCGGCGCGAGAAGCCCGACGATGAGGCGGAGGAGGGTGCTCTTTCCGCAACCGCTCGGGCCGATCAGCGCGAGCGTCGCTCTCGGCTCGACGGCGAGGCGATCCACGTCGAGCGCCAACGTTCCGTCGTAGCTCTTCCGCAAGTCTTCGATTTCGATTCCCGCGGCGTCCGACAAGCAACCCCTCCGTGAGGCCGGGCCCGTCAATCGGGCCCGGACAGGGGGCCCATGATGGACGCAAAAGGCCGCGCCGTCATCGATATAGGTGGGGAGCCGATCAGGGCGCGGCCCGCGCGCGGAGGATCAGGACGACCCCGGTGATCGCGACCGCCGCCGCGATCAGCGTTCGTAATTCGAGCGTCTCCCCCGCGAAGGCCCATCCGAGAAACATCGCCACAACGGGGTTCACGAAGGCGTATGTCGAAACGCGGGCGGTGGTCGTCGCGCGAAGGAGCCAGATGTAGGCGGAGAATCCGATCAGGGATCCGAAGGTGATCAGGTAGAGGAGCGAGAGGAGCGAACGCGCCGAGGCGTGTGCCAGGTCGATCCTCGACCACTCTCCCACCGCAGCGCCGGCGAGCACGAGGAGCGCACCCCCGGCCACCATTTCCATGCCGATCGAGAGAAAGGGGGCGGCCGGGAGCTTCGCCCGCCGGGAGTAGAGCGAGCCCGCGGCCCACAGTCCCGAGGCAAGGTCCAGAACCGCCGCGCCGAGAGGTGGTGCGGCCGCTTCGGGCGCACCGCTCGTGCGTACAAGGAGCGCGACCCCGCCGATCCCGAGCGCGAGCCCGAGCACGATCCGCCGGCTCGGTCGGATGTTTCCCAACCAGAGCCAATCGAGAAGAACGAGCCAAATGGGGACCGTCGAAATGAAAAGGGCGGTTACTCCCGAAGGGACGATCTGCTCGGCCCAGCAGACGCCGCCGTTCCCCCCGAGCAGCATCAGCCCGCCCACGATCGCCGCCTCACGCCATTCGAGCGGACTCGGCCACGGCACGCCCCGCGCCCGCTGCCAGAGCACGAGCACGCTTCCGGCCGCCAGGTACCGCACACCCGCCATCGAGAAGGGAGGTAGGGTCTCGATCGCGAGCCGGATCGCCAGGTACGTCGAGCCCCAAATCAGATACACGGAGCCGAGGGCGATCCAAAGACGGGCGCGATTTGTGACGGCCGATGCGGGTTCCACGGCCGCCGAACCTATCAGGGTCCTACGACCTCCGTCGCGTCGGATTTCGCCTTGTTATCGGACCGGATCCTGGGGGGTCGTCGATTTGGCGATCGCCGGGAACGTTGTCTCCTCTTCCGGACCGAGCATGGCTTGGAGCAGCTCGAGCGCGCCGGCGGGGGTCTCCACGAAATGCAGCAGGTTCAGATCCTCCTGCTCGATCATCCCGTCGCGGACCAGCGCCTTGAAATTGATGAGATCGTTCCAGTATTCGGCCCCGTACAGGAGCACGGGTACCCTGCGATCGAGCTTTCGCGTCTGCGACAGGGTGAGGATCTCGAAGAGCTCGTCCAGCGTCCCGAACCCGCCGGGGAACACCACGAGCGCACGGGCAAGATGGGTGAACCACAACTTGCGCATGAAGAAGTAATGGAATTGGAAGCAGAGCCCCGGGGTGATGTATGCGTTGGGACGTTGCTCGTGCGGCAGCCCGATGTTGAGCCCGATCGAGCGCCCGCCCGCTTCCGTCGCGCCGCGGTTTGCCGCCTCCATGATGCCGCCGCCGCCGCCCGTGCAGACCAGGAACCGGTGTGCCTGACTTTTCAGCGCCAGAGACCATCGGGTCACGAGCCCCGCCAGCTCCCGGGCGGCGTCATAGTAGCGAGCCATCGGCCCTTCGGCACTGAGCCTGGCGGAACCGAAGAACACGATCGTGTCATGGACGCGATGTTGGCGAAAGGCATCGAGCGGCTGGAGGTATTCCGCGAGGATGCGGAGCGGTCTTGCTTCTTCGCCCTCGAGAAACTCCGGGTCCTTGTAGGCAAGCGGGGGATTGGGGACGGCGTGCGGTTCCACCTTGCGCGGCATGCGAGCAGGCTAACACATCAATCCCGCCCTCACCACGGAACGGACGGAACTGTAGAGAGCACATCATGTGTCCGCTTTTTAGCACGTCATTTGTCCGCTTCCCTTTTTGGGGTTGGGGTGGGGACCCTCCCGGGTCTGGAAGGAGGGCCTGGGATGATCCTGAGACC
>VBOX01000114.1 GCA_005893265.1 Candidatus Eiseniibacteriota bacterium | reverse complement strand
CCAAGTCGAGCTAGGGAACGAGTTCCTGAAGCGCGGGCAGCAGGATGAGGCGGAGCACGCGTTTCGCTTGGCGCTCGAAGCGGATCCGGGCTCCCTGGAAGCGCTTTCGGGTCTCGGCCGGGTCGGGGTCCAGCGAGGCCGGTACTCCGAGGCCTTGCCGCTTCTGGAGCGAGCGACGCGCGTCTCCAGCCAGATCGTCTCGGCGTTCATGGCGCTCGGCGACGCCTATGCGGCGACCGGCGACCAAGAGCGGGCCGCCGCCACGTACCGCCAAGCGGTCGCGCTGTCCCCGATGGATCTCGACGCGCGGCTCTCCCTCGCCCGATCCCTGACCGAGGTCGGGGAGTATCAGGAAGCGGAAGAGATCTGCTCGCGATCCATGCGGATTGCCCGTGACGATCCCGTTAAGCTGTCCCGTGTCTACCAGGAGACGGGGGAAGTCTATTCGCGCCAGGGGAAAAGCCCCGCCGCCATGTCCGCGTACTACAAGGCGTCCGAGCTCAATCCGCGTGACCCCGGGCTGACGCGCGGGCTCGCGACGTGCGCCATCCGCGCGGGGCTTTATGCCGAAGCGGCGGCGGCCTATACGAAACTCCTACAATTGGCGCCGCTCGATTTGGAGGCCAAGAAGCAACTAGGATGGGTAAACTTCAAGCTGGAGCGCTACCCGCTCGCGATCAGCCACTACGAGGCGATTCGGGACTCGCTCGGGACGGTCGATCGGTACTATCTCGCGCAGGCGTATGCGTATTCAAACAAGCCCGACCGCGCCGTCGAGCAGTACCGCGAGGTGGTGCGCCTGGACAAGGATAACTACAAGGGAGTGTATTGCAACATGGCGTACGCGTACTACGAAGCGAACCGCTACGAAAGCGTGATCAAGATCGTCCACGAAGGGCTGGCGGCAGATAGCGCAAGCGGCTGCCTGCACTTCTGCTGGGCTCAGGCGCTCGACAAGCTGGGCCGGCATGCGGACGCGATCCCGGTGTTCGAAGCGGCCCTTGTCGACCCGGCGTACGCCGATGCCGCCAAGCGGGAGCTGGAGCGGCAGCGTCGCATCGTACGACTGCTCCAATCGAAGTAGAAGGCCGCTCATGGCGGCAACCAATCACCCGAAGGAGGTATCGATGTTTTCGAAGAGCGTGAAGAGTGTATGCATGATCACTGCTTTAGGAGTGCTGATGGCAGGCGCCGCTTGGGCCGACGATGTGAAGGGCCCGGCACCCAAGCCCGCGGCCAAAGCCGCCAAACCCGCGAAGCCGGTGGACGAAGTGGCCGTGTTCGAGACCTCGAAGGGAAGGATGGTCGCGGAGTTCTGGGAGAAGGACGCCCCCCAGACGGTGGCGAATTTCAAGAAGCTCGCGCGGCAAGGTTTCTATAACGGGACAGGCTTTCACCGCATCATGAAGGGTTTCATGATCCAGGGCGGTGACCCCAATTCCAAGAATCCGAACGCGCCGGACCTCGGCACGGGCGGTCCCGGATACAACATCAACGATGAGTTCAACTCGCATCTGCACGTGAAGGGTGTGCTCTCGATGGCGCACACGGGGGCGCCGAACTCCGGAGGTTCGCAGTTCTTCATCATGCACGGCGCGAACGCCGGCCTGGACGGGAAGTACACGGCGTTCGGGCATCTGATCGCGGGGATGGACGTGCTGGACAAGATCGCCAATTCGCCCACGGGTCCCAATCCGGGGATGCCGAACGAAAACAGCAAACCGCTCGAGTGGACGACGATCAAGTCGGTGCGGATCATTCCGAAGGCCGCGTTCACGGCCAGCGCCGCGGCTGCGAAGAAAGCCGAAGCGTCGAAGCCAGCGGGCAAATCGTCCGGGACCAAGGCCAGCATGGGGACCGGCGCGGGGATGGGCATGAAGGCGGGGGAGAGCGGAACCACGACGGCGCCCCCGGCCGAGACCGCGAAGCCGGCCGGTGAGGCCGGCGACAAGGCGACCCCGGAGTCCCCGACCCAACCCCAGAGCCAGGGCGGCAATGAGCCCCAAGGCGGAAACGAGCCGAGCGGCAAGTAGCTCGAGCGTGAGGTTCTTTCGGGGCCGAGCGCCGGTTGCGCTCGGCCCCATCGCTTTGTTAGCCTGAGTGGGATCCCTGGAGGGTCCCGACCCATGTCCCGCATCTACCTTGACCACAATGCGAGCACGCCCGTGCGCCCCGAGGTCCTTGAGGCGATGCTCCCCTATTTCGGCGGGCATTTCGGGAACGCTTCCAGCGTCCACGCCTTCGGCCAGGAGGCGAGGGGCGCGATCGAGGACGCCCGCGCCCAGGTCGCGGCCCTCCTGAACGCGACGCCCGGGGAGATCGTGTTCACGAGCGGCGGAACCGAATCCGACAACATCGGGGTGATCGGTGGCGCGCGCGCCCTACCGTTGAAGGGGCGCCACGTGATCGTGAGCGCGGTCGAGCACGACGCGGTTCGACACGCGGCCGACGCGCTGGAGCGCGATGGGTTCACCGTCACCCGCGTAGCGCCCGACGCGCGCGGCGTCGTCGCGCCCGAGTCGATCGCGGCCGCGATCCGCCCCGACACGGCGCTCGTCTCGGTGATGGCCGCAAATAATGAGACCGGTGTGGTACAGCCGGTCGCGGAAATCGGGGCGATCTGCGCGGAGCGCGGTGTTGCCTACCACGTCGACGCCGTTCAGGCCGCGGGGAAGACGCCCATCGACGTCCAGGCCTGGCACGTCACGATGGCCACCATTGCCGGGCACAAGTTTTATGCGCCGAAGGGTGTCGGCGCGCTCTACGTCAAGAGGGGTTTCAAGCCGGTCCCGCTCCAATTCGGGGGCGAGCACGAGAAGGGGAGACGTCCCGGCACGGAAAACGTGCCCGCGATCGTCGGGCTCGGGAAAGCGTCGGAGCTCGCGCTCCAGGAGCTCAACGACGTTGCGCCCCAGGTGGCGAGGCTGAGGGACCGACTCGAGACCCTGATCATGGAGCGGGTGCCGAACGTCATCCGCCACGGGGACGGAGCGCCGCGCGTGCCGAACACATCGCACCTCTCGTTCGTTGGAGCGGAGGGGGAGCATTTGATTCTTTCACTCGACATGAAGGGAGTCGCGGTCTCGAGCGGCGCCGCGTGCAAGGCTGGCTCCTCGCATCCGTCGCATGTCCTCCTCGCGATGGGCGTGCCGCGCGAGGTCGCCCAGTCCGCGGTCCGCTTCAGCTTGGGTCGATGTACCACGGAGCAGGAGATCGACCGGGTTCTGGAGGTTCTTCCCACCGTCGTTTCCAAGCTCCGCGCCTCGTCTCCCACCGCGGCTTCGTAGAAAGCCGTGATGAACTTCATCCCCGAGAATCCTTCGACCATTCTCGTCGCCATGAGCGGCGGCGTCGATTCCTCCGTTGCGGCGGCCGTGCTCGCCGAGCACGGGCACACGGTCATCGGCGTCACGATGAAGCTGTGGTGCTATGCGGAGGGCCCGAGCCCGAGCCGCGGCTGCTGCACGCTCGAGGCGATCGACGACGCCCGCGCTGTGGCGCGGCGCATGGGATTCACCCACTACGTGCTGAATCTCGAGCGCGACTTCCGAGAGCACGTCATCGAGGACTTCGTGGGGGAGTATCTGTCCGGTCGCACCCCCAATCCGTGCGTCCAGTGCAACAACTGGCTCAAGTTCGGCGAGCTCATGCGCCGAGCGGAGAGCTTCGGGTGCGACTACGTAGCGACCGGACATTACGCGCGGCGCGGCTTCGACGGCGAAGGGCGGGCGACGCTCCACCGCGCGGTCGATCCTGCCAAGGATCAGTCCTACGTCCTGTGGGGGCTCACCCAGCCCACCCTTCGCCGCTCGCTGTTCCCGCTGGGCCATCTCACCAAGGCCGAGGTGCGTGAGAAGGCGCGGGCGCTCAGCCTCTCCGTCGCCGACAAGCGCGAGAGCCAGGACATCTGCTTCGTCGAGGGGAAGACGTACCTCGAGTTTCTCAAGCAGCGCTTCCCGGAGCGGCTCGCCTCGGCAAAGCGCGGGGAGGTCCTCGACCGCTCCGGCCGCGCGCTCGGGACCCATGACGGGGTGCACTCCTTCACCATCGGACAGCGCCGCGGCCTCAAGGTCGCCGCCGGGGAGCGGGTCTACGTGAGCGCGATCGACGCCTCGACGGGTACCGTGACCGTCGACCGCGAGGAAGCGCTGCTCAAGCGGAGCGCTCGGCTCGCGCGCGTGAGTTATACGGCGGGATCCCCTCCGCCGGGCCCGGTCGAGCTCTCGGGAAAGATCCGGTACCTTCACACGCCCTCCCCGGCGGTCCTGACGCCGGCCGGCGCGGGGTCCGCCACGGTGACCTTCGCGGCTCCGCAGCGCGCGATGACGCCCGGCCAATCGCTCGTCCTGTACGACGGGGACCGCGTCGCGGCCGGGGGCATCATTGAAGAAGCCACGACGGAATAGTTCGCGCAAGTCCGTGAGCCTGAGCGGAAGGGCCCGGGCGGCGGGGACGCGCGCGCGCGGCACGGTCCGGGCCCCACGGAAGGCGAGGCAATCTCCTCCAGCCTCGGCCATCGACGGCTGCGCGAACGTGCTCGACTTCGAGGCCATAGCCCGCGATCGGATGGAGCGGGCCTTCTACGACTACTACGCCGGCGGCGCCGAGGACGAGCGCACCCTCGCGGCCAATCGCGGCGCCTTCGCCGAAGTCTTCCTAAGGCCGCGGGTTCTCGTGGACGTGAGCCGCATCGACACGGCCGCGTCCGTGCTCGGCACGCCGGTTTCCATGCCGATCCTGATCGCTCCAACCGCGTTTCATCGCCTCGCGCATCCGGATGGAGAGCTGGCCACGGCGCGCGCGGCGGGCGCCGCGCGGACGCTCATGGTGGCGAGCACGATTTCCACGTACTCGCTCGAGGATATCGCGGGCGCCGCGACCGGTCCGCTCTGGTATCAGCTCTATGTCTACAAGGACCGTTCTCTCGCGCGGAACCTGATTCAGCGGGCGGTGGCGGCCGGATATCGCGCCCTCTGCCTCACCGTCGATACACCGCTCCTGGGATGCCGCGAGCGCGACGTGAGGAACAAGTTCGACCTCCCGGCGGGCCTCTGCCTCAGTAACTTCGAGGCGGCCGGGCTCGATGTGGCGACGATGGGGGGGAGCTTCGCGGCCTACGCGACGCGGCAGCTCGACGCGTCGCTCACGTGGGATTCCATCGAATGGCTTAGGAGCGAGACCAAGCTCCCGATCATCCTGAAGGGAATCATCGCGGCCGAGGACGCCGCGCGCGCGGCGGAACGGGGTGTGGACGGCATCATCGTGTCGAACCACGGGGGGAGACAGCTCGACGGAGCAGAGGCCACGCTCCGGGCCCTTCCACGCGTGGTCGACGCCGCGGGAAAGGTCGAGGTCTTCATGGACGGAGGCGTCCGGCGTGGGACCGACGTGCTCAAGGCCCTGGCGCTCGGTGCGCGGGCTGTGTTGGTGGGGCGGCCCTGCCTTTGGGGTCTCGCGTCGGCCGGCGAGCAGGGGGTCGCACGCGTGCTCGAGCTGCTTCGTCAGGAGCTCACGCTCGCGATGGCGCTCTGCGGCTGCCCCAACGTACGCGCGGTCGACCGCTCGCTCATCGCGAGCGGCTGGGCGACTGGATGATCGAGTCAAAGGGCCGTCTACACCAACTGCGCGTTCTCGATCTAG
>VBOX01000113.1 GCA_005893265.1 Candidatus Eiseniibacteriota bacterium | reverse complement strand
TCTCCGACATGGACCATGAGCCGGCCCGTACGCCCGGAGATCGGTGCCCGGATGGCGGCGTACTCGAGATTCAAGCGCGCGGTATTCGCGGCGGCCGAGTCGGCGCGCACGGTCGCGGCCAGCGCCTCGGCGTTCCCCCGCGTCTGATCCCATTCCGATTGCGCAAGGATGTTCTGCTCGTAGAGCACCTTCGCCCGCTGGGCATCGTTGCGCGCGGTTTCCGCCTGGGAACGATCGCGCGCGAGCGCGGCCATGGCCTGGTCCCATGCTTCCTGGAACGGACGCGGGTCGAGCTGGAACAAGAGCTGTCCCACCCGAACGTTGTCCCCCTCGTGGAAGGCAACGCGGGTGACGACCCCGCCCACCTGGGATCCGACCGCCGCGGTCTGAAGCGCCTCGACGCTTCCCGTCGCGTCGAGCGCGAAGGGCATGTCCCGCTCCATGGCGGTGGCCAGGCTGACCGCGACCCGCGCGCTCCGTGGCGCCCTCTTCTCGCGGCAGCCGGACGAAACAAGCAAGAGAAGGACGCAAGCGAAAAGCAGCCAGCACCGCGCATCCGCTGAAAACACAACCAGGATCGACCTGAGTTCGCCCCGTGTCATCGGGAGGGAGCCCTCGATAGGTCGATCGTGATCGGCGTCGGATACCGAACGTGTCCGAAGCGGGTCTCGACGGTCGGCTCGATTCGCAAGACGACCCGGTGCGTGCTTGTGCGCTGACCGGCCAGGGCCAGGGCGACATCGATCAGGTCCCGCCTCCTCTCGCCAAACATGTCCATGAGGTTGAACGTCACGAGGAGCGGCACGTCCCGCGGCTCTCCTGGGGGAAACGTGAGCGCGTCCGGGAGGTGACCCGAAACCGCCTCGCGATCGTCCACCAGATAGGACCAATCCATCGAGACGAGCCGGGCCGTCACTTTGTTGGTCTCCGGGTTCCTGCCCTCGAGGTGGACGGTGAGGTCGAGCGGCACGTCCCGGCTGGCCATCGCGACCCCGAGACGCCCGAGATCGATCGGGGTCAAGTCCGAGTAGGAGCGGATCCGCCCGAGCGGAATCCCGGCCACCCGCGCGCCCGCGATCCGGTCGAAACGGAATTCGACCTGGCGGAGCGCGATGATCTCGCGGGCCGTGGCGCACCCGACGACCACCGCGAGAGACAGCGTGAGGATGAATCGCATCTGGAACCTCCCTGGGCTCCGCGTCCGGACTCCGGGTGCCACCCTCAGAGTGCGCCCCGACACCCGGTTCACGAGGCGCGCTCTTTCGTTTCGGGACCCCGTCCGGGCAGCTCGACCGTGATCGCGAGGCCGCGGGGCGTATTGCCTCGGGCGCGCACCGTGCCCCCGTGCCGCTCGACGATCTCCCTGACGATCGCGAGCCCGAGCCCGGACCCACCCTGGTCCGTTGCCGTCCCACCGCTCGATCCCGCGCCGCGATAGAACCGCTTGAAGACGAGCGGAAGCTCCTCCGCCGGGATGCCCGGCCCGTTGTCCCGGACCGTGAGCCCGAATCGCTCCCCGGACTCCGGCGTCAGCTCGACCTGGACCGCGCCCCCCTCCGGCACGTAGCGCAGCGCGTTCACGAGCAGGTTCTCGAGCACCTGCTCCATCCGGTGCCCGTCCGCCTCGATCCACGCCTCGTGAGCGGACTGATTCCATGACAGGCTCAGCCCCGCCCTCCGAAACCGCGGCTCGAATCGTTCGATCGTGTTGCGGCAGAGGGCGGCCCAGTCGAGCCGCACTCGCGAGAGCGGAGCCCCCGCCTCCAGTCGCGCCAGATCGAAGAGGTCGCGGATCAGTAGGTCCATCCGCCGTGACTCGTCCAGGAGGCCACGGACGTACTGCGTGCGCTCTTCCTGCGAGACCGGCACGCCCGGGTCGAGCATTGTTTCGGCGTACCCTCGGATCGAGGTGAGCGGGGTGGCCAGCTCATGCGTGATATCCGCGAAGAGCTGACGCCGCTCGAGCTCGGTGGCTTCGATTTGCGACCGGGCAACCGCGAGCCGCTCCGTCATCCGGTTGAGCTGTTCCGCGAGCCTCCCGATTTCGTCGCCGCTTCTGTCCGTGAGCCGCACGGTGAGGTCCCCCTCGGCAACTCTCGCGGCAAGAATCTCCATGGCGTGCAGGCGGCGGACGAGCAGCCGGACCAGCACGAGGCCCGCGAACGCGGACGCTATGATCGCGATGGGAAAGAGCAGGATCGAATTTCGCGATCCGACGATTCCCATCGCCCCGCGCGACCAGTTCCGGCGCATCACCTGCACTTCCCCGATCACGGTGGGCCCGCGTGTCACCGCCCGGCGCGCGATGATCTCGAAGCGACCCCTCGCATCCTGTCGGCCCGTAGCACTCGAGGACGAGTCGCCACGCGAGCCCTCGAGCGCGATGAATCGCCCCGCCGGGGCGCTGGCGATGGTGCCATCGGTTCCCCGGAACACGATCCATGCAGGCCGGACGCTTTCGCGCTGGCGCTCGAGCAAGGAATCAAGCTCCGCTCCGCGGGGCGGACTCGGGGCCGCGGCGATCGCGCCCGCGACGGCCGAGGCGGCCAGCTCCGCGCGCGCTTTGGCTTCTCTCGCTTCGAGAGGCTGGAGCACCGCGGAGGCGACCAGGGCCTGAAGCAGGGTTCCCACCACGGTGGTAAGAAGGAAGATCGCGGCAATGGTCCAGAAAAGGCTCCTTCCGAGCCCGAATCGCGTCACGGCGACGGTTCCGCGAATCGATACCCCGCGCCCCACACCGTCTGGAGATAGCTCGGGTTCGAGGGGTCTCTCTCGAGCTTGCGACGGACCCGGCTGATCAGGCTGTCGATCGAGCGATCGTCGACGACCCGGTCGCTGCCCCACACCTGCTCCATCAAAGCCTCGCGGCTGAACACCCGCCCGGGCCGCGACGCGAGGAAATAGAGCAGATCGAACTCGAGGGTCGTGAGCGGAACCGGCTCCCCCTCCCGTTCGAGGGATCGGCGGGCCGGATCGATTCGAAGCGCCCCGAGCTCGAGGACCCGATCGGTGAGGGTTCCGCTGGAGCGCCGCAGGAGCGCTCGGACCCGGGCGGTGAGCTCCGCCGTGCTGAAGGGCTTCGTTACATAGTCATCCGCACCGAGCTCGAGCCCGAGGAGCTTGTCCCCCTCGCTCGAGCGCGCGGTGACCATCAAGATCGGGACATCGCTGTCCTTGCGGATCCGCCGGGTCACCTCGAGCCCGTCCATGCCGGCCAGGCCCAGATCCAGCACGACAAGCGCGGGCTTCAAGCGCGCGAACTCCGCGAGCGCCCGGCCGCCGTCCACGGCCTGGTGGCACTCATAACCCGCCGCTTCGAGATTCTTCGCGATCAGGTCCGCGATTCGGGCGTCGTCTTCCACCACGAGGACTTTCAGCGTCGTCACTGCTTCGCTCCTGGGATAGGGATCGTGTCTCGACGCCTGGGGCGCCGCACATCCTAACTGTACGCGCAAAGTTTTGCAGAGATGTGGCGCAGGCGTGCCCATTTATGGCCTTCGCGACCGCTCGTGAAATGCCAATCGAGCGCCACATCTCTGCCACAACCCCGGCGTATCTTCTCGAAAGAACCATTGGCGGAGCGGCCGGGAATTGCCGGGCCATTCGAATCGCGATCGACGAGTTTCTCTCCTAACTGTTTTGGTGGCATGGAGGTTTACATGTTTCGGCGAACCACGGGAGTCTTGCTCGCCATCGTGCTCGGCTTCGCGCCGGCGGCGTCCGCCCAGCCTCGACCGATCACGCTCGAGGAAGCGGTGGGGCTGGCGAAGCGGAACGCGTTGCAGGTAATTCAGGCTCGGGGGCAGGCGCGCACCAGCGCCGCGGGAGTCCGCGCGGCCTACGCCGCGTTCCTCCCCAACGTGACCCTCACGGCGAGCGCAACCCGCTGGTTCGTTTCCGGCGGACGGACTCGCGGTGCAAATGACACGCTCCCGTCGGACCCCTGGTCCTCCGACGCTGGCTTCGGGGCGAACGTGGACATATTCACCGGCGGGCAGCGCTTCTTTGCCTTGAGGCAGGCGCGTGCGACGCAATGGGCCGCCGAAGTGAACGAGACCGCGCAGCAATACGACGCGGCGCTCGCGGCGAAGCAAGAGTTCTTCAACGTCCTCGCGGCCCGTGAGTCCCAAGGTGCTGCCGCAGCGCAGCTCGAGCAGGCGGAGCAGCAGCGGAAGACCGCGATTGCGCGGACTCAGGCCAGGGTGGCGACCCGCTCGGATTCGCTTCGCGCCGAGATCCAGTACAGGACCGCCCAGCTTGCAGTCACCGACGCGCGGAACGCGCTCGAATCCGCGAACGCGTCGTTGACGCGGGTGGTGGCCTCTCAGGAGCCGGTGACCGCCGCGCCGGTCGACTCTCTCGAGCATCCCGGTCTGGCGCTCGACGACGCGTCGCTTCGCCAATTGGCGGAGAACGGCCCCGCGGTGCGGCAGGCGAAGGCCGGGCTGGATGCCGCGAAGGCGGCGCAGCGGGGGGCATGGACCGACTACCTCCCTTCCCTCGCCGCGAGCTATTCGCGCACCGGGAGCGGCACCGGAGACGCGCCGGTTCTCGCGGGCGATAATTTCGGATACTCGGGTGCCCTCCGGTTCTCGGCGTCGCTCCCGCTCTTCAATCAATGGCAGCGCGAAGAGCGGATCACGCAAGCCAGAGTCGCGCAGGAAAACGCCGAGGCCGGCTTGCGCGACACGCGCCTCGCCGCGGTCGAGACCTTGACGCGGCAGCTCGGGGCGTTCCGTTCGGCCGAGGAACGGGTGGTGTCGCAGGCCGCCTCGGTTGCGGCCGCCGAGGAGGATCTCCGCGTGCAGCAGCAGCGCTACGCGGTGGGCGGATCCACCATTCTTGACGTGCTCACGTCCCAAACCCAGCTGAACGAGGCGCGAAGCGACCTGATCCGCGCGCGCTACGACCAGCGGGTCGCGAAGGCGCAGCTCGAGGCTCTGGTGGGAAGGGAGCTCTAGGCGATGGCGACCGCGCCCCGTGTCGAAGGGAGATCCTTGGCGAATCTGCGCCGAGCCGCAATGCGTCCCCTGGTCCTGGTGCTTGTCGGTTTGGCCGCGGTAGCCGCGGTCCTGGTCGTGCGCGGATCGCGGCACCGGTCCGGCACGCAAGAGATCATGGCCGTCCCGGTCGAGCGGCGCGACATCGCGCTGACGATCGAGGCGACCGGAACGGTCGAGCCGATCGACCTCGTCGAAGTGAAGTCCAAGGCGTCCGGGCAAATCGTCAGGATGCCCGTCCAGGTTGGCTCGGTCGTGCGTCGGGGCGACCTGCTGGCGCAGATCGATCCCCGCGACGTTCAAAACCAGTACAGCCAGGCGCTGGCCGCCCTCCAGGCGGCGCAAGCGAGGGTGGATATTTCACTCATCCAGAAGAAGCGCTCCGACGACCTCTTCGTGGGCCAGGTCATCACCGCCGATGAGCACGAGAGCGCCACGCTCGATTACGCCAACGCTCAGGCCGCGCTCGTCAAGGCGCGGACGGACCTCGATCTCGCGCGGCAGCGCCGCGAGGATGCCACCGTGCGCGCTCCCATCGAAGGGACCGTTCTGGACCAGGCCGTCTCCTCCGGACAGGTGATTTCCTCGGCCACGTCTTCCGCGAGCGGCGGGACAACGCTCCTCCACATGGCGGACCTGGCCAAGATCCGTCTGCGCGCCCTGGTCGGTGAAACCGACATCGGGAACGTGCAGCCGGGACAGACGGCCACGGTGACCGTCGACGCTTTCCCGCAGCGCACCTTCACCGGGCGGGTGGAGAAGATTGAGCCCCAAGCGGTGGTGCAGCAATCGGTCACCATGTTCCCGGTGCTCATATCCATCGCGAACGAGAGTCACCTTCTTCTGCCCGGGATGAACGGCGAG
>VBOX01000112.1 GCA_005893265.1 Candidatus Eiseniibacteriota bacterium | reverse complement strand
CTGGCCCAGGCGAGCGACCTGCTCCAGCGCTCGGGCGTTCCCTCGCCGGCCCACGACGCAGAAGCGCTCCTTCTCCACGCCCTCGCGACGTCGCGGTCGGAGCTTTGGGCCAATCGGAACGCCTCGGTGAGCGAGGAGGAGTCCGCTCGGCTCGGGCGACTCCTGGAGGCCCGGTCCCGACGCGTGCCCCTGCAGCATCTCCTGGGCGAGATCTCATTCCTTGGGGCCGAGCTCGATATCGAGCCTGGCGTTTTTGTTCCCAGGCCCGAAACGGAGGGTCTCGTCGCGCACGTGCTGCAGGAGCTTGGCGCCGAGCTTGCGGAGTCCCCCGCCCGGGGAAGTATCCTGGATCTGGGTACCGGCACGGGAGCCATCCCGATCGCCATGCTCCTGGCGCTCCCAGAAGGCTGGACCGCCACGGCGATCGACCGTTGCGAAAAGGCGATCGCCCTCGCGGCGCGGAACGCGCGCCGGAACGGCGTTCAGGAGCGCCTCCGTCTCACGCGGGCCGATTTCCGCGATCCGTCGCTCGCCATCGACTTTTCCCCGGCCGACGTTCTCGTTTCGAATCTTCCCTACATCCCGAGCAGCTCGATCCCGAGCCTGATGCCGGAAGTGCGCGATCACGATCCTCTGGAAGCGCTTGACGGCGGCCCCGACGGTCTCGATGCTTTTCGCGCGGCGGCCGTCGGCCTCCCCGCCTGGCTCAAGCCGGGCGGATTACTCGCGCTCGAGATCGGCGGGGATCAGGCCGATAGATGCATGGAGCTGTTTGGGCCGCACCTCGCGGGAGCGCGCGTCGAAAGCGACCTCGCAGGGACGCCGAGGGTCTTGATCGGAAGAATGCGAGGGTCGCGACGATGAGCGTGAAAGCGAAGGCGAAACGGGAGACGGTACCGCCCGCAGCACCACCCCAGGATGTAACCGAGGCGACGGGTATGGACGAAGTCTGGATCGAAGGCGGCAGGAAGCTCAAAGGCACGGTCGCCGTCAGCGGCTCCAAGAACGCGACCCTGCCTATTCTGTGCGCGACCCTGCTTGCGCCCGGAATCTACCGCTTCACGAACGTCCCGGCGCTCCGCGACATCACCACGATGCTCGAGCTGCTTTCGCTATTCGGCGTCAAGAGCCGGCGTGAGGACAGCCGCGCCCTCTTCGTGGATTCCACCAGCATCCACAACGCCGAGGCGCCCTACGACCTCGTCAAGACCATGCGCGCCTCGATTTACGTCTTGGGTCCGCTCCTCGCGCGTTTCGGCGAGGCGCGCGTCTCGCTCCCGGGCGGTTGCGCGTGGGGCCCGCGCCCCGTTGATCTTCACATCCGTGGAATGCAGCGGCTCGGCGCGGAGGTGGAAATCGAGCACGGGTATATCGTCGCTCGTTCCGACCGGCTGCGGGGGAGCGTCATCTCTTCCGAGGTCTCGAGCGTGGGGGCGACGGGCAACCTCCTGATGGCGGCGGCGACCGCCGAGGGGGAGACCGTGCTCGAGAACGCGGCGTGCGAGCCTGAGATCGAGGCGCTGGCGCGATTCCTCGCGGACATGGGTGCGAAGATCGAGGGCATGGGCACGTCGAGGCTCGCGGTTACGGGCACGAAGGCGCTCTATCCGGCCGACGCGCCGATGATTCCCGACCGGATCGAGGCGGGGACCTTCCTGACCGCCGCGGCGATCACAGGCGGGGACGTGGAAGCGACGTACGTGGAGCCGGGGCATCTGGATTCCATCCTCGCCAAGCTCGAGGAGGCGGGCGCTTCGGTTCAGGTCGGCGAAACCACCGTCCGAGTCCGTGCGCCGGAGCGGCTCAAACCGATCACGGTCACGACGGCGCCCTATCCTGGATTCCCGACCGACATGCAGGCCCAATTCATGGCGCTCCTCTCCGTCGCAGACGGCACCAGCACCATCGTCGACACGATCTACCAGGACCGCTTCACCCACGTCGCCGAGCTGCAGCGGCTCGGCGCGGACATACGCGTCGACGGGAATTGCGCCGTCGTCCAGGGAGTGCCTTCGCTGGGCGGCGCTCCCGTCATGGCCACCGATCTCC
This sequence comes from Candidatus Eiseniibacteriota bacterium, assembly GCA_005893265.1. Lineage (GTDB taxonomy): Bacteria > Eisenbacteria > RBG-16-71-46 > SZUA-252 > SZUA-252 > WS-7. Next base: position 7,801 of record VBOX01000112.1, on the reverse strand, counting down.
GCGCCTCCGCCGCGCTCATCCTCGGCGGCCTCGTGGCGCGCGGGCAGACGCGCGTTTCCCGCATCTACCACCTCGACCGCGGCTACGAGCGTATCGAGGAGAAGCTCCAGGGACTCGGAGCCGCGATCCGCCGCGTCCGAGCCTAGCGCGAACGTCATGCGTCCGGTCGTGGTCGGCACCGCGGGCCACATCGATCACGGCAAGACCGCGCTGGTACGCCGCCTCACCGGAATCGACACCGACCGCCTCAAGGAAGAAAAAGAGCGCGGGATCTCGATCGACCTCGGATTCGCCCACCGGACGCTACCCTCCGGGCGGCGTGTCGCGATCGTGGACGTCCCGGGGCACGAACGATTCGTCAAGAACATGCTCGCCGGCGCCACGGGCATCGACCTCGTCCTGCTGGTCGTCGCCGCGGACGAAGGGGTCATGCCCCAGACCCGCGAGCACCTCGCGATCGTCCACTTGTTGAGCATCGATCGGGGCGTCGTGGCGCTCACCAAGTCCGACCTCGTGGATCCCGAGACGCTCGCGGTCGTCAGGAGCGAGGTGGAGGAGCTTTTGAAGCCGACGTCCCTTCATGGGAGCCCGATCGTGCCGGTCTCGGCGGTGACGGGCGAGGGAATCGACGCCCTCCTTGCCGCGTTGGATGACGCGGTCGATGGGGTGCGAGGGCGGGACGCGGCTGGGCCGGCTCGCCTCCCGATCGATCGTGTTTTCCCGGTCGAGGGGATCGGCACCGTCGTGACGGGAACCCTATGGAACGGCACCGTCCGTCCCGGGGACTCGCTCGAGCTTTTGCCCGCGGGGAGCCTGGTCCGAGTGCGCCAGGCCCAGGTGCACGACCAGACCGTCGAGGAAGCGCACGCCGGCCAACGCCTGGCGCTCGCGATCCACGGCGTCTCCCGCGAGGATGTGCGGCGCGGAGACTGGCTCGCGACTCCGGGTCGATACCTTCCTTCGCGAATCCTCGACGTCAGGCTTGGGCTCCTCGACTCGGCGCCGAAGCCGCTCGGGTCCAGGTCCCGGCTCAGGTGCCATCTCGGCTCCAGCGAGATCCTGGGACGTGCCGTGCTGCTCGAGCGGGACACCCTCGCCCCGGGGGAGGAATGCTGGGCACAGCTCCGCCTCGAGGAGCCGGCGTTGGCCGCGGCGGGGGACCGGATCGTGATCCGTTCCTACTCGCCCGCTTCCACGATCGCCGGCGCCACGGTCGTTGATCCAGCCCCGAGCAAGCGCGCCCGGCTCGGAGCGGACGACCGTGGCCGCCTTGAGACCCTGTGGTCGGGTTCCGTGATGGAAAAGCTGGCGGCGCTGGCCGAAGAAGCGGGGCCGGCGGGCATTGCGGGGGAAGGGGCCGCTGTGAGGCTCGGAGCGGGCGCGCAGTCGATTGCGGAGGCAGCCTCCTCCGCGGTCGCGGCGGCCATCTCCGTGGACGCGGGGGCGAAGCTTGTGCGCCTTCGAGACGGGCGGCTCCTCACTCCTTCCGCGTGGAGGGGGTCGCTCGATCGTGTCGTCCGAACCGTGGCGCGATACGGCGAGGAGAACAAGCTCCGCGACGGCATCCCGAAAGGGGAGCTCAAGAGCCTCCTGAGCCGGGAGGTTCCAGGGTCGGTTTTCGACGAGGCGCTCGAGGTCCTGCTTCACGGCAAGGGCCTTGTCCTCAAAGGGGATCGGGTTCAACTCCCTGATGCGGCGCCGAGATTTACGCCCGAACAGGAGCGCGCGCTTGCGGATCTGGAGCGGAAGCTCTCAAGTAGGGGCTTCCAGGTGCCCGAGGTCTCGGAGCTCACACGAGAGATCCCGGCCGCCGCGCGACCCACGGAGCTGATCCGGTACCTTGCGGACAGCGGGCGCGCCGTCAAGATCACCTCGGAGCTCTTCTACCCCAGGGCACTCTGGGAGGACCTCGAGGGTCGGGTACGGTCGCATTTCGGGAAGAGCTCGACGCTCACGATGGCCGCGTTCAAGGAAACGATCCAGGTCTCACGCAAATACGCGGTTCCGATCCTCGAACACCTGGACAGGACCGGGCTGACCCGGCGGCAAGGGGACGAGCGGGTGCCGGGGCCCCGCCTACAATCTCCGCCGCGTCCCTAGGGGTGTGACCTTTTCGGCATCCTCCGATTGCTTTTTGACACCCGCTCTGCTATCCTACGAGGCGTACGGTGGGTGGATACATCTCCCTCCTTCCACTCTCCACCGCGATTGCAAGGTGGGGGCAAGCCTTCTGGTCCTCAGGGGAAGGTGTAGCGACTATGAGCCTCCTCTCCGTTGTTAAGGCCAATCCAACAAAAGCCCTGCTTCCTCTCGCAATCGTGGTGTTCCTGTCCCTGCCGGTTAGTATCACCTTCCAGTCCCACGTCAAAGCGATCGGTCCTGCCGTTGCCTGGGCCGGTTCGCCGGACGAAACGCTGAACCCGCCTCCTAGTCCTCCGAGGAGATGCGCCAAGTTGAAGAGCACCAGCGAGGGCACTAGCGCCACGAGAATCCCCGTGTCAGGTCGCTATTTGTTCGGAGTTCTTTGGAGAGTGTACTGGGCGACGGTGAGGTTCTAATCGCGGAATCGTTTCCTGTCCGGTAGCCTTCGGGAAGACGACGTGAACAAGACGACGGCCGACTTGATTCGGGAGCGTGAGGAAGCGGTATCGACCGCTCGCCTCACGCAAGATCCCGAGCGACATCTCCAGTCCCTTGAAGATCTCGCCGAGATCTTCCTGCGCGCGGACAGCTACGTTCCCGCCCTTCAGAATCTCAACGAGTGCATCCAAGCCGCGGAGCGTCTGGGGCTCGAGGAGTCGCGCATCACGGCCCTTGAGTTGAAGGCGGCCGAGGCCCTGATCGACAAGGGGGATGCGCCCGAGGCGGTACGCTACTTAGCTCGCGCCCGCGGACGGATCGCCGCCGAGCTCCATCCCGAGCTTATTGCGCGCCTTCAGCTCCAAAGCGCTCGTGCCTTGATCGACCTGAGCCAATACGAAGAGGCGTTACGCACCTGCGAACGCGCCCACGCCTACTTCCGTGAATCGGGGCTCACCGGGCCACTCGCCCACGCATACAACTGTTTCGGCCGGATCTACTTCCGGCTCGGCGACCTCGACAAAGCCAAGGAATTCTACGAAGCCTCGCTCCACCTCTTCCGCTGGGACCTGAACGATGAGGACGGCATCATCCGCACGCACAACAACTTGGGCGTCCTGTACCGACACCTCTCGGACTGGCGGCAGGCGACGTGGCACATGCTCCGCTCGATGGAGATCTCCACGCGCCTGGGCAACTTCGCCTACATCGCGGTCACTTGCTCCAATCTCGGGATCGTGCACCTGAAAGCCGGGTTCTGGGACGAGGCGCGAGAGCACTTCGAGCGCGCGCTCACGAACTACGTCCAAATCGGAAGGGATGCGGGGATCGCTCGCATGAGGATCGGACTCGCCTCGATCGCTTCCTACCGGCACGACTTTGCTTCCGCGGAGGCCCACCTGATCGCCGCGAGCCAGATTACCGCGCGCCTCGGCGCCTGGCGCGAACAGGCGCTTTGTCTCATGGGCCGCGGCGATCTGCACCATCAGATGGGGCATCCGGATGACGCGCTGGGCTTCTACGACCAAGCGCTCGAGATGGCCCGACAGAGCGCGCCAGAAGGAGACATGATCCACGAGCTACAGCGCCGGCGCGCGGAGGTGTTCACCGAACGCGGAGACGTGGCGCATGCGATGACGGCCGCGGAGGACGCACTCGAGCGAACCCTGCGCCTCAGGGACCAGCTCGAAGAAGGCGCGACGCGGCGCGTGCTCGCGGCCATCCACACGTTGGAGGGCCGGCAGGTGGATGCCAACGCGCAGGCGCGCCAATCGATCCGCGTCCTCGAATCGATCCATGAGCGGTTCGAGCTGGCGCGGGCCTATCGCGAACAAGCCCAGCGGACGAAGGGCACGTCCGATCCGGAGCGCTCCCGCGAGGCCCAAAACTACGCGTTCAAATCGATGTCTTCACCACCCATCCTCGCAGAGCCAGGACATCGCCCGCGCGCACGGGTTCATGACGCAGCACCCTCGGGCGCTCGAGGTAGTGCGGAAGGCGTCGGAGCTTCTCTCGACACCGGCGAGGGTCCTGATCCAGGGCGAGACCGGGGTCGGAAAGAATCTTCTCGCGTACATGTTCCGAACATTCGAAATCGAGCGGGGCCGGCCGTTTGTAGAGGTGAACTGCACGAGCCTTCCCGGGGATCTCGTGGAGAGCGAGCTCTTTGGGTACGTGCGGGGCGCCTTTACAGGCGCGGCGATCACGAAGCGGGGGATCTTCGAGGACGCGGACGGCGGCACGATCTTCCTGAACGAGATCGGCGAGCTATCCGAGCGCACGCAGGTGAAGTTGCTGCAAGTTCTCGATGACGGCACTTACCGCCGGTTGGGCGAGGTTCGTTCGCGGCAGCTCAATGTGCGGATCATCTCGGCGACGAATAAAGATCTCGATGCCGCGGTGAAAGCAGGCTGGTTCCGCGCGGACCTTTTTTATCGCCTTGGGCAGGTTGTGCTGTCGCTCCCCCCGCTACGCGAGCGCCGCGAGGACATCCCGCTCCTGATCCGCAATTACCTGGACGAGCTTTCAGCCCGCGAAGGGCGGCAGGTCGTCTTCTCCGAGGACGCGATGGACTATCTGGTATCGCTTCCCTGGCTCGGAAACGTCCGCGAGTTGAAGCACAAGATCGAGTCGATCTTCCTTTGCGCGGGTCGCCAGGAGCTCCTCGATCGTGGGGCGCTGATGCCGATCCTCCACCCCGGCTCCGGAACGGTGCTGGAGACGTATCCATCGCGGGGTTTGCGCGGTAAGGTCGACATGCTCAAGCGCGAGGAAGTGCTCGCGGCGCTCTCGAGAAACGGCGGGAACCGAAGCCGCGCCGCAATCGAGTTGGGCATCACCCGCCGCCATCTCATCCGGCTGCTCAAGCAGATCTACTAGCCGTCCCGCCGCACCCACTCGCTTCCCTCCACGCAATCCCTTTAATAGGCGTGACATCTGCGTCCCGGGTCCTCCGGGCGGTGTGACATCGGCCAAGCCTATTGCGACGTAGCTCATTAGGGAGTTTAGTCCGTGAAATCCCTGAGACATTCAGGTCACATGAGGCTCCGCACGCCTCGACAGGATGCCCCTGGATCGGACCGATCCTATCTCGTAAGAGGTTCTGTTGCATGATCATAACGCCGCGTGGAATTCACCGTGGTTCCTTCCGGCCACACGGCACGTGCCATGCTTTATACGGAATCAGCCAGCGCAGTTGGATCGGCATGTGAGATGTCTCGCGCGGCAAGTGTGGGGCCGCGGACGATGGGGAGCTCTCAGGAGATGCCAAGGCCAGGGCGAACCATCTACCTCAGGTCCAGTGGACATAAAGGCTCCTAGACTGACACTTACTGGGTGCCTCATTCGTCCGCGACCCACCTTATATACAAGCTTCAAGACAAGCTTCTAGGGTCCCCCCCTATTCGATCATTCAGCAACCTAGCTCGACACCTCGCGATCGACTCCCATGCCGGCGGTTACGTTCCGGGTTTGTGGGGCCGCACAAGAATCTCCCGTTCCCGCGTGCAGATGGCTTGTCCCGGTTTCGCGCGCCGGGGCTTTGAGACGAACTTTCGTTCGGTATAGATCACCGGAACCCGCGTCTGCTTTCGCGCCTTGCTGAAGTATGCGGCGATCTGGGCCGCCTCCACCAGCGTGGTCGGTTTGGGTTTGGAGTTTCGAGCGGGGCGGCGAAGGATCACGTGGGAACCGGGAACCCCCACGACGTGAAACCAGAGATCGTGGGGGTTGGATAATCGATGGGTGATGAGGTCGTTGTCCGTGTTGTTGCGACCGACCCAGACCTCCCATCCATCGTTCGTGACGTACGTCCTTGGCCGGAGCGACTTGTGCGCCCCTGGAGTTCCGCGCCCGGGACGTCCCGCACGGGGCGCGGCGACGGCCTGTCGACCCAGATGGGTCTCTCGTACGTCGCCCCGTGCACTTAAATCGATTTTCGCGCCGGCGAGGAAGCTCCGGACTTTCCCCAGCGCATCGAGAGGCGCGATCAAGGGGGCCTCGCGACGCAGCTCGTCCAGTTCCGAAAGGTTTTTCCGGGTCTCGGTGAGCCGCTCGTCCGCGAGCCGCTCTCCCCGTTCGCCCTTCTTGGCTTTCTGAAAGAGCCGCGCCGCGTTCTCGTCGGGGGAGAGTGCCGGATCGAGATCCACTTCGACCGTCGCTCGAAGCGAGTCCGCGAACGGATCGGGGAGTCCGACGCGGCTCGCCCCCCTTCGAATCTTCCCGAAGTTCGCGAGCAGAATCTCACCGAGCCGCCGATTCTGTTTCATCTCCCGCGCTTTCGCGCGATCGGCCTCCGCGGCCTTGGCCCGGCGCAGGAGCGTCCGCTCGGCGGAATTGAGGATCCGCTCGATCTCGTGTCGAAATTCCGCGCGGAAGGTTTCCGCGATCCTTTCGCGAAGCGCCTCGCGTGCGGGATCCCGCGTGGCGTCGTGAACCGCGGGCGGCCGGTACCCCGGCGGCATGTCGGACGTGGCCCGGTCGTCGCGCTCTTCTCGATGGAGCGCCCAGAGCGTCGGACCGCCGGGCTCCGTTGCGAGGGTCAGGTTGACGCGCGGGCCCTCGGCGTCGAGGGTGAGCCGGAGGTTGCGTTCCTCGCCGCTCCGCGCGTCGAAGAGAAGGTCCAAGCCGCCGGACTCGCGCTCGCTTGCCGCCGTGATTCGGGCCTTGCGGATCGGAATCTCGATCCCTTGGAACCGCGATCCGCGCGGATCTGGCTCGATCGGCAGCTCCGAGGCCAGCGCATACCACGCGTCCTTCCGTTCGAGATGGATCCAAAGGTACGCGCGGGGTGCCCCGTCGAAGGAGATGGTGAGCGAGCGGCTCGAGTGCGCGACGACGCCTCGCACCACGCGGCCGGCCAGTGCGGGGAGCCCCACGGCCACGGTCACCGCGGCCGCCCGCCCGCCAAGCGCGTGAGATTGTTCGTCGCCTCTGCGTATCCCGGCAGGATCTCGACCGCGCGCCGGTAATGCGCGATCGCCTCCTCGGTCCGCCCCAGGCGCTCGACTACGACGCCGAGGTTGTTTTCCGCCTGCGCAAAACCGGGGTCCAAACGAATGGACTCCTCGTACGCCTGCCGCGCCGAATCGGGGCGATCCGCGCGAACGTAGTAATTCCCGAGGGCGTACCACGCCGGCGCGTACTGGGGTCTCAAGCGGATGAGCAGGCGGACGTGAGCGAACGCGGAATCGGCGAGACCCATCTCGTCCTCGGCCGCGCTCAAATCCAGAAGCGATTCGGTGTACTCCGGCATCAGCTCGAACGCGCGCCGTTGATGCTCCGCGGCCCGCGCCAGGTCGCCATGGCGGTAGTAGTACCCGCCGAGCATCGCATGCACGTGCGGAGATTTCGGAGAGTCGCGAAGCATCGACGTGTAGAGCGCGTTCTCGTCCTTCCAGATCGAGACGCGAGGGGAAAGCAACATGAGGAGAATGGGCGCCGCGACGCCCGCCGCGAAATAGGGGATCGCTCCGGGAAGCAGCGAGATGCCGAGTGCCAAGGCGCCGCTCGGGATGAAGAGGAACCGCTCGGCCACGAAGCCCGTGAGGAGCCTCACGTAGCAGAGAGGAAGGAGCGTGCTGGCGAAAAGAGACAGGGGTACCGCCCAACGTGATCTTCGGCGGACGAGCACGACGACGCCCACCGCGATCAGCATCAGCGTCAGAAGGCCCGCGAAGAAGACCGCGTCGGGGCTCTTGAGCACCGTGACCTGGTGGCTTGC
>VBOX01000004.1 GCA_005893265.1 Candidatus Eiseniibacteriota bacterium | reverse complement strand
CAGAAGGCCGAGCGCATCGGGGATCAGGTGCTGGCGCTTGATGTTAAGCGAGTGGCCGATTGGCTCCAGGCCCTCGTGCGCACGCTCAAGGCTTACCGAATGTATCTGCCCAACAATCCCACCCTTCACAAATTCCAGAGCGATCTCGAGGCGCGGACCTGGTCCTGCCTCAAGGAGATCGGAGACATCGTGCTCAACGTCCAGCAGTTCGACCTCCTCTTCGAGGACTACTCCGTCTACCACAACGCGGCGCGAGAAGAGTCGCTCGCGTTCCGGTTTTTCACCGACGGCGTCAGGCAAATCACCTTCCGCGAGGGGCTCGAGCCGCAGGAGCTGCGCGGCGTCCTCGAAGTGCTCAAGAAGGCTACCGACGCGAGCCAGGGCCAGGACGACGTGGTCACCCTCCTCTGGGAGCGGGACTTCCGCCACATCGAATACGTCCACATCTCGATCGAAGACCTGATGGACGGAAGCACCAGCCAGGGGTACGAGCCGGATGAAGGAGCAGTCGAGGGAGGCGGGATCCCGTGGCCCTCGCGCGCGGAGACTCCCGAGGAGGACGCGCCGGTCGCGGTGCCCGGCGAATCGATCTTGGAGAGGTCGGATGACTGGAGCCCGAAGGCGCCCATCACGCCCTCGTGGGACGAAACGGTGGGCGTGCAGTTCACGTTGAGCGAATCGGAATCCCAGCAGATGACCGACGCGATCCGGGTCGAGGAAGAGCGCCCCCTTCTCAACGAGGTGCTCGAGATCGTTGCGGCGATCCTCACCTCGGAGGAGGAGCCGACCAGCTTCCTCGAGTCGGCGTCCGCGTTCCAGAAATTCATCGAGCTGGCCCTGGAGGAGGGGGATCTCGCCCGGGCGAATCACCTCCTGTCCAGGCTTCGGACCATCGCGGCCAAGAAATCGGAGACGCATAGCGAGCTCCGCGGGCTCGCCGAGCAGGTCATCCGCGAAATAGGCCGCCCGAGCTTCCTCGGGCAGTTCGCCCCGATCCTGAACGCCCATCCGGACCTAGATCCCGGGTTGCTCACCAACTTTCTCGTGCAGATCGGGCCCACCTCGGCGGGCGCCGTCTGCGACCTCCTAGGCCAGGTCAACCACATGAAGCACCGCCGTGCGCTCTGTGAGGCGCTTGCGATTTCCTGCAAGGACGACGTGGATGTACTCATATCCCGCCTCGGAGATTCGCGGTGGTACGTCATTCGGAACGTGGTCTACGTGCTCGGCCGGATCGCGCATCAGGGGGTCGAACGGGCCCTGGACCGGGCGCTCCACCACGAGGACGTGAGGGTGCGCAAGGAGGCCGTCCGGGCGCTCGGGAACATCGAGAGCCCGACGAGCCGCGCGTTCCTCGTTTCCGCGTTCCGCGATATCGACGCGAGCGTCCGGATTCAGGCCGCGTTGACGCTCGCGCAGAAGCGCGACGACCGAGCCGCGCAGAGCATTTGGGGCGCGATCCAGGCTCCGGAGTTCGTGCGCAGGGACCAGAACGAGCGCCGCGTCTTCTTCGAGGCGGTGGGCAAGTCCGGATCGGACCCCTTCGTGCCCCGGCTGCACGAGATGCTGACGCGAGGCGGGATCTTCCGAGGCGGGAACGAGGAGGAGCGCATGAACGCGGCCTTGGCGCTTGCGTGGCTCGGATCCCCGAAGGCGATCGAGGTCTTGAATCACGAGCTCACCAGCAAGCGCGAGCCGGTCCGCAAGGCGGTGGAGTCCGCGCTCGAAACGGTTCGGAATGCCGCCGGCAAGCGGCAGGATTCGATGGAAGAGGAGCCCACGGCATCAGGAATGGGGTCGGAGGAGGGGAGCCAATGACGGGACCCACGACGCGCACCGCGACTCCGGCGGGAGGCATGCAGGACGGAACCGTCCAGCGCATCGTCGTCCAGGGCCGCAGCCTCGCCATGCAGCTCTGCGTGCTGCTCAAGACCGCCAAGATCCATGACGTCGGAAACGTCGCCTTCCACGGCCCCCTGGTCAATTTCATCGAGACCGTGGAGCAGCTCTTCACGGCCGAGCGGGAATTCAAGCTCCAGGCCGTCGGAGATTTCCTCTACATCAACCACAGCCGCCTCAAGCTCGATGGATCGAGCTACGCGAGCTATCAATACCTGATCGACGAGTTCCGGACGCGCGGACTTTCGGGCTTCGCGTTCACCGGTAAGGTATCGCCTCCGGAGGTGAAGAAATTCGTTCGGTTGTTCCTGGATGTGGACTGCAAGTCCTCGGATCCCTACGAGGACTTCGGCGCGGCGCTGGGCAAATTGTCGGTCGAGCACCTGGTGCCCCTACGGACCATTGTTCCCCAGAGCGGAACGATCAACATCGAGGAGGTTCGCGACTCGCGCAAGGCGGCCAAGCGCACCTTCTACCGCGCGATCGAAGCCACGAAGATGTTGATGCTCAGCGCGCGCGATCGCCGGCCGGTCGATTTACGCAAGACGAAGCGCGCCGTCCAGTCGATCGTCGACCTGATCCTAAACGAGGAGTTCTCGCTGGTCGGGCTGACGGCGATCAAGAACCACGACGAGTACACGTTCCAACACTGCGTCAACGTCTCCATTCTCTCGATTTCCCTGGGGCAGCGGCTCGGGCTCTCGAAGAAGATGCTGGGCGAGCTCGGGGTCGCCGCGATCCTTCACGACCTCGGCAAGGCAACGATCCCGGGGTGGGTGCTCAACAAGCCCGGGAAGCTGACCGCCGAGGAGTGGAAGCTCATGACCGATCACCCCGTGCAGGGGGTGAAAATGATCTCGAAGCTCCGAGGCCTGAACGAGCTCGCGCTGCGCGCGATGATCGTGGCGTTCGAGCACCACCTGAATATCGATGGGAGCGGGTATCCCAAGCTCGGAGACCATCTCAGGATGTCGCTCTTCAGTAGGATCGTGGCGATCGCCGATTGTTTCGACGCGATGACCGCGCACAGGTCCTACCGCAAGTCGCCGTTCACGCCCTATGAGGCGCTCCATCACATGTTGGTCGCGAACCGCGAGAAATTCGACGGGCTCCTCATCAAGGCCTTCGTGAACACGGTCGGGATGTACCCGGCAGGCACCGTCGTTCTTCTCGACACGAACGAAATCGGGATCGTGACCGAGCACAACGCGCACGACATCTTCCGTCCCAAGGTGAAAATCGTCGCCGACCGCGACCGCAAGCGGGTCGACGGCTCGATCGTGGACCTGAGCCATCGTGAAGAAGGCAGCGACACGTACACGGTCGGTATCGTTTCGGCGTTGAACCCGGAGGAATACGGGATCAACGTCGCAGACGCCTTGACGTAGCCCCGCCCTACGAGGGGGCGTCTCCAAACCCCTCCCTTCCACCCGGCTTGACTCGATCCCCAGCCTCGTCGTAAGCTCCTATCGTTTCGCGACTTTCCCCGGAATGGGAGACCCTCCTTGCTGCATCGTCCCCGCGCGCTGATCGTCGACAAGGACTCGTCCGAGACCAAGCAGCTCGTGTCGTTTCTGACCGAGAACGGTTTCGACGTGCAATGGGCCAAAGACGGCGAGCAGGCCTTCAATCTCCTCGATCGCCCCGCGCCCGAAGCGGCCGGAGTTTCCGACGGCTCGGGTCCGGAGATCGTGATCACCGAGCTCAAGGCCCACCGGGTCGACGGGATGCGCCTCCTCGACATCGCGAAGAGCCGGAATCCCGAGGTTTGCGTGATCCTCATCGCGGACGCGGGCACGGTCGAGCTCGCAACGGGGGCGATGCGACAAGGCGCGTACGATTTCCAGCTTCGGCCGCTCAATTTCGAGAAGCTCCTGGCCGTGATCCAGCGGGCCCTCTCCCACCAGCAGCTCGTGAGCCGGGTCTCGGATCTGACGGAGCGGCTGGACCAGCGGCTCAAGGTTCCCAACCTCACCGGGAACTCGCGCGCCATGCAGGAGCTCCACTCCAAGATCGTCCAGATCGCGCCGACCCGCGCGACCGTCCTGATCTACGGTGAAACAGGAACCGGGAAGGAGCTGATCGCGCAGGCGATCCACCAGCTCTCGCCGCGTAGGAACGAACGCTTCGTGAAGCTCCATTGCGCCGAGCTTTCCGCGAACATCATCGAGAGCGAGCTCTTCGGACACGAGAAGGGGGCGTTCACGGGCGCCGATCAGCAGCGGAAGGGGCGTTTCGAGTTGGCCGACCAGGGCACGCTATTCGTCGACGAGATCTCCGAGATCCCGCCCGCCGTGCAGACCAAGCTGCTGCGCGTCCTGCAAGACCGGCAATTCGAGCGCGTCGGGGGGAATGAGACGGTGAAGGTCGACGTCCGGGTGATCGCAGCGACCAACCGGAGGCTGGAGCTTCTCGCCGCCCGCGATGAATTCCGGGAGGACCTGTACTATAGGATTCGTGTGATCCAGGTCGACGTCCCTCCCCTCCGGGAGCGAAAGGAGGATATCCCCCTCCTGGTGGAGACGTTTATCAAGGAGTTCAATCGGGAGCATGGCCGCAAGGTGACCGGGATCACGCGTGGGGTGGCCGATCGCTTCATGCAGAACGACTGGCCGGGTAACATCCGCGAGCTGCGGAACACGGTCGAGGAGATGGTGGTCTATGCCCAGGGGAAGCGCGCGCTGGAAGTCTCCGACCTGCCGATCCAATTGCGGCAGCAGCGCTCCGCTTCGGGCGAGGACTTGAACGTGACGGTGGGCATGTCGATGCAGGAGATCGAGCGCCGGGCCATCGAGGCGACGCTTCGCGCGGTGGGATACGACAAGCAGAAGGCCGCCAAGATCCTGGGAATCGGGCTCCGCACACTCTATCGCAAGCAGAAGGAGTACGGGCTGTGAGCCGTGGCGCTCTACGAGATGTTCCGCTCCGCGGAATCTCGGAAATCATACTCGTCGTCAAGGACGTCGAGGCATCGGTCGCGTTCTACCGCGACGTGGTCGGTCTCTTGGTGGACGACGTGAGCAACAAGAAGTTCGCCTGGTTTTGGGCCGGCGCACCCGGAACGGCGCAGCGGATCGGGATCACCGAAGGACCGCTGTCCTTTGGCGCGGCGCACATCCGCGGGCCCCATCACTTCGCGTTCGGAACCGAGCGTTCGCGGATTCCCGAGCTGAAAGCCGCGCTCGAGGCTCATGGGCTCGAGGTCGAAGGTCCGGTCGAGTTCACCTTCTGGAACGCGCTCTCGATCTACTTCAGCGATCCCGACGGGAACCGGGTCGAGTTTTGCGGTTTCGGGGACCCGCGATAGCTCTTCTGGCGGCGCTGGGCTCCGTGCCCGGCGTCGCGGACGCGAGCACGAGCACGATCTGCGAGCTTCCGCATCCCCGCCTCGTGGTCCAGTTTCATCCCGCCGCACGCGAACCATTCAACCTGAGCGATATCGACCGCGCGCTCGCGGCCGGAGTGCATGGGCTCGAGCTCGACGTAAGGCTAAGGCCGGGGGACCGAGCCGTCGTGTGCAACCACTCGGCGCGCGGGCTCGCGGATCGCCCGACGCTCGCGGAATCGATCGATCGCATCCTCGAGCACCAAGGGGAGGCTTCCTCCGTGCAGCGCGACGGGCTCCAGTTCTTTCTGGTTCTCGACGTCAAGGAGGATTCCCCGGGTCTCCACGCCGGCATCGTGGAGGTGCTGAAGCGATACGCGCGCCATTGGAGCACCGCGGCGGGCCCGCAGGACGGGCCTCGGGGCATCACGGTCGTGGTGACCGGGAGCGCGCTAGGGCTGGCCCATGCCGCGACCGAGAGAGCCGTCGATTCGCTCTGCATTATCGAGGGGCTGGATTACCGGGGCCGCATCCGCAACATCTCGCCGGGCGCCGCCCGCTTTCAATGGATCTCGATCCAGCACCCGGGCGAGCGAGGCCGAGTGCGCGCCCTCCACGCCGGGATGGACCTTGCGAAGAAAGGCATCTTCAATGTCCGCGCCTATGGCTGCCATGCCGGGCTGGCCGAGTGCGTGTCCGCCGGCGTCGATGCCGTCAACGCCGATCGGAGCGAGCTTCCGGCAGCGATGGCTTTGGCGGCCCCCGCGTCGATCCAACCGGGGCGACCCCTGGGAGCCCCGTCGAGCCCAAGGGGACGATCCTTCCGCCCGCGGCGTGCGCGCCCGTTACCGCCGGGGCTCAAGCATCGCTTCGAGCCGCGCGATCTGTTCCCGCACGAGATCCGCCTGCTCCTGGTTGGGATCGAGGCGGATCGCCTCCCGGAGATACCCAAGCGCCTCGGCGGGGCGACCCAGGTGATTCAACAACAGAATCGCGGCGTCCCGTACGGCGAGTGCCCGGTCCGCGTGACCGGGGGGCACCTGCAAAAGCTCGTTCACCGCTTCCTCGAAGCGCCCCATCTGGCTCAGCGCCTGGGCGATGTTGAGATGAAGCCGCGGATCTCCGCCGGAAAGCTCGTACGCCTTGCGGTCCTCCGCGAGCGCTTCTGCAAATCGGCCCATCGTCGCGAGAATCGCACCGTGGTACATGCGGATCGTGGAGCTCCTGGGCTCCAAGTCGACCGCGAGTCTGGCTTGGACCTCGGCTGAATCGAGCTGGTTCTTGCGCCAGAGGGCGACCGCGAGCGCGGAGCGCAGAGGTGGTTCCATGGATTTCACTCCGACCCTGAGTCCCCGCCGCGCCCACTCCTCCGCGCGATCGAGATCGCCTACGGCGGTGAATACCTTGGAGAGGTCCAGGCACCAAAGCTCGACGCGATTCACATGGGTCGGCTCCGGCATCGCGGCGGCGAAGACGCTGTCCCTCTGCGCGCGCGTGCTGATCCCCCTCGGGAGACGGCGCACCACGATGTGCGGGCCCGAGGCGTTTTTCACGTCCGATTCCCAGACCACGCTCGCGTGTTCTCGGAGCCAGCGGTAGTACGCGTTTTCGACGGGGTACTTCTCCGGCTCGGCTTCGAAGCGCCGCGAGATCTCACCCGACGCGACGTGGTATTCCAGGCCGTCCAAGAACTCGGCGTGGAAGGCCGGGCGGGCGAACTGGGACTGGGTCGCGAAAAACGGCCAAATCACGATCGCGCGCTCCGTTGGGGTGAAGACCGGCCCGTACAGCTCAATCACCGTGGGCCGTTTGGAACTCAGGTTCGCGTTGACCCAGCGACGCGCGAGATGGCGGGAGTCCGGAAGGCTCATTTGATGGCGCGTGGTGATGAGCTCGGGAAGCGGCCACGCAATCGCGATCCCGGCAAGGAGCGCGGGCCCTACCCACCCCAAAGGCAGCGCCGCCGCAAGCACGGGAGCCCGCGTCCGCGCCCATGCGATCCCGCGCACGATCGCGAGCGCCGCCGCGAGCTGGAGGAACGGAAGCGCGGCGAGGATGTAGCGCTCCTGGGGACTCTTGAGCATCCCATTCGCGAGAACGATCAGAATGGGTATCCAGACCAGCATCCGCTTGACCCGGCCCTCTCTCCAGAGGAGCACCATGCCGACGAGTCCCATGAGGTAGCCGGGCCAGCCCAATACGTGCGGCAGGGTGACGGCGATGTAGCTCGGCAGCGAGATTGGAAACGCGGTCTGTCCCACCCAATCCGAGAAGAGCGCCTTCCGTTGGGCGGCGACGTCGCGCAGCGTTCGATTCCAATCGATGAACAGAAAGGGCGAAGCGAGGAACACCGCCACCGGAACGGCGATCATGCCCGCCCAGAGGGCACGATCACCAAAGAACGAGGTGCGTTTGCCGCCTCCGGCACGATCTTGTTTCCGATCCGTGTGCCGGTGCGCGAGCGCGAGTGGCAAGCCGAGGACGAGCGGAACGTACTTGCAGGCCCCGGCGAGCCCGATCATGGCCCCTGCGAGAATGGAGTCCCGCGTCGTTCCCCCCTCGGCCGCCCGGAGCAAGGGCGGGGTAGCGAGCAGGACGAAAAGAAGCGCGAGGAGGTTGGGATCACTCACGTGCTGGGAGGTGAGCACGTGCAAGGTGTTGGTCGCGACGAACAGACCGGCCAGGAGCCCGACGCCTCGGCCGAGGAATAGAGCGCCGATCCGATACGTGAGAAAGACGGTGAGCGTTCCGATGAGCGCACCCACGACGCGGGCGAAAAGGAACATGGGGGTTGCACCCGCGCCGCTGATGTGCCGCTGGAAGTCCGCCGCGCTCGCACCCGCCGAATTGAAAGAGTAGTACACCTTGTATAGGTGCTGCAGCCCGAGCGTGAGATAGAAGCTCATCGCCGGCCACCCGCCCGTGTGGGGGTTCAGGTCGGTCGCCTTGGTGCCTCCCCTCCACATCGTCCAGGCACGGCCCATGGTCGTGCGGTCCGTCTCCTCCACGACCGAGTCGTCGAGGACATTGATCCCGAGCGAGGCGTCGGGAAGCCGGTCGTGGATCCCCCACAGGCGGATCGCGAGCGAGAGCGCCAGGAGGGCGAGCAACACCCAATCGGGCCGGATCGCCCCCGGCCATCGTCTGCGCCGGCGGCTCTGCGGATCGCCCGCCCTTTTGGCAGAGGGGTGTGTGTGCTTGGGGCGTTTGGAGGTGGGCCGCTTGTTTGCCATGAACGGGCTGGAAACCCCGGCGAGTATAGGGATTAGACCGGTTGCTCCACAAGCCGCATGCCGTTTGGGCAATGACGCGCCCGTCGGCCCGCGCCTTCCGCGGGGGCCCTGCCTAAATCGGGCGACTCAAACGCGCCCGGGGCACCACGTTCGCGCCGGACTGCCTCCGGTCGCGAACCAACGGCACGGCAACTGCGTATATAGGGATACAAGGAGGGGGCGAAGAGTCAATCTTCTGCCCATTTGTCAATCATGCCAGAGACCAAGAGCAAGCCGAAAACCGAGTCACCATCGAAGACCCCTGGAACAAGAGGAGCCTCTAACATGAACGTGAAGCCTTTGGCCGATCGCATCCTCGTCCGCCGCCTCGAGGAGCCCGAAACGAAGCGCGGTGGGATCATCATTCCGGATACCGCCAAGGAAAAGCCGCAGCAGGCGGAAGTCGTGGCCACCGGCCCCGGGCGGCTGACCGATGACGGAAAGCGCATCGCTCTCGAGGTGAAGGCGGGCGACAAGATCCTCATGGGCAAATATTCCGGAACCGAAGTCAGGATCGACGGCAGCGAATACCTGATCATGCGCGAGGAGGACGTTCTCGCCATCGTCGGCTGATCCCTGAGGTTTCTCGCGAGACCTCCATCCATAAAGGAGTGATGAGAATGGCTGCGAAGGAAATCATTTTTGATGAAAAGGCGCGCCAGGCCGTGCTGTCGGGCGTGCAGACGCTGGCCAAGGCGGTCAAGGTTACGCTGGGACCGCGCGGCCGGAACGTGGTGCTGGACAAGAAATGGGGATCACCCACGATCACCAAGGACGGCGTGACCGTCGCCAAGGAGATCGAGCTCGAGGACCGCTACGAGAACATGGGCGCCCAGATGGTGCGCGAGGTCGCGACGAAGACCTCCGACGTCGCAGGCGACGGGACGACCACGGCGACCGTGCTTGCCGAAGCGATCTTCCGCGAGGGGCTCCGCAACGTCACCGCCGGCTCGAACCCGATGGGCATCAAGCGCGGGATCGACAAGGCGGTCCGGGCGGTTGTGGAAGAGCTGAAGACCTTCTCGAAGAGCGTCAAGAACCCCAAAGAAATCATGCAGGTGGCGAGCATCTCCGCCAACGGCGACCAGGAGATAGGCAAGATCATCGCGGACGCCATGGACAAGGTGGGTAAGGACGGCACGATCACCGTCGAGGAAGCCAAGTCGATGGAGACGACCCTCGATCTCGTCGAGGGGATGCAGTTCGACAAGGGCTACATCTCGCCTTACTTCGTCACCGACAAAGAGAACATGGAAGCGATTCTCGAGGATTGCTACATCCTGATCTACGAGAAGAAGCTCTCGAACATGAAGGACCTCCTCCCGCTCTTGGAGAAAGTGGCGCAGAAGGCGAAGCCGCTTCTCGTGATTGCGGAGGACGTCGAAGGTGAGGCGCTCGCGACTCTGGTCGTGAACAAGCTCCGGGGCACGCTCCAGGCGTGCGCGGTGAAGGCGCCGGGCTTCGGCGATCGCCGGAAGGCCATGCTCGAAGACATCGCGATCCTCACCGCGGGTAAACTCATCACCGAGGATCTGGGGATCAAGCTCGAGAACGTGAAGATCGAGGACTTGGGGCGCGCCAAGCGGGTCACGGTGGACAAGGACAACACGACCATCGTGGAAGGCGCGGGCAAGACCACGGACATCCAGGGTCGCATCACCCTCATCAAGAAGCAGATCGAGGACACGACCTCGGACTACGACAAGGAGAAGCTCCAGGAGCGCCTGGCGAAGCTCGCGGGCGGCGTGGCGGTTGTGAACGTGGGTGCGGCGACCGAGACCGAGATGAAGGAGAAGAAGGCTCGAGTCGAGGATGCGCTCCACGCGACGCGCGCGGCGGTCGAGGAAGGAATCGTCCCGGGGGGCGGCGTGGCGCTGATCCGCTGCATCCCGGCCATCGACAAGCTGAAGCTGGAAGGTGACGAGCTCATCGGGGCGAACATCGTGAAGCGCGCGCTCGAGGAGCCTTTGCGTCAGATCGTGAACAACGCGGGCCTGGAAGGCTCGGTGGTCGTGGAGCAAGCCCGCAAGGAGAAGAACACGGTCGGCTTCAACGTCGAGACGGAGAAGTTCGAGGATCTGTTCGAGGCAGGCGTCGTGGATCCGACCAAGGTAACGCGCTCCGCGTTGCAAAACGCGGCATCGGTGGCTTCCTTGTTGCTCACGACGGAAGCTCTGGTCGTCGAGATTCCCGAGAGGAAGAAGGCTCAGGCCGCGGGCCCGCACGGTGGTGGCGGCGGCTACGAGGACATGTACTAGACCAAGGTCAGGTTCAGAAGCAAGGGGAGGGGCGGGACCGAAAGGTTCCGCCCCTTCTTGTTGCCTAGTGGCGGTGGATGTCGGGCTGCGCTACGCCGCCGCTTTGCCCGGGCGGGACGGCGGGCATCGAGCCGACGGGAGGGGTCTCGCCCGGCTCGGGCGGCGCCGGGGTCCCCGCGAGCTTTGCCCACTCGACGGGCGTGACCTGCGTCACGACCTTGTACATTCCGCTCCCGAGAGGCTGGAACACGAGCGCGTCCCCCTCCTTGAGCTGATCGCGCTTCAGGCCGGGAACGATCGGGATGAAGTGGTCCTGATGACCCACAAGGACAAGGTTCTTGCCCGCGGCGTGTGCCGTGCTCAGCATCTTGATACGCGCCTCCCGGAATGTCGGCCCCTTCCCGTAGAGCATGATCGTCGTGTCGTAGGCGCCGAACGCAAGCTGCGCGGTATCGCGGCAGCGCCACATCGGGCTCGCGAGCACCTTCTCGATGGGGATCCCGAGCGCGGCGATCGCCTTCCCCAGGGCGACGGCCTGGGCCCTTCCCGACTGGCTCAGGTTGCGCTGCTTGGCCCGGTTGGCGAAATCACCCTCCGCGCCGTCCCGCTCATTCCAGTTCGTCATCGCGTGGCGAAAAAGGAGGACGTAGCCGCCCTTCCTCAGATCGCGGACGAGCGTGGAATCGGCGATGTGCGGAATCGAGTCCGTGGCGGCGTTCGGAACGGCTGGGACGATCCTTGTCGGCGCCGGCGCGGCGGTCGAAACCGGCTCGGCGACGGCCGCATTGGCGGGCGCGGTAGCTTCGCCGGAGGTCGCGGTAGCGGTCGGGGCCTCGACCACGCCGACGCAGGATTCGGGCGGAACTAGACCCGTCTGGACCTGGGCGCTCGCCGCGAGAGGAAGGGCCATGGCGGCGATCACCGCCCAGGCTACCTTGGCTACCATTCTGTATTCGAGGCTCATGTGGCGGCCTTCTCCGGTGAACGCTTCACGTATGGGAGCAGAAGATAGAGCGCGAACGGCGCGACGTAGCTGAACCCGCGCTCCACGAACTCGTACAGGGGATAACCCGTGACGGGGTAGAGGAGTTCCGTCACGACCTTAAAGACGCAAGCGGCCAGAGCCAGCCGGCGGAAGGGCCGGATCGCGATCGCGACGCCCAACGCTATCTCGATCCAACCCAGGGCCGGCACGAACCTCGAGCCGACGAGAGGGAGCGTGGTGAGCCCCACCCTCGAATACTGGTCGAGGAGCATCGGTTTCTGCAGTAGAGCGCCGTAGGCGCCGTGCCCGATCAGGGTGAGCGCGGTGATCCATTTCAAGATCACGGCCAGGCGCTCGAGGGTCGCGCGCGTCGCCGGGCGCCAGCGGATCGGCGCCGTCCATTCTCCGGCCGTGCGCGGCCACCCGCTCAGAATGAGAAACGCCAGCGGACCCCCATAATTGCCGGCCCGGTCCAAGACCTCCCAGAAGGATTCACCCGTTATCGGTCGGAGCGACGCAGTCATGAGTCCCCAGAACGCGCACCAGACGAGAGCCCAGCGGCGCGGGCTCACAAAGCCGAGGATCCCCAGCGCGATGTCGGTCGCGCCCACGATCGGCATGAGTGTGTGGATCGTCGGCTCATCGAATCCGAAGACCGCGAAGTACTGGATCCATCCTTCCTTGAGTGAGACGCCGGCTGAGCCGTGACCCACGAACTCGAGGAGCATGCCGAGCCTGAAGAGCCAGTGCATGGCGAACCCCAGGCGAGCGGCGGATTCGGACGGCAAATCTCCTGCGAAGGAAGAAGTTACGAGGGCGGGCTTTGCGGCGATTTCGGCCAAGTCCTTGCAATCATAAAGGATATGGGCGAAAAAATCAAGCCCGGGCCGCCTGGAACGCTTCCTCGACCATGTCCGCGTGGATGCCCACCGTGTCCTCCAATCTCAACGCGTATCCGCCCGCCAGGAACGCGACAGCCGGGATTTCGCGTGCCGCGCAGGCACCGAACACCACCCGGTCCCGCCTGCGAAGGTCCTCGCGGCTCAGCTTCAAGCCGCCTAGCTGATCCTGCTCGAAAGGATCCGCTCCCGCGACGTACGCGACGAGATCCGGGCGGTGGCGATCCAGGATCGCGGGCGCGTGGCGCTCGAGCGCGGAAAGGTACTCCGCGCCTGGGGTCCCGGTGTCCAACCCGACGTCGAGATCGCTCGGAGGCTTGACCGCAGGGTAGTTCTGCTCCTCATGCATCGAGAAGGTGAAGACGCTTGGATCGTCGCGGAAAATGGCGGCCGTTCCGTTTCCCTGATGTACGTCCAGGTCGATCACGGCGGCCCGTCGGATCAGCCCCTCGTGCTGCAGCGCGCGGATCGCGATCGCGACGTCGTTGAAAACGCAAAAGCCTTCGCCGTGATCCGGGAACGCGTGATGAAACCCGCCGCCCAGGTTGATCCCGACGCCGCGCGTGAGCGCCTCACGTCCCGCGAGGATGCTGCCGCCGGCGCACAGGAACGAAGCTTCGACGAGCTGCTTCGAGTACGGAAGCTCCAGCACCGCCTCTTCGAGCACGGAGAGTCGCCCCTGGGCGAGCTTGTCCACGTACGCGCGATCGTGAACACGAAGCACCTGCTCCAAGCTCGCGCGTTCGGGGCCGAGGATATCGGAGTCGGCGAGAAGGCCCCGCCGCACGATCTCCGCCCGAAGGAGGCGAAACTTCCGAGTCGGGAAAACGTGCGCGCCGATGTCGGCGAAATAGCCGTCGGAGTGAACGACCGCGGGTGGGGACACGGGACGCTATTCGAAAGGGGCTGTCGACGCCGGGCGGAATTCAGCCTCGATCGCCAGTGCCGCGCGCGACTGAGCCTCGGCGGCTGGTGGGAAGAGGGCGCGGTACAGCACCATGAGCGCGGCCACCCAGAACGGGAACGCGAGGGTATCGACCGCGCTCGACCAGATCACGCCCGCCACCCTGAACGGAACGGAAGCGACGTCCGACGATTGTTCCGCGGCGGTGAGAATCGCCGCGGGCATCATGGCGAAGAGATAGGCGATCGTCGCGACGAACGCGAAGGCCACGAGCCTGCCCACGAGACCCGCCAGGTGCTCTCGTACGAGACGGATGCTCGTCGAGATGGATCGGACCGGACCCTCGCCGTCGAGCACGACCGCGGGAGTCGCGAACATCAAGAAAAGGCTTCCGATGAGGGTCCAGAGGACTCCCGCCAGCAGCACGAACATCATGGCGACGACGCGGGCAGCCTCGGGATCCGCACCGCTGACCGAGACCATGATGCCCGCCACGAGGCACAGCGCCACGAACGGCGTGAAGAGAATCAGCATCTGGGCGATTCCGGAAAGCATGAAATTCCACGAGACCTCGAACACCTGGCGGATCGCGGCGGCGAAGCTCACGCCGCGCCCGCGCAGGAGGCCGTCTTGCAGCGGAAGGAACGGGGTGTAGATCAGGAGCAGGAGCGGGACAAAGGTTCCTATGATCACCACCTGTGGCAGAAGGGCGCCGATCGCGTCTCTTCCCTCGGTATAGGTGTAGTCCGAGAGCGCCATGTAGACGCCGATGGCGAGGCGGTAGAAATAGAGGAGAAGGAGCGCGGGCAGGGCGGGTCGGAACGAGCGCCGGCCGAGGTCCACGATCGCACGGAAATAGTCGGCCACCTGGGGGAGTGGCGTGCCGGCTCTCTTCGAGCTGATGGCTGCCACTTCGACGTTCATGGGCCGGCATTCTACGCCGCTTCCACCTGCGTTGCCATCCTCGAACCCATCTGCTCATCGTGCTGATCCTCGGGGTCACGGCAGGCCGCGCCTCCTTCATCACGTGCGTGGCAGCCTGGGGAGACGGGTTCTGGGAGCTCCTCCCTTTCTCCATGCAGATGTGCCTCATCATGTTCACGGGGAGTGTCGTCGCGGTGTCACCTCCGGTACGACGCGCGCTCGCGTGGCTCGCGTCACGACCCCGCACGCCGCGCCAGTCGATCCTTCTGGTCGCGCTCTGCTCGATGCTCCTCGCGTTGATTCATTGGGGGATCAGTATCGTGGGAAGCGCCGTCCTGGTTCGCGAGCTGGGACGCCGGAGGGCAGGAGCCGATTACAGGCTCCTTCTCGCGGCCGCGTATCTCGGCATGGGCACGACGTGGCACGCCGGGCTCTCCGCTTCCGCGCCGCTCCTCGTCGCGACCCCGGGGCATTTCCTCGAATCGGAGATCGGCATCATCCCGGTTTCCGCGACTATTTTTTCGTCCTTCAATCTCATCCTCGTGGCGATCGTCGTGCTCATCTTCTCGATCGTCACGCCCCTCCTGCATCCGGCCCCGGCGGAGACGATCGAGGCGACGCCGGCCCAGCTGGAGGCGATCCACGTGTTCGAGCCGCCTCACCCGCCGGCGGCGCTGAAACCAGCGCCCGCGACCAAGCTCGAATTCTCGAGATGGGTCAATCTCACCTTCGGGGCGCTCGCGCTGGTCTGGGTCGTGGACTACATCTTCGTGAGGACGCAGCACCCGGTCACCTTGAACGTGCTCAACTTTGTGATGATGGGTCTCGCGATCGCCCTCCATCCCTCCGCCGCGTCGCTCGTCGCGGCCGCGGAGGAGGCGAGCGGGCTCGTCTTCGGAATCATCTTGCAGTTTCCGCTCTACGCGGGGATGTACGGCATCATCCGCGAGACCCACCTGGCCGAGTCGCTGGCCGGGGTTTTCGTCGCGGGGGCAACCGCGCATACGTATCCTGTGATCGTGTATTGGTACTCGGGAATCGTGAACTACTTCGTTCCCTCGGGAGGGTCCAAGTGGGCGATCGAAGCGCCCTACATCCTCGCCGCGGGCAAGACGCTCGGGGTTCCCGCGGCCAAGGTCGTGACGGCCTACGCCTGGGGCGACATGGTGACCGACATCATCCAGCCTTTCTGGGCGATCCCGCTCCTCGCCGCGGCGAGGCTGGATTTCCGGGAGATCCTCGGATTCTGCATGATCCTCTTCTGCATCTACGCGCCCGTCGTCACGCTCGCGTTCCTGCTGTTTCCGCGATGAGGCCGGCGGGACCTCATCCGCCGGCGACGTCGGACCTGGAAGGGCTCGACCCGGAGCAGCGTGCCGCGGTCGAGCACGACCAAGGGCCGCTACTCATCGTAGCCGGCGCCGGGACGGGAAAGACCACCGTCATCGCGCGCCGCATCGCGCACCTGATTGCCTCAGGGCGCGCCCGCCCCTCGGAAATCCTGGCCCTCACGTTCAACGAAAAAGCCGCGACCGAGATGCAGGAGCGCGTGGACGTGCTCGTTCCCTACGGATACGCCGATGCCCACATCGCCACGTTCCACGCGTTCGGCGAGGAGGTGCTCTCGAGCTTCGGGATCGAAATCGGCATCGCCCCCAGCTTCACGGTTCTGGACCAGACGGCGCAGGCGCTCTTTCTCGCGGAGCATCTCGAGGAGCTCGGGTTGGACCAATACGCGCCGCTCTCCGACCCGACCAAGTACCTGCGTGAGCTGGCAGGGTTTTTCAACAAGCTCAAGGACTACCCGATCGCCGCGGAAGAGCTGCGCCGCTTTGCCGAGGCAGGGCTCGCGCGCTCCGAGACGGACCCAGCGGCGCGGGACGGCTTCGCGCGGGCCCTGGAGCTGGCTCGGGCCGCGGATCGCTACAACACGCTTGGTTGGAAGCAGGGATTCGTCGATTTCGGGGATCTTCTCGCGCTCACGCTCCGGCTCTTCGACGAGAGCCCATCGGCGCTGCAATTCCTGCAGCAGCGTTTCCGATACGTCCTCGTGGACGAGTTTCAGGATACGAATCCGGTCCAGTTCGAGATCGTGAGGCGCCTCACGGCGGTCCACCGGAATCTGGTCGTCGTGGGCGATGATGACCAGAGCATCTATCGATTCCGGGGCGCCCACCTTCAGAATATTCTCAAGTTCCACGAGTTCTTCCCGGACGCGCGCTCCATCGTGCTCACGCGGAACTACCGTTCGACGCGGGAGATCCTGAAATCCGCGCGGCGGCTCATTCTCGTGAATCAAGATCGCCTCGAGACACGGCTCTTGATCTCGAAAGAGCTCCTCACCGAGCGGACCGGGCCGATGCCTCGCATCAAGGAGCTGCCCACCGAGGCGGAGGAAGCCGCCTGGGTGGCGGCGGAGATCCGCGCCGCGGTCGAATCGGGAGCACGCCGGTGTCGCGACATCGCGATTCTCGTGCGCTCGAACAAAAACGCGGAGCCGTTCCTCCGCGCGCTCGACGAGCAGGGTGTGCCGTACTACTTCCCGGGTAGCCGAGGGCTTTTTCAGCGCCCCGAGATCCGGGAGATGGTGGCGCTCCTGTATTCCCTGTCTCAGGACGCCCGCGAAGATCACCTGTACCACCTCGCGGAGTCCGCCTACGGCGTGCCGGGCGACGACTTGAGCCGGCTGGTGCACGAGCTTTCCTCGGAGCCGACGAAGCTCCGCACGCTCATGGAGCGGGCGAGCAACCGCTCGACCGCCGTCGAGATCTCCGAGGAGGGGAGGGAACGGATCGCGACGATGCTCGAGGATCTACGCGCGCTCAAGCACACGGCGCGCGACCACCGGGTGGGGGAGGTTCTGCGCGCCTATCTTGAACGCCGCGGGATCATCAAGCGGCTTCGCGCCCCCTCGAGCTTCGAGGACGAGATCAAGGCGCGGAACATCGTCAAGTTCTTCAAGGTGGTCCAAATGTTCGCGTCCGTGGCGGTGGTCGATCGCGTGCCGCTCTTTCTGCGGCATCTCGGGGCGATCATGGACTACGGCGAAGACCCCGCCGTCGCGGAGATCGGCGAGGAGTCGGACGTGGTCCAGGTGCTCACCATCCACCGCGCGAAGGGACTCGAGTTTCCGGTTGTGTATCTCGTGCAAGCCGCGACCGACCGTTTCCCGACGCGCAATCTCCGCCGCGGAATCGATGTGCCGGTCGAGCTGGCCCCGGGAGAGAGGACGAGCTCTGAGCTGCACAAGGAGGAGGAACGCCGTCTCTGCTACGTCGCGTTCACGCGCGCGAAGGAAGAGCTGATCGCCACCCATGCTGTCGATTACGGCGGCAAGAGGCCCCGACAGCGAAGCGAGTTCCTATCGGAAGCGTTCGACTTGGGAAAACCCGCGCCAGCGCAAAAGAGACAGCGCGTGATGGAAGAGCTGGAAGCCTACCGAACGGACGCGCCCCAGGGCCTTCCCCCGCTCGCGCGCCCGCCGGCTCACGAGCCGATCCGGCTCAGCCATCAGCGTATCGCCGACTACGACACGTGCCCCCTCAAGTACCACTTCCTCCACGTGCTCGCGGTCGATCCCATTCTGACCCTGGACCATCGTGTGAACTTCGGGAACGCGGTCCACCAGGCGGTCGCCTTCGCTCTGGAACGGCACCGCCTGGGCGAGCCGCCGACGTTCGAGCAGGTCCTCGAGGTTTACCGGTCGAGCTGGAGAAACGAAGGATACCGATCGGAGGAACACGCGCGACGCCGGTTCGAGCAGGGCGCCGCCGCGCTCCGCTCCTTCCTCGAGCGCGAGGTCCTGGGCGAAGAGCCGCCCACCGACGTCGAGCGCTCGTTCCGATTCAACCTCGGGGACGTCATCGTTTCAGGCAGGATGGACCGGGTGGACGAGGGGCCCGACGGAGTCGTCATCACCGACTACAAAACGAGCGAGCTGGAAGGGGAGGAACACGCGGACGCGAGCGCTCGAGACAATCTGCAGCTGTCGATCTACGCGCTCGCCCACAAGGAGCTGACGGGCCGCGTGCCCCAGAGGCTCGAGCTGCGCTACGTCCTGGGCGGGGCGGTCGGGACGTCCACGCGGTCCGAGGAAAAACTGGAACGGACCCGGGATCGCATTCTGGCGATCGCCGAGTCCGTGCGTTCCGTGGATTTTCGAGCGCAGCCGAGCGAGCACAACTGCTCGATCTGCGCCTGTCGTCCGATTTGCAGTGAATCCGCTGTTTAGACCGCCGAGAGAACGCCGTCGAGCACGGACACGATTTGGTGCTTGGGGACCGCGCCGACGATCTGTTCGACAATCTTTCCGCCCTTGAACACGTAGAGGCTGGGGATGCTGCGGATCGAATACTGCGCCGCGATCCGTTGATTCTGGTCCACGTCCACCTTCGCGACCTTGATCTTCCCCTGGTACTGCTTCGCGACTTCCTCCACGACGGGGGACACGATGCGACATGGCCCGCACCATTCGGCCCAGAAATCCACCAGAACCGGGACCTTCGAATTCAGCACTTCGGATTCGAACGTGCTATCGCTAACCTGGACTACCGCATCGGACATGGGCCAAGACTCCTTACACGATGAGTGGAACGCCCTCCCACACGAGTTGGGAAAACTAACGATTTAGACTCCGCGCATCAAGGTTCGATTCGCCGCCCGCCCACCGCGGCGCGATGGCACGCCGCCGGCGTTGACACTTCCAGCCCGAATGCCTAGAATTCCCGGGCGCCAAAATCATGGCAATCCTTCCCCGCGAGGCTCCCGGAGTCCGATTGATCGAAGTTCTGAACCTTCGTAAGACCTTCCACGACCGCAAGAAGGGCGACATTCCGGCGGTCCGCGATATCTCCTTCGTTTGCTCGCCGGGTCAAGTCTTTGGTCTGCTCGGGAGAAACGGCGCCGGGAAAACCACCACCCTTCGCATGCTGGCCACGATCCTGGCACCCACTTCGGGCACGGCAAAGATCGACGGTTTCGATGTGAACGATCGCGCCGGCGAGGTGCGGAAGCGGATCGGTTATCTCTCCGGCGACACCAAACTCTACGACCGGCTGACGGGCCGGGAGCTGCTGGAGTATTTCGGTCAGCTGACGGGAATGGCGTCCCCGGCGATCTCCTCCCGAATCTCGGAGCTCAAGGGCTCGTTCGGCCTGGGTGACTTTCTCGACAAGCGCGTCGGGAAAATGTCCACCGGGATGAAACAGCGCCTCTCCCTCGCTCGCGTCGTGCTTCATGACCCGCCTGTGCTCATCTTCGATGAGCCGACCTCCGGGCTCGACGTGCTGGGCGCGCGCGAGGTGCTGAAGATCGTGCGCGATCTGAGGGCGAAAGGGCGCACGATCATTTTCTCGACCCACATCATGACCGAGGCCGAGCGGATCTGCGACGAGATCGCGATCATCGAGAAGGGGTCGATCCTGGCCCAGGGAACCGTGGACTCGCTCCGGCGCGAGAACGGCGGCGGCTCGCTGGAAGACGTGTTCGTGAAGACGGTCGGCGAGGTGAACGGTGACGCATAGGTCCTGGTCCGTTTGGCGGAAGGAGCTCCGGGACGCGCTGCGGGACGGCCGCACGATCATCGCGGTGTTCGTGGTTCCCTTCGTTCTCTACCCAGGGCTCATGCTCTTCATGGGCTGGATCGAATCCCAGAACAAGAAGGAGGAGAGCACCCTCCAGGTGCGCGTGGCCGGCGTCGATGCCGTGCTGGTGCTTCCGCCGGGAATCCAACCGGCCATCGCGCGCGGCGATTCCGTCAAGGTGGAGCTTCTCTACAAAGACGCCGACCACAAGTCCTCCGCGGCTGAGGAACGGACGCGGCCGGTCCTCGACGACGTCCGCCGCGCGCTGATCGTTCTTTGGGCACAGAGTCACGGCGCCCAGGTCAACCAGCCTCCCGCGATCTCCGTGGAGCATCGCGACGTCTCTTCGAAGGCGGAGACGGGGCGTTTCATCGCGGCGCTCGTCATCCCGTATATCCTCGTCTTCATGGTCGCGGCCGGCTCCATGCACATCGCGATCGACACGACGACGGGGGAGAAGGAGCGGAGCACCCTCGAGACGCTTCTCTCAACCTCGACATCCCGCGGCGAGCTTGTGCTCGGCAAATGCATGGCGGTGATCACGACCGCGCTGACGGCGGGGTTCATCGGCATTTTCGGACTCTGGTTCAACCTCACGGTGCTTGCGGGGCTCATGCCGGCGCTGTCCGGCCAGTCACTCCAGCTCACGATTCGGCCCGATCAGGCGCTCTTCATTTTCCTGACGGTCCTCCCTACAGCGATTTTCCTGGGCGCCGCGCTGGTGGCGATCGGCTGCTTCGCGCGGAGCATGCGCGAAGGGCAAA
The DNA here is from genome assembly GCA_005893265.1 of Candidatus Eiseniibacteriota bacterium. GTDB lineage: Bacteria > Eisenbacteria > RBG-16-71-46 > SZUA-252 > SZUA-252 > WS-7. Next base: position 20,720 of record VBOX01000004.1, on the reverse strand, counting down.
CCTACGCGACGTACGTCTACATGGCCGCGGTCTTCCTCGGCCTGGGAAGCTTCCGGCAAGTCGGGGCGCCCCCGATCGGGCGATTCGCGGTCCCGATCCTGAACACCGCGCTGCTGCAGCGCGAGATTCTCACCGACACGGTGGTGCCCATCCACGCGATCGTCGCGATCGGCATGAGCGCGGCGATGGCGGCCGTCATGCTCGTCATCGCGACGAGGCTTTTCTCCAACGAGTCCGTTCTGTTCCGGACATGAAGGGACGCGCATGAAGCGAGACATCGACCACCTCATGAAAGAGCGCGGTCTCTCGGCCGCGGTCGTACTCCAGGGCGAGCACATGAGCCCCACGTTCCGATATCTCACCGGGCCCCGTGCGCACCTGAAGGGCATCGTCGTCTGGCGCCCAGGGGCGAAGCCCTATCTCGTCCACCACGCGATGGAGCGGGACAGCGCGGCCGCCACCGGGTTCGAGCTGGGAGACTACGGCTCGCTCGGCTGGATGAAGCTGCTCGAGCAGGAGGGAAACCAGGTGCGCGCCTCCGCGCGCCTCATGCAGATCGTTCTCGATAACCTTGGCGTGCGCGGGCGGGTCCTGGTAGAGGGCGTGGTTCAGGTCGGCTGGTACTACCACATTCTGAATTATCTCGGGAAGATCAAGCCCGACATCGAGCTCGTGGAGGATGAGGATCCGGGACTGTTCGAGTTCGCGCGCAGCACGAAAGACCCCGACGAGGTGAAGACGGTCCGGTCGGTCGCCGCCGTATGCGAGCGAGCGTACGCGCGCATCCGCGAGATCATCGAGCGCGCGCGGCTCGACGGGAAGAAACTGCGCGATGCGGATGGCTGGGTCACGATCGGGCGGCTCCGCCGCGAAGTGCGCCGGATCTTCTTCGAAGCCGGGCTCGTGGAGCCGCACGGCAATATTATCGCGATGGGTCGCGACGCCGGCGTGCCGCACAACGAGGGAAACGACCAGGACGTTCTGGAAGAGGGGCGCCCGATCGTGGTCGATTTGTATCCGGCCCAGGAGAACGGTGGTTACTACTTCGACGTGACTCGAACCTACTGCGTGGGCCGGGCGCCTCGGGAGCTGAAGGAGCTTCACACCCTGGTCCACGACGCGGTGAAGGCAACGGTGGATCGGCTGGCGGTCGGGACGCCCGGTCGGGTCTACCAGGAGAACGTGTGCGACCTTTTCGAAGCGCACGGTCACAAGACGATCCGCCAGGACGAGCGGGTGGAGGAAGGTTACGTCCACGGGCTCGGGCACGGCATCGGCCTCGAGGTGCACGAGCGGCCACGCCTGAGCGCGGCCACGAATCCGGATCTCATCCTCCCGGGTTCGCTGTTCACGGTGGAGCCGGGCCTCTACTACCCGTCACGAGGGCTGGGCGTGCGGATCGAGGACGTGATCTACGCTCATCAGGATGGAACGTTTGAAAACCTCACGCATGTCCCCTACGAGCTGGAGATCGCACCTGCATAGGGAGCGCGCCATTCTCGCCGGCCGCGAAACGAGGACGCGGCGAGCTGAGAATGGCCAGTTCCTGACCGAGCTTCGCCTCCTCGCCGAAACGGCCGGCGCCCAGGTGCGCGGCGAGGTGCTCCAGCGCCGCGGCCCCATCCGCGCGTCCACATTCCTCAGCAAGGGAAAGATCGAAGAGGTTCGCGTGCTCTCCGGCGAGGAGCAGGCGACGCTCCTGCTTCTCGACGACGACCTATCCCCGGCGCAAAGCCGCAACCTAGGCGAACAGCTCAACATGAAGGTCGTGGATCGAACCGGGCTCATCCTCGACATCTTTTCCAGGCGCGCCCGGACGCGCGAAGCGCGCATTCAGGTGGAGCTGGCGCAGCTCGAGTACCTCCTTCCCCGGCTGACCCGCATGTGGGAGCACCTTTCCCGCTTGGGTGGCGGCATCGGGACGCGCGGACCCGGTGAGACGCAGCTGGAGGTCGACCGGCGACGCATCCGTGAGAAGATCGCGAAGCTGAAGCGGGACCTGGAGCGCGTTGTGAAGGAGCGGCGCGTGCAGCGGCGCGGCCGCCGGGGATGCTTCAAGGTCTCGCTCGTCGGCTATACGAACGCGGGGAAATCGACGCTGTTCAACACACTCACCCGCGCGAGCGTCTACGTTGAAGACCAGCTGTTCGCGACCTTGGATCCCACGACCCGTGTCTTTTCGATCGGCCGCGACACGCGCGCCCTTCTCACCGACACCGTGGGATTCATCCGCAAGCTTCCCTCCCACCTGGTCATTTCCTTTCGCGCGACCCTCGAGGAAGTCACGGAGGCGGATCTCCTCCTCCATGTCGTGGACGCAACCGAGCCGGACATCGATGCCCATATCCAGGCGGTCGAAGCCGTGCTCGATTCCATCGGCGCGCTCGGGCGGCCCAGGCTATCCGTGTTCAACAAGATCGACGCGGTGCCCGACGAGGTTTCGATTCTGGGGCTTCGAGCGGGTTACCCCGGCGCGGTGTTCGTCTCCGCCCTCACACGGGAAGGAATCCCCGAGCTGCGCGCGGCTGCCCTGCGGCATCTCGTGCAGAACGGCACCCACGAGGAACGCACAGCGCGCGGCGGCCCGACAGAATCATGACGCGCGGGGGGAAAATACCGCTACACGAGATCGAGTTCCGTACATCGCACTCCAGCGGGCCAGGCGGGCAGAACGTGAACAAGCTCGAGACGCGGGTCGAGGCGCGTTGGAATTTGGGTACGTCGCGTGCGATCACCCCCGAGGAGCGGGCAAGGCTTGTGGCGGCTCTCGGGTCCCGGATCGGTCCCCGCGGGATTCTCCGCGTCACGAGTCAGCGCCACCGCAGCCAATCGCGCAACAAGGAGGCGGCGCTCGAACGGCTCCAGACGCTCGTCGCAGAGGCCCTCGCGCCGGTGAAACAGCGCCACGCGACCGCCCCCACGCGAAAATCCGAAGAATCCCGCATCGCCGCAAAGAAACGGCGCTCCAGAATCAAACGGCTCCGCGCGCTTCAGGGCCTGGGCGCCGCGGACCGCATGGAGTAGTCGCCTAGAATCTCATAAGATATTGCAATATATTGTGTTATATTAACTCTACGCAGCTTCCTGCCCCGTAACTTCTTCTCAAGTAGACAAATCCAGAGGTCGATACATGCCTCTGACCACCCGTTCCAGGGTCGCCGATCCCCGCGGCGCCACGCGCCGGGGGTCCCGCCCTTTTACCCGCCGTGAACATGGCCCGTCGTGGGGGAGCCCGCTGTGTCAAACAGGAGAAGGAACGACGGCCCCGCCAACCCCATTGTGATCACCACGGCCTTGGTCCTCGTGATCGTGGCCGCTCTGGCCGCTCCGAAGCTACGGGGACCCCAGCACCCCGGGGGGGCGATCGACTCCCTCCGCGCGCTCCAGTCCGGAATACCGTCGAGGCCCAAGGTGTTCCGGTATTTCAACGAGGCGCCTGGGACGCTGGATCCCGCGCTCGCCGCCGACGCCTATGCATCGATCGTCATCGCGCAGATTTTCAGCCCTCTCGTCGGGCTCACCTCCGACCTCGAGCCCAGCACACAGGTCGCCGAGAGCTGGACGATCTCGCGCGACGGGCTTACCTACATTTTCGACCTGCACAAGGGGGTCCGCTTTCAAAACGGCCGAGAGGTGGAGGCTAACGATTTCGTCTACAGCCTGACCCGACTCTTCAAGGAGCCCTTCCGCTCCCAGGGACTCGCGGCCGGCTACCTCGATGCGATCGTCGGAGTACCGGAATTCATCGCGGGAAGATCCACGAAAATCGCCGGCATCCGCGCGTTGAGCCGCTACAAGCTGCAAATAAGACTAAGCCGCCCCTACGGGGCGCTCCTCAGCGCGCTCGCGCTCGATCAGGCGTCGGTCGTGCCTCGGGAAGCGGTGGAGGCGCGAGGGAAGCGCCCATTCTCCCAGAATCCCGTCGGGTGTGGACCTTTCAGGCTGGCCTATCGTCGAGGAGGCGACATCGTCCTCGCCTCGAATCCAACCTACTTCCTGGGCAAGCCGGCGATCGATTCGATCGTCTTCTACGCGCCAAGGGCAGGGGTGGAGGGTGTGGACACTCAGGGGGCGGAGGCGCTGCTCCGTGGCGAAGCGGCCATGGCGAACTTGCCGCTCAATCTGCTCGAGGAGTTCAAGGAGAAGCCGAAGATCCGCGTCGTGCGCTGGCAGGACCTGAGCCTTTCCTTCATAGGAATGAACACGAGGAGGGCACCGCTCACGAACCCCAAGGTCAGGCGGGCCATCGCGCTCGCCATGGATCGCGAGCGTATGCTGAAACTGTGGCCCGCGGGGAAGGTGCTCTCCCAGGGCATACTGCCCCCCGGACTTCCCGCGTATTCCCCGGAGCAGCGGACGTTCTCTCACGATCCCGAATCCGCCCGCCGCGTGCTCGCGTCTGCGGGATATGGGCCCAGCCACCCCTTGCCTCCCATAACGCTCTGGAAGGCGAACGCGAACCAGAGCGTCCGGCAGGTAGACACGGTGATGGTGAACTCGCTCGCGGAGGCGGGGATCCGCATCAAGCTCAAGTACGTCTCGTGGACGGACCTCGACAGGGTCATCACCGGGCGGCAGGCCCAGATGTTCGGGCTGGCCTGGATCGCGGACATTCCCGATCCCGATACGTTCCTTCGCGCCCTGTTCTACTCATCCAGCGGCACCAACTATTTCCGATACGCCGACCGGGCTGTGGACTCTCTCCTCGACGTCGCACAAAGGACGGCGAATTCCGAGCTACGGACGAACGCGTATCGGGACGTGGAGAAACGCGTGGTCCAGGCCGCGCCGCTCGTGCCGCTCTTCCACTCTTCCACATTCGTCGGACTGAGAGATGACCTCTCGGGCCTGGAAGTCAATCCGCTAGGCATATCGACCCTCGCGATGGAGAAACTCCGGATTGGAAAGCCCGTCCCCGAACGTGAGCCAGCACAAGCGCTCCGTTGACCCGCCCGCAGGGCGCCGTTTCGGGCTCCAGACCCGGATCGTCCTCACCTTCGGGCTGATCGTGGTCGGGCTCGTGGGCGTATCGCTGGCCTATGTGGTCCGGAACCAGACGGAATCGCTGCTCGACCAGACGCGCGAAAAGGGATTCGCGCTCGCCCACAGCATCGCCTGGCTCTCCACGCCATCGCTTCTCTCGTACAACTATGTCGCGCTGGGCCAGGCCGCGAGCCGCTCCCGAGGAGACGCCGCCGTGGCCTACGTGGTGATCTACGACAAGGAGGGCCAGGTCGCCGCCGACAGCCGCGAGCGGAACTCGTTCGGGCATCCACCACGAGAGCGCGCGGACGTGGAGGCGATCAAGACGCGCGAAGACCGCTGGATGATCGTGCCAACCCCTCGCATGGAAGCCGCGCCGGTCATCGAGTTCCTCGTCCCGGTCTATGTGGGTGAGCACGCCGTGAAGTGGGGGACCGTGAGGGTCGGGATCTCCCTCGCGGAGGTGAATGCGGACATCCAGCGCACGACCCACCATCTCGTGCTCGCGGGGATCGTCGCGGCGGTTCTATGCCTGATCGGCGCGCGGTTCGCGGCCCGTGCCATCACGCGGCCGATCGAGCGGCTTGTGGTCGCGATACGCGCGATGGCCCGAGGGGATTACACGCAGCGTCTCAACCTACGCAGCGGGGACGAGCTGGAAACGCTCGCGTGGCATTTCGACCGGATGGCGGACGAGGTTCATCAGCAGCAGGCGGAAATCCTGGCGAGCCGGGAGGATCTCCGCACGCTCAACGAGAGCCTGGAGGCCACGGTGGAATCCCGGACCCACGCGCTCGCCGAGTCGGAGAGCAAGTACCGCATCCTGGTCGAAAGCTCTCCCCTGGGCATCCTGATCGTCCAGGCCGGCCGGGCGGTCTTCGTCAACAAAGCGTTCGAGAGGATGACCGGGCGGGACGCGCCGGCACTGCTCGAAGAAGGGGTCGATCCGTTCGGGGTGTTCGATCCGGAATCGGAGCACCAGGTGCGCAAGGCGGTGCTGGAGGACGGGAACGGCGCCCAGGTGGAAGGTCAGATTTGCCAGCCATCGGGAAAGCAGATCTACGTCGAGGTGCACACGGTCGGGCTCCTCTTCCAGAATGCGCCCGCGACGATGATCTTGATCTCCGACATCTCCGCGCAGCGCGATCTCCAAGAGCGCCTCATCCGGGGGGAAAAGCTGCGCGCGCTCGGCGAGCTCGCGGCGGGAGTGGCGCATGATTTCAACAACAACCTTGGGATCATTCTGGGCCGGACCCAGCTTCTCCAGATGAAAGTCTCCGACCCGGACGTGATCTCGGGGCTTGAGGTCATCCGTCAGGCCGCGATGGACGGTGGCCAGACGGTGCGCCGGATCCAGCAATACACGCGTGTCCGCGAGGAGTCGCAGAACGAAGTGCTCCATCTCCCTTCGGTGGCGGCCGAAGTGATCGAGATCACCAAGGGCAAATGGAAGAACGAAGCGGAGCGCCGCGGCGTGAAGGTGGAAATCCGAATCGATGCGGAGGGGCCCGCGCCGATCCTTGGCACCCGGGCGGAAATCCGCGAGGCGCTCACGAACCTCATCTTCAACGCCGTCGACGCGCTTCCCAAGGGGGGGACGATCGTCATCCGGGCGCGCGCCGAAGGCGCCGAATCGATTCTGGAGGTGGAGGACAACGGCATCGGGATGTCCGCAGAGGTGAAGAGTCGCATGTTCGAGCCCTTCTTCACGACCAAGGGCTTATCCGGAAACGGCCTGGGGCTTTCGATGGTCTACGGGATCGTGAGTCGCCACCGGGGCTCGATCGAGGTGGAATCCACGGAACACGTGGGAACCGTGGTGCGCATGCGCTACCCCTCCGTGGATCCCGCGACCGCAAACCTCGCGAGACCCCACCGTCACCCGGCGCCGTTCAAGGCGCGAATCCTCGTGGTGGACGACGAGATCAATCTTCTGGAAGTGATGCGCGACGCACTCGCCGGCGACGGGCATGAAATCGTCACCGGAAGCTGCGGCATGGAGGGTATCGAGCGGTTCCGCGCCGGGGGATTCCACGCGGTGCTCACCGACCTCGGGATGCCCGACGTGAGCGGTTGGGAAGTGGCCCGGATCGTCCGTGTCGAGGGGGGGCCGAAGATCGTCCTAGGACTCGTCACGGGCTGGGGCGCGACCGTCAGCGACGAGGTGATGGTCGCCCACGGGATCGATTTCGTGGTCAGCAAGCCCTTCGAGGTGGGAACGCTCGTCTCGAAGGTGAATGAGGCGCTCGCGTCCCGCGCCCCTAAGCCTCGGCGATCCGCTTCACCCAGCGGATCTCGGCGGACTTGAGCCGCCTCTCCCTGTAGCCGAGCGCCTCCAGGAACCTCGCGCCGTCGTCGTAGCCCTCCGGTACGTCGGCCGCGATGGTTGTGACGCCCAGCTCGTTCGCGAGGAAGCCTTCCGCCAGCTCGAGCGCCGCCCGTCCGTACCCTCGGCCCCGCTCCCCTTGCGCGACGACGAGTCCCCGCAGGGTCGCAGGCACATCGTCGGCGCCGGCCTCGAACTCGATGGTGCCCACGAGCGATTTCGTGTCCACGCGCCGGATCGCTAGGTAATACCGATTGTCCTCGGACAGAGCATCCTCGTAGAGCATTTCCACGGCCGTGGGATCGAAATCCGCGCTCCCCGTCAGCGCCTCGAAATAGTCGGGCGCATCCAAGTAGACCTTCCAAATGGCGGGAAGGTGCTCGGGCCCTGGGGCTTCGAGGTAAACCAGAGGTCCGTCGATCCGCGTGCTCGTCCCGGTGCTCATCGAAGGAGGACCGCCTTCTCGACCCGCGTTCTGCCCCCAGACTTGAGCTCGATCAGGTACACGCCTCCCGGGACCGCCGCGCCGCGATCGTCCCTGCCATCCCACGCGTACGGATACAGACCCGGTGTCCCCGGTCCGTCGTGGAGGGTGCGGACCAGTGCGCCGTTCACGCCGAACACCCGCAACACGAAGCGACCGTCCCGGTCCAGGGACACAGACACCTTGGCCCCTGGGTTGAAGGGGTTCGGCCGTACCGGCCCTAGCGTCAGGACACGCGGCGCCGGCGCGCCCGTCGGGATCGCGACCCGGACCGGTCCGTACTCGAGGTCGGGCCCGCCATTCCGCGGCGCGGTGACCCAATAGGAATAGGTCGCGCCGGCCGTGACGTCGCGGTCCTCCCACTGGCCGGGCCCGAAATCTCCCACCGGATTCGCGACCCTCACCCGCGGCTGCCCATCGGGTGCCCGCTCGATCCCGACGGTCGGATATCCCGCTCCGCCCATGTCCCACCGGATACGGACGCGCGATTGGACCGGATCGTAGTCGCCTTCGAAGACGATGTTCTCCACACCGGTCGTCCCACAGGTCGCGTCCCCGTTCACCGCGACGTCGTCGATCCACCAGCCGATGCCTCCGAACGAGAGGGGCAAGGACCGGAAACGGAATGCGATCTGGACGGGGCCGCTGGTGCCGCTGATGGGCACCTTCGCCTGGCCGAATGCCGCCTGGGTACCGCTCCAGCGGTCCGTGAACGGATAATCCGGCACGGGATGAAGAAGCGTCCACGTCCCGCCGGCGTCGGCGCTCATTTCGACTGAAAGGCCGTCCGATCCGGTTTCAGAGCCGTATCGCTGCCAGAAAGTGAGGGTGTCGTTCGACCCTGTGAGCCGAATCGGCTGGCTGATGAGCCGGGTATCCTGGCCCGCCGAATAGCTGCCTATGGAACCCACGGGCCCGAGCTTCCACGCCCAAGCCCCGCCCTGCGTGTGATTGAATCCCGACTCGCGATGCCACTCGTTCGCGCGGGAGCACGACGCCGGGTGACCATACCAGCGACGGGAGGTTCCTTCGAAGTCGTCGCAGATGCCCGTCTTCACCCCGAGCAACACCTGCACGGTGTCCGCCAGCACAAGGCCATTTGGAGAGTAGACCTGATAGCGGTATCCGGCCCCGATTGGGTCGGGGGAGGAGTTGACCGTCGCCTCCACGACCGTCCCCGGATCGAACTGGGTGGCGGGGATCGCCCCGTATGCGATGGAATCGCCCGCCGTGACGGTCGCAAAACCGTCCAAGGTCGTGACCTTGGCGTAAAGCGTCGGGGTCGGCGAGCCGCTGAGGTTCAGGAGTGGAAAGTGTAATCGGATCGACTCCCCGGGTTCCGCAAGACCATCCCCATCGTTGGAGGTGCCCATCCGGGGGGAGTCGTCCATGGCAACTCCCTTCCGTTGCACCGCGGCGCCCCTCACGAGCAGATCGGCCGTGATCACGTCCCCGTTTTCCACGATGTTTCGGATCGCGACCTGCGAAAAATCGCCGCAGTAGGACGTGCTGGAAGGGCAGGAAGCCGAGCTGAATTCGTTCGCGAGGAGGGGCCCCGGCCACGGATCGTAGCGGTCGCCGCGGTTTCCGGTGACGCTCGCGGCTGTACCGCAGGCCGACTGCGACGCGATCAAGCCGCGATGAATGTCCAAATTCTGAACCCCACGCGGCCCCGAAACCGACTCCACCCCTCCCGCCTCCTCGACGTCGACCATCTTGTGCGAGGCAATGTTGTTTCCCGGAACAAACTCATCGACGTGGTAAATGAGAAGCCCGTGGGCCTGAAGCCCCTCGCTCTCGACCGACCGGCGCACGAGCCCTCTGTCGAATCCGACCGGCTGGCGGTTCTCGATGAGGAAGTACTGCGCCCCGCTGGTTCCGTCGGTCCAAAGGCGGTAGATCGCCCCCCCCGACTCGACCGGCTGCAACGAGACGCTTGCCTGGTCCGTGGAGACGATTGTCGGTGTGACCCATCCCAGCGTCTGCTTCGACCATGCCGAGAAATGCGAGGGGCTCGTGCCGAGCGATTCGCCGGGCGCGTGGGAGAAATTTCCCGAGCCCATGAGGTCCCATTCGCCCAGGCCCTCGGTTTGGGTGGGAAGGCCGCTCGTGTCGTAGAGGTCCGGGAGTCCCAGGACATGACCGAACTCGTGGCAGAATGTCCCGATCGACATGATCTGGTTGACCGCCGTGTGCGGCGCGAGTCCGGCCCACATTTCCGCCTCGGTCGTGTACGCGCTCGCCTTGATCGGGCCGCCGACTCCGATATCGCCGCTCGTGTACACGGTCGGGAGCGTCCACTTGTGGGAATAGATGTCGTCCGCGGACGCGGTCTCCTCGGCGCCTGGCCCCGCGTGTACGACGAAGACCCCATCCACGAAGCCATCGTCATCGCCCGAATCCGGGACTCCGTCCGGGCCATCGCTGTCAAAGAGGCGGAAATCGAGGTCTTGGTCCGCGAGTACGACGGCATCGTACGCCATCTGCTGCGCGTTATGAGGGGGATCGCCCAACCCGGACTGGGAGTCGGTGTAGTAGCTATAGGGGTGGGGCGCCGTGTACCAGCCGGTCACCACGCCGTCGATGTCGAAAGAATCCCTCGAGACCTCCCGGTAGTAATCGCGGAAGCTTCCGCCTGGATGGGTTCCGACGCTGAAGAGGAGCGAATCGTAGGCCGATGGAGGGTGCGCCAGGGTGTCGGCCAGAAAGCCAGGGTCGCCTGGTATCAGCGGGTCCGGCGGGAACTGCAGGAGGATCACAATCGCACGGTAGTGCCGCGACATTGTGGTCTGAAGGCGTTCGGCCCGGTCTACCCCGGGAGGCTTGCGGGCGAGTCGTTCCAGGGTCGCCGCGGCGGCATGGGTCCCGCGCAGGCGCGTTTCGGTGAATATGGGAGCGACGGCATGAGCCTTTGGAGCAAGGCAGGCAAGGAAGCAAACCCCGACGATGGTGCCCCGAAGCCGCACGCAAAGCCCCCTTCCGGAAGGAGATTGGCGCGGCAGTCAGCTCAGGCTTTAGTGGGGGAAGAACCGATGCGGTCGAAGCCGGCGCGCTCCTGCTTCCCCCACCCTCCGCGCCCTAGAATGATATCGAGCACGGCGCCGAGGCGGAAGAGGAGAGTCAGCAGGCGGTAGGAGAAGTTCTCCAGAACGCCGACCCCGATCATGAGGGCGAAATCGCCCCAGCTGCGGTACAGGCCGAAGGAGAGCTCCTCAAGGAAGACGGCGGAGATCGAGAGGAAGGCCCCCGAAGTGATCGCCAGGAACAGGAAGGCCCAGAAGTAGAGCGGCGATAGGAACCCGAGAAAGTACGCGATCGGGATCAGGACATACCCGACCAGCTCCACGATCGGCCCGAGCACCTCGAAGAAGACATAGTAGGGGAGGCCGATCCAACGGAGCGATCCCGAGTGCCTTCCCCACGCGAGCGATCGGTGGATCCAAAGAGAGTGGATGAGCCCGCGGTGCCACCGGTTTCGCTGGCGCGCCAGGGCACCCACCTTTTGCGGCACCTCGGTCCAGCAGATCGGATCCGGGAGGAACTGGACGATGTAGGGACGCTTCTGGTCCCGCATGTGGCGGTGGAGCCGAAGAACCAGCTCCATATCCTCGGTGACCACGTCCGAGCGGTACCCCCCGACCTCGATCACGACGTCCTTCCGGAACAAGCTGAACACCCCCGAGAGGATGAGCAGGTTGTTCATGGACGAGAGCCCAAGCCGGCTCGCCACGAAGGCGCGCAGGTATTCGACGACCTGGAATGCCGCGAGGATGTTCTGCGGCAGCCGGGGTTGTACGATCCGCCCGCGTTCCACTTTGCATCCGTTTGCAACTCGGACCTGGCCGCCCACGGCGATCACGCGGTCCGGATCCTCGAGGAAGGGACGCACCACGCGGAGGAGGGCGTTCTCCTGGAACAGGGAGTCGGCGTCGATCGTGCAGATGAGCGGGTAGTGCGAGAGGTTGATCCCCACGTTGAGGGCCGCGCTCTTTCCCGCGTGTACCTTGTCAATGACCAGGAGGTTCCGGAACGTGGCCGAGCGATAGATGCCGCGAATGTCGCCGACGATCGGCAAGCTCTTGCGGTACACGGTGTCGCGCAGCGACAACTGGTACTCTCGACGCAGCCGGTCGAGGGTGCCGTCGGTCGAGCCGTCGTTGATGACGATGACCTCGTGCTGCGGATAGTCGAGGGAAAGGACGGACCGCACGGCCGCGGCCACGTTCGGCTCCTCGTTGTAGGCCGGAACGAGGACGGTGATCGGGAAGGTGAAGTGCGACTTGGCGACCGCTTCGTAGTCGGCGTAGAAATTTTGGGCGAGCCGCCGGCGCATGTCGAAGAAGGAGAGTATCAGAAGGCCGAACAATACGAGCTGGAGCGCGCTGAAATAGATCAGGATCACCAGGCTGACCACGTTGACTGCGGGGATGAGCCACTGGGGTGCGGTGAACGCCGGCATTTCTAGGAGCCTCCTCCGTCGCTCACCGCGGTCTCCGGGAGCGGCATTCCAAGCGTCATCAGGGCCTCGACGGCGCAATCGCGCGCGAAGCGATCCTCCCCGTTCAGCGTGCGAAGCAAGACTGGTTTTGCGGGCTCGCCGAGGCGTACGAGGGCGTCGAGCGCGTTCTTTCGGACCCACCACGAGCGGTCCTTGAGCGCCTCGGCCAGCGGCTGGACCGCGTTGGGATCTCCGATGCGGCCCAGCGCCTCCGCCGCGTGCGCGCGGACGTACCAGACGGAATCTTGCAGAAGCGGCTCGACCAGAGCCGCGCTCGCGCGGTCGGCAATCATCCCGAGCGCCCAGACCGCGGCCGACCGGACGTCGGCGTCCTTATCGGTGAGCGCGTCGCCGAGCGATCGCGTGGCGCGTGCGTCCTTGATCTCGCCGAGGATCCGCGCGGCCCAGAAGCGGGCCTTCGGCGTGCCCTCGCGGAGCGTGCGAATCAGGAGCGGGGCGGTGCGCGGTCCCATCTCGATGCAGATCGCGGCGATGCGAGCCGACACCGCTTGGTCGTGTTTTCCCAGAAGCTCGACCAGTGCCTCCTCGGCCGCCTGGAGCTTCATCCGGCCTAGGGAGCGCGCCGCGACGTTCCGCACGTCGGAGTCCCTGTCCTCGAGCGCCTTCAGGAGGGTCGGCACCGAGCTCGGCACCTTGAGCTCCCCCAAGATGCGGAGCGCGTGGGCGCGGGTCCATTTCATCGGGCTCCGCGCGTCGCGGAGGTAGCGGGCCACCACACCCGCCTCCTCGAGCGAACGGATCACCTCGAGGCGCAGCGCCAGCTCGAGCTGACTCACCTCCTCGGCGGCCATCTCGGACCAACGGCCCGAGAGGGCGCGGACGATCTGGCGCATCCCCTCGGATCGATCGTCCGGGATCCCGGTCTTCAGGAGCAGGAAGTTCTTTCTCAGGCGGTCCAGGAAGCTGCGTTTCGACGCCTCTTCGCGATTCGAGTAGATCTTATTCGCGATCGCCGCAAGGGTGGTGAGGGCCACGATGCAAAGAAGGAGTCCCAGGGTGACCAGGAGGGCCTGGTAGTCGATCACGCCGTCCTCCTCACCAGCGGACCGAACCCGAGAGCGTGAGCCCCCAGGTGCGGTACGAGTGGTTGTCCACGGAGTAGTAGCCCTCCACGCCGAGCGGGACCCCGTCGAGGATCGTCCCGTTCAGGTATGCGGACCAGACGTTCGCGGCGATATCGTCGAAATTCGACGACGTCAGGAACGAGAATTCGTACCGGGCGCCGTAGTCCATCGCCGCGCGCTCGGAGTAGCCGGTGGCGGTAATGCCCGCCGCGTGCTTCACGCTCTCGAGCGGGGTGAAGTAGCTGGCGGAAGGCTTGGAGAAATCGGACCACGTGAGACCGTAATCCAGAGTGAGCCGCGGTTGCCTCGAGTTGATCCGATACGCCAGCGATCCGGCCACGCTCGTACGATCGTTGTCGTCCGTGTAGGTCGCCCTCGAGAAAGAGCCGGTCACGCTGCCGCGACCGTTCCAGTCCCAGCGAAGACCCAGGCCGGCGTCCGTCACACCGCCGGGCACCAGGACGTTTGCCCCCGTGCCATCGGTGGTCTTGATCGCGATGTAATCCCTGCTTACGCCGACGCTCGGTGTGAACCTTCCCAGGTAGCCCCACACGCGCGAGTTGAAGCCGACGAAGTCATCGTCACTCCCCAAAGGGTAGAGCACACGAGGATTCCTGCCCTCGAACCGCTGGTACGCGAGGCCCGCGCTGACCTGCACCGGGTAGCGTCTGAGAAAGCTCACGTCGCCGCGGATTCCCGTGCTGTTCAGGTCGTAGTTCAGCGTCGTGTCGGGAGGGACGCCCGTGTTTTTCTCCCAATGATGGAGCCTGGAAGCGCGAAGAGAGAGCCCGACCGAGCGGGCCAGCGTGCCGCGGGCATCGATGAAGCCGCCTACGGTCTCGAGCTTGAACGCGGTCGAGTCGGATGTGATCTGCCGCTCGCGAAGTCTCATCCACCCGCTACCCACAGCGGGTCGGAGCGCGAGCCGAACCGCGCTTCGTTCCTCCTTGACCCCATCCACGTCGGCACCGTGGGCGGCTGCTTTCTCCGTGAAGGCATCCGACGCCGTCGGCGCATTTCGCCAGCGCGTGACCGTCGCCAGCCCGAGCCAAGCGTCGCCGTTCTTGGGAGCCGCCTCGAGGACACGCCGATATTCCATCGAGGCGCCCGCGAGATCGCCGCTCCAGGAGAGAGCGCGCGCGTAGCCGATGCGGGTCTCGAGATCCGTGGAATCGGCCGCGATCGCCCGGCGGAACTCGGGAATCGCCTTGTCGCTCCGGCCGGACCACGCGAGGGCCCGTGCATACCCCGCACGGTCGAATGCGTCATCGGGATAGCGCGCGAGAAGCTTGCGGTAGGCGGCGATCGATTCGTCGAAATGGCGGGACCACGCCAGCACGCGCGCGAGGAGCGAGAGAAGCTCCCGGTTGTCGGGATCGTCCTTGAGGGCGCCACGGAGCGTCGCGGCGGCCTTGTCGAACTCCTTGCGATCGCTGGATTCCCTCGCGTCCCGCAGCGCTTCGTCGGATCGACCGACTTCGTCCATCTGGGTCGTGCCGGGGCGCGTCAGGGGTGGGTCCGGGCGCGCCGAGGCGCCAAGGGGAGACACCGTGGCGCACAGTAGGCCGACCAGAAGGAACGGCGCAACGCGCCCCACGCTTCCGATCCGCGGCGCCGTGGCCCGACTACTCCCGTTTAGCGTCGAGGTCCGTTTGGCTTCGCTTCTCACGGGCGTCCATTCCCTCGAAAGATTCCCGCAACCACCGTGCTGACTTCTTGATCCGCTCTGTGATCATCGGCATGTCCCATTCGTTCCATACATAGGAGTTGGATTCAGGCGTCACGATGTGAACTTCGTGGGCGGCAGCGCTTTGGACCGTCCCCGGTGGGCCCAGGAACTGGATATCGCCGGCCTTGACCCAGGAAGAGAATTCCGGCCGGGCCGGCCCCAGGGAATCGGCTCGGAAGGTGGACAGCCGCGTTGCCCATGCCAGCAGCCCGATTCCGGCCGTCCGGGAGACTTCAACCTCGCTCGTCCCCTGCTTGTCGTCCAGAACGGACCGGCTCGAGGGGTCGCCGACGTTCAGAAGGCCCCACGGCAGGGCGATCTCGATCGTCCCGCCCGCGTCGTCGACGGTCCATTCGGCGTGCGGATCGTATGCAAAGGCGGGGGCGCCGCCCGGCCAGACGGGAGCGCGCGCCGGCTCGCGCCCGAACTCGAGGCGGCCCCAGTCGAGGTGTCGCGGCGGGTACAGCTTGCCGCCACGAGAGACGCGCTCGCGGTTCGTTTCGATGATGAGTGGGACATAAGCCCCGTCCTCGTTCGCCACGGGGCGGAACGGGCTCCGGTTCGGCAGAAAGCGCCCGTCCGCGAGCACCCGCGACCAGACCGAATAGTTCATCGCCTTGTCGATGAAGAGCTCGGCCTTGGGCGGGCGCGTTCCGCCATCGCGTCGATCCCCCGGTTCGATCAGCAGCACGAATTCGGCTCCGCGGGACCACGTGGCGCGAAGCGGCCGGGGGAGCCTGTGATCGCCGCGCTTGGGATCGAGCACGTCGAGGGCGATCCCGATCGCCGCCGGCCACGTCCGATCGATTCCCTTTTCGTTTCCGCCACGCTGGGAGGCTTCCGCGAGATCGACCCGCACATAGAAGCGATTCTGATCGGAGGTGACGTAGAGAGCGCGAAGGAGCGAGCTTTCCTTGGCGGTCGCGTACGGGGCGATTCCGGCCCAGTCCTCGATCCTTCCGTCCACGTGGATCGTGGACGGCGGGTCGAAGCCGATGAGTCCGTAGCTCTCCTCGGGGTCAAGCAGGTTGTGCCACAAAGGATCACGGTCCCGCGGCTGCTCCTCGCGCATGACCAACCAATTCACCTTGAACCATTCGTCGAAGAGCGCGAAGAGGAGCGCGCCGGCACAGTCCGTTTCCTGGATGTCCTCGATGAGTCGCACATCGTGCCGCCCCTGCTCCTCCTCTGACATGCCGCCGTGATGGATTCCCTGCCGTTGCAGGTGTGCGATGCCGCGGCTCGTCGGAACCCCGAACTCACCTATGAGAAGCGGGATGCCCCGGGTATGCGCCTTCAGATCCGCGAGATATCCCGCGTAGTTGCACAACCCGTGCTTGTCGCGGTAGGCCGAATAGCCAGGGTCGAGATTTATGAAGTCCGGGTAGTAGGGGTATACGTGGTAGTTCGCGAAATAACCAAGCGTCCGATTGAGCGGTGAAGGTCCTCTCGTCGGACGAATCTTCCCCGGATCGACCGAGAACGCGTCCTCGTCGTGTTCCGCCTCCTTCCCGCCCGGCTCCGTTTCCGTAGGGTGGCGCATCACGTCCAATGTGGGCCAGTTCACAAAGGAGACCGGACGGCTCAGACCGTAACGACCGGCCTCGTAGGATGCCGCCAGGTCGAGCTCACGCCCCAGCCAACATTCCATCGACGTGCCGTGCTCGACGGAAAAGAAGGCTCCGCGGAAGGATGTCACGTCGGGGTGCTTTTGCTGCGTGATGCGCACGGCGTAGGGCTCCCACTCGCGCCCCAGCAGCCAGCCCGCCACATAGGGAGAAACGTCGGCGGCGTAGCGCCCGGACGCGTGGCCCGGCCGCGGGGGGACTAGGGCCCTTCCATGGATCGCGTCGATGGAGGTTTTGATCTCGGACTCAAATCCGCGGGTGAACGCTGGGTCCCAGAAATCGTTCTGCTCCGGCAGCTCAGTCCATACCTCCTGGAAAAGCCACAGGGGCTCTTTGGGGTGGGCCTCATTTTCCTCCTTGAGAGCCTGATAAAAATCGGGTGGATGAAGGGCGTACACCCGGATCGCGTTCGCGTGGATGCCCCGCGCGAACTGAAGCCACCGGCGATAGTCCGCCTTTGTGATCGCGAATTCCCCCGGGAAGTGCCCCGCGGAGCCGGTGCCCAGGTTGAGGCCCCGGATGAACATCGGGCGGGAGACGCCGGCCGTGACGATCTCGAACCGGTCTCCGCGCGCCTGGACGTATCGGGAAGGCTCGGAGGTGCCGGCTTGGCTGTAGATGGCGGCGCTTAGAAGGACAACGAGCGATGGGATCGCGAGCCATGCACGAAAGATCGGACCGGCCCTCCGTCTGTGCGAAGCTGTCGCAATACTCGCGTATTTCCCGGGAGAAACGCTATCAGGAACTGCGGCTCGATTCGGGCCGCGTATCCGGGATGATGGCCTGGAGTGTACCTTCGAGATCCTCGAACGAGTCCAGAATCGCGTCGGGCTCCGCCGCAAGGAGCTCATCCCTCGATACCAGGCCCGTGGCGACGATGACCGCCCGCGCGCCGATCGCGCGGGCGCACGCGACATCGCGCGGCGTGTCTCCGATGACGGTTGCCTCGCTTCCCGCGACGCGCCGCCCCAGGAGGTCTCCTGCCTTCTCGAGCGCGATCCGGGCCAGCACGCAGCGGTCCTCGTGCTCGTTCCCGAACGCGCCGAAACGGAAATAATCCCCGAGACTGAATCGCCGGAGCTTGAGCATCGCTCCGCGTTGAACGTTCCCGGTCAGGAGGCCGACGACCACGTCATCCCGCCCGCTCAGGTGCCGCAGCAGCTCTTTGACGCCCGGGTAGAGCTTGGCGCCGTCGTGGTTCCTCATCTCCACCGCGAGGTGTTCCGCGTAGCGGTCCAGGCACGCGTCCCTGCGCTCGAGGATCACCTCGTCGGGCACCCCCGCCATCCGCATGATTTCGGCCACGCACTGGGGATCGGTCATGCCCGCGAAACGGAATCCGCTTACGGGTCCCGTCGTATCGTAGGTTTCTTGGAGCGCCCGCGCGAATGCAAGCTTGGGGGCGATGCCCTCGCGGAGGAGCGTTCCGTCGATGTCGAAAAGTGCGAGACGCATCCTGATCTGGGTCCCGGTGGTACTCGTCTTAGTTGGCGGCCGGCTCGAGCTCGTACCCGTTCGGACCTTTGCTCATCATAAGCGGCATGTCGACGACATCATAGCCGCGCTTTCCAAGTTGCGCCGTGAAGCGGAGGCAGGGGATCACGATCCCCGCCGGCACGTCGGGATAGATGTCCGAGATCGAATAGGCAACCTGCCGTGTCTGACGCTTCGCCCAGGTCCGAAGGAAATCATCGGCGCGATCGAGCGCTTCGCGCGCGTGGAGCCGGTCGGCGGTTTTCGAGACCTCTCCGGAATCCCAGCTCATCGCGCTCCGTACCTTGATCGAGGAGCAGGCGAAGCCGCCGCGTCCGCCCTCGAACGTGAGGTCTTCGTCGCGGCTCCTCGTCACCCTTCCGTTGCCGTCGGTGAACAGAAGATAGACGGGAACCCGGAACCTACCGGACGTCAGGTGGACGATCGCGGCGTCGCTGAAGTCGAAGGCCGCGAGCGTCTCCCCTCGCTCACCGACGAGCGTCGCCGCGTCGACTTTCGCGCCCCCCGCGAGAAAACGCCGGGCCGCCGCATCCCGTGAGCGGTCCAGGCTCCCGCTCTGCCTCGCCGCAAGGAATCGCTCGATGGCGCGTACTTCAGCTTGATCGCGCTTGGGCGCGGGCGGCGGTGGCTGTCCGAGACGGATCTCGCGCGGAGCCTCTTCCGCGAGCACGCCGGATGAAAAACACGAAGTCATGACGCTGAGGAAAACCAAAGCCTTAAGCTTGGTCACCGGTTGCATTGGTACCACCCCTTTCCTCGGCGCGTCAAGCTCGGGCCCCCACACCCGCGGCGGTTCGAGATCCCGCCGTCGCCGCCGGCCCTCCGCCGGCGCCGGGTGTCGCCCCCGCGCCCGTGCTGGTGCCTTCGAACAGGCGCGGACTCGTCGTTCGCTTGATCGCTTCCTCGCGCGTGATCTTTCCGGAGGTCACCAGGTCCTTGAGCGCCTGATCCAGTGTCTGCATTCCGTGCTGGGCTCCGACCTGCATGATGCTCAGGATCTGCGCCGTCTTCTCCTCGCGAACCAGGTTTCGAAGCGCCGGGATCCCGACCAGGATCTCGAGGGCCGCGACCCGGGACTTTCCGTCGGCGGCGGGAATCAGGGTCTGCGCGATCACGCCCTCCAGCGACTCGCTCAGCATCGTCCGGATTTGGGACTGCCGGTCCCCGGGGAAAATGTCAATGAGCCGGTCGATCGTTTTCGCGGCGGAATTCGTGTGGAGCGTTCCGAAAACCAGGTGGCCCGTCTCGGCCGCCGTGATCGCCAGCGACGTCGTCTCGAGATCGCGGAGCTCTCCGACCAGCATGCAGTCGGGGTCTTCCCGGAGGGCGCTCCGGAGCGCGGTGGCGAAATCCTTCGTGTGCGCTCCGACCTCTCTCTGGTTGATGAGGCATTTCTTGCTCTCGTGCACGAACTCGATCGGGTCCTCGATCGTGATGATATGTGCCTGCTTGTTGGAGTTCAGGTAGTCGATCATCGCGGCGAGCGTCGTCGACTTTCCGCTGCCGGTCGGCCCCGTCACCAGCACGAGCCCGCGCTCTTTCATCGCCATCTCGCGCAGCACCGGAGGACACCCGAGCTCCTCGAGCGTACGGATCGTGGTGGGGATGACGCGGAACACCGCGCCGGGGCCGCGGCGCTGCGTGAACACGTTCGCCCGGAAACGCGCAACCTCCGGGATCTCGAACCCGAAATCGATCTCGTTGTGCGACTCGAAATAAGCGCGCTGGTCGGCGCTCATGATCTCGTAGAGCATCGCGCGGGTCTCGTCGGCACCCAGAGCCGGTAAATTGGCACGGACGATCTCGCCCCGCTTGCGGACGATCGGGGGCATCCCCGCCGAGATGTGAAGGTCCGAAGCGCCCGCGTCCCTGGTGGACGTGAGGAGAGCCGTGATGGACTGGGGCATTAGGGCCGCTTCTCGCTTGCGATGGAGTCGCGATCCTCATCGGTCAGGATGGTCGACGTGATACCCCCGGCCCGGGTTTCCGGCGGTTCCCAGACCGAGGCGCCGTCCCGCCTCGCCGGCGGAAGGCCGAGCAGAGCGAACGGCCGATCCGCGAGGACGGCGCGACCGTGCCGGCTCTTGGTCAGATAGGAAAGGAGCGCCTTCCCGTCGAGCCAATCGGTTCGCACGAACACCAGCCGCCCGACCGAAGCGCCGCTCAGCGCCTCCGCGATGGAATCGCCGAGAAGGAAATCATCGAGGATGGCTACGTCAACGCCCTGTCCTACCACCAGCTCGGTCCATGTGGTGAGCGCCTCCTCGCGCTTGCCGTAGATCACGCGGCTCACCGAGTCGGGGTAGGGTGTGCTGCCGCTAGGCTCGATGGCGAGCATGCGCCTCTGCGGGCGCGCGGCCAGCGAGGCCAAAGACGCGAGGACGAGCGAGCCGCTCGACCGCGGCGGTCCGTGGACGATCACGATTCCTTCCGGCCCATCCACCATGTCTCGCACTTCCGCTTCAGCAACCGGAGAAACGCCGAGCGCGTTCA
>VBOX01000003.1 GCA_005893265.1 Candidatus Eiseniibacteriota bacterium | reverse complement strand
CGCCGTGAGGAGGCCCTCGGTCACGTGCGCGCCGAGTTCGGGCGGGCGATCGCGCTCGAGCCCGAGAACCCGAACGTGCTCGAGCTGGCCACCCAGGGTTATCTCGAGCTGGGTCTCACCAAGGACGCGCGTGGGGTGGCGCTACGGTGCGCGGAGCTCTTCCCCGACTACGCCATGCCGATGGCCGACCTGGGAGTCGTGGCGCTCCTCGAGGGACGCGCGGAAGCGGCCGCCGATACCCTGACCCTTGCGCTCCAGCGGAACTGGCACGGAGAAGAGGCGGCCGCGATGGCCGCGAAGAGCAACTACGTGGCGGCGCTGCGCGAGCTGAGACTGCGGGATGTCATGAAGGAGAAACCGTGAGGCCCGTGGAGGCTGCGGACGACCCCTAGGGGTCAGTGCACCGATGCGGATTCGGTCGTGTCGGAATCGATGAGCTGCCGCAGCTTCAGCAGCGCGCGCTGCTCGAGCTGACGGATCCGCTCACGCGAAAGGCCGAACTGCTCCCCTGCCTCGGCGAGGGTGTGCATCTTGTCGTCGTAGAACCCGTAGCGTAGGCGAAGGATCGCCTCTTCACGCCCCGAAAGCCGCTTCAGAAGCTCGTCCAAGTGCTGGTTCCGCATTTGCATCTCGACCATGTGGTCGATCGAAGGCTGCTGCTCGAGCGCCTCGCTGTCAATCAGGCCGTGGTAGGCGTCCCCACCCAGATCGACGTCGAGCGTGCGGATGGCGTGGATGAGCGACCGCAAACGGTTCGCCCGCGCGATCGGAACCCCCAGCTCCTGGGCGATCTCGAGCACCTCCGGCCTGCGGCGCAGCTCCCGTTCCAGCCTCCGTTCGGTCGCGACGTACCGGCGCACCATCTGGAGGACATGAATCGGGATCCGCACCGTGCGCGCCTGATTCGCCACGCCCCGGGCGAGCGCTTGCCGGATCCACCATGTGGCGTAGGTGCTGAAGTGGACGCCGCGATCGACGTCGTAGCGGTCCACGGCGGCGATGAGCCCGACGTTGCCCTCTTCGATCAAGTCCAGGAACTCGACGCCCCGGTTCCGGTAGTTTCGCGCGATGGAAACGACGAGCCTCAGGTAGGCCAGGATCAACGCCTTTCGTGCGTTCTCGTCTCCTCCCCGCATGGCGTTCCAGAGCTCCTGCTCGTTCTCGCGGCGAAGGAGCGGATAGCGCTGAATCTCGGCCAGGTAACGGCGTTCGATGTCGGTGATCGAGTGATCCACGCTGAACGCGGGCTCCGCGTCCGTCGAGTCGCCTGCGTTTTCGGGGAAACGGACGCCCCGACGGCGGGCTTCGGCGAGGAAGGTGTCGAACGCGGCGGGATCGAAGTCGGGGGCGCGGAGAAGCGTTTCGATCTCCTCCGCCTCGAGCAAGCCCCGTTCCAGCCCGCGCCGCATCGCCGCGGTAAGGTCCGCTACAAATCCGTCGATCTCGTCTTGCATGTCCCTCTCACATCGGCAAAATTGTAAACCGTTCTACACCCCGCGCCTCACTCCAGGCCTCCGTAACGCGTTCTACCCGCGCGGCCGGGGGTCCCGCCCGCAACGCTAGCAAGAGGCGGTCCAGAAGATCCCTCGGACCCTCGGCCTCCACCCGGACGCTACCGTCCCGGCAATTCTTCACCGAGCCCGAAATTCCGAGAGCCTGCGCCACGTCATGGACGTAGACACGAAATCCAACGCCTTGAACGCGCCCATGCACGTCAGCGACCAAGCGCTCGCGGCTCGATTGCTTCACGGGGAAAGGGTCGAGTCGAGCCCCATTGGACCCGGAATCAGGTGAGCGGTCACATGGATATCGGGGCGAGAGGATTTGAACCTCCGACCCCCTGGTCCCGAACCAGGTGCTCTACCAGGCTGAGCCACGCCCCGACAAAGACCGCGTACACGCAGATCGAGGGTCGGGATTTCCCTCGGCAGCGAGTCTACCAACGTGACCTTCGGCGGGTCAACCCGGCTCCCCCGAGGACCAGCCCTCGCGTCCGATCAGCGGGACGAAGGTGCAGGAGCAGAGCACCTGTTCCTTGAGCCCTTCCTCGGAGCGGGTCACCCGGACGAGGCTCTGGTTCGAGGCGTCACCCACGGGGACGATGCAGCATCCCCCGATCCGCAACTGTTCCTCGAGAAAGCTCGGAACCCTTGGCGCGCCCGCGGTCACGATGACCCGATCGAAGGGAGCCATTTCCCGCCACCCCAACGAGCCATCCCCGATGCGGAAGACCACGTTGGTGTACCCCATGGCCGTGAGCCTCTCCTGGGCCGGGATCCCGATCTCTGGGATCCGTTCGATGGTGAAGACGCGATCCGCCAGCTCCGTCAGGATCGCGGTCTGATAGCCCGAGCCGGTGCCGATCTCGAGCACCTTCTCGTCTCCCTCGAGGCCGAGCGCCTGCGTCATGAGAGCGACCATGAACGGCTGCGAGATCGTCTGCTCCTGCCCGATCGGGAGCGCGTGATCGCTGTAGGCCCGGTTGGCGAACGTGGGGTCGACGAAGAGATGACGCGGCACGGCGGCCATGATCCGGAGCACCCGCGGGTCGTGGATTCCCCGCGTTCGGAGCTGCTCTTCGACCATGCGCCGGCGCGCGACCGCGTAATCAGATTGCCCCGGCAAGCTTCAGCCCCCACGATTCCATCTCGACGATGGCCTTGTAGTCCGTCAACTCGAGCATGAGCGGCGTGACCGACACAAAGCCCTCGCTCACCGCGTTGAAATCGCTCAGCTCGTCCTGCTCCCAGGTCGGGTCTTCGCCGCCGATCCAATAGTATAGCTTTCCACGCGGGTCGGTCTTCTCGACGATCACGTCGTGGTAGATCCGCTTTCCCAGCCTGGTGACCCGGATCCCCTTCATCTCGGCCCGCGGAATCGGAGGAATGTTCACGCTGACGCACATGCCCGCGTCGATGCCGTGATCGAGGAACGACTTCACGATCTCGTGCGCCACCGTTCCCGCGGCCCCAAAATCGGCGCTGTCCCACGTCGCGAGGGAGATCGCGACCGAGGGTATGCCCAGGAACGTTCCCTCGATCGCCGCCGCGACCGTTCCGGAATAGGTCGTGTCGTTGCCCATGTTCGGCCCGTGGTTGATCCCGGAAACCACGAGATTCGGCTTCTGCTTCAGAAACGCGTGGACTCCGAGGAGCACGCAATCGGTCGGGGTTCCGTCGACGCTCAGGACGCCTTCCTCCACCTTCTTGATTCGCAGGGGCCGGTGGAGAGTCAATGCGTGGCTCGCCGCGCTCTGTTCTCGGTCGGGTGCGATCACGGTGACGTTTCCGAGCGGCTTGAGCGATCGGGCCAGCGCGCGAAGGCCGTCGGCATGGATGCCGTCGTCGTTGGTGACCAGGATCTCCATCATCGGATCCAGTGCCTCAGGACGAGCCGGACGAATCGAATGGTGTCCCGGAACGGATCGATGTGACTCCCCGGAGCGTTGTAGAGCGTGGGAACCGGCGTTGCCGCGATGTCGAATCCCTGGCGGCCCGCTCCGATCAGAAACTCCGATTCGTAGTCGAAGCGCCGGCTCAGGGGTCGCACGGAGGCGAGCACCTCGGCGCGGATCGCCCGGTATCCGGATTGGCTGTCCTGGATCCTCTTCCCCGCGAGGCGTGATACGAACCAGGTGGTGACGGTGTTGGTTGCGCGGCGGAGCCAGGGCATCCCCGTCCGGTCCGCGTCCCGCGATCCGATTACGACGTGGGACCGGTCGAGGCCTTGCAGGAGTTTTGTGGCGTACGAAGGATCGTGCTGCCCGTCCGCGTCCAGCGTGAGGACCGCGTCAGCCCTCCGGCGCAAAGCCTCGTCGAATCCGGTCTGGAGGGCGGCGCCTTTTCCGCCGTTCACCTCGCGGCGTATCACGTCGGCGCCCGCTTCGCGCGCTCGCGCGGACGTGGCGTCGGTGGAGCCGTCGTCCACGACGAGAACCGTCAGATCCGGAACCGCGCGCTTCAATCCCCGCACGACGTCGGCGATCGTTGCCTCCGCGTCTCGGGCTGGGATCACGGCCATCGCCTTCACAAGCCAGGCGCGCCCAGGCTCCGCGCGCAGCGCCATTGAAACCACTGCGTCGGATGGGCACGGACGTGCGCATCGAAAAACTCCTGAAGTCTCGCGATCCCCTGGGAAATGTCGAGCCCCTCCGCGGTCGGGTCGAGGGAGAACGGTCTGTCGAACTCGATCTCGATCGCCCCGTCCCCCGCGATCATCGAGACCCCGGGAACCACGAGCGCGCGGGCCCGGCGCGCCAGGAGGAGCGGGCCCGGATCGATCGGCACGATACCCTGGCTTCCAGGGCTTCGCCGCGGGCGGTCGACCAGGGCGGCAATCCAGGCGCCGGCGTTGAGCCTTTCAAGCGCGGCCTTGACCGGTCGACTCGAGCAAAGCGTGCGCACGCCGCCGCGGGCTCTTTGCTCCACGAAAAACCGGTCCACCGCAGCCAGCCGGTGTGACGCGGCCAATGCTTCGACGCCCCCCAATTCGGCCGCGAGCCATTGAAGCGCGCGCTCCCACGGACCGAAATGGCCGCTCACGAGCACGATTCCGCTTCCGGAGAGGCGCGCCGTGCGCAGCGCGGCGCGGGCCCGCTCGGATAGGCGGACACGCGACGCACCCTGCTCCGGCTCGTGGGCCAGGAAATCGCGAACCGCCCCGGCGAATGCCCGATACGTTTGACGGGCGCGGGGCGGCGGGCCGGGCCGTCCCGCTTCGTCCCAAATCCAAGCGAGATTGCGGCTCACGGCGCGTGCGCGGCGGGGATGGGTCAGCACGTAGAGATCGGAGGCCAGGTGTAAGAGCGGGTCGATGGTTCCCCGCGGCAGCCGGCGGACCAGGAAGGAAGCCACGCTATAGCCCAGGTCGGTCACGGATCGCCCTCGGATCGGGGTCCAACGAGAACGCCCCGGGTTTCGGGCCGCGGGGCGGGAACCAACGGATCCATTCAATGGTCGGGGCGACAGGATTTGAACCTGCGACCACCTCCACCCCAAGGAGGTGCGCTACCGGGCTGCGCTACGCCCCGACCTCAAGGGTTGATGGAGTTCGAGACGACGCGATCCTACACGAACTCCCGCTCCTCGGACAAGGCGATTCGGAACGCCGTGCCGACCCTGAGAAACGCCTCGGCGCCTCATTTTCGCGCGCGGGCGCGGGCTCCGTTCACGCCCCGATGCAAGATGGCGAGAAGTCCCTCCAGGTCGCGTCTCAAGGCACGGAGCATCTCCTCGCGATCCGTTCGTGTAAAGGTGAGCTCGATCTGTTCACGGCTGCCGCGGTCATCCAGGAGCTTCCTTCGTGCGCCGGCGATCGTGAAGCGCTGGTCGTAGAGCAGCTGCTTCACCTGGAAAAGGGTTTCCACCTCCCGCTTCCGGTACATGCGCGCGCCCCCACGCCCCTTCTTGGGTCGCAGCATCTTGAATTGCGTCTCCCAGTACCGGAGGACATGCGGCTTCACGCCGACCATGTCGCTGACCTCGCTGATGGAGTAGTAGAGCCGTCCGGTCGGAATCGATTTCACGACGTCACCTCCTCGTCAGTGATCGTGGTTCTGATTTGAGATCCCGAGTCAGCAGTTCCCGAATCGCCGCCTTGGCGCTCTTTCCGTCGTACAGAATCCCCCGCACCTGCTCCGCGATGGGAAGCTCCACGCCGTGCCGTCTGGCAAGATCGACCGCGACGTGAGCCGTTCCCACACCCTCCACGACCATCTTCGTCGCGGCGAGCGCCTCCTCGACCTTCATTCCCTTTCCGATCGCCTCCCCCAGGCGTCTGTTCCGGCTGTGCCGGCTCATCGCGGTCGCGATCAGATCTCCCATGCCGGCGAGCCCCGAAAAGGTGTCCGGCCGTGCCCCGAGCGCCTCTCCGAGCCTCGCGATCTCGACCAGGCCTCGCGTCAGGAGCGCTCCCTTCGTGGAATCGCCGAACCCCAAGCCGTCACAAATCCCGGCCGCGATCGCGACGACGTTCTTGAGGGCGGCGCCGATCTCAACGCCCACAACGTCGTCGTTCGTGTAGACGCGGAACCGCTCCGTGGAGAACGCATCCTGTACAAGGGTCGCCGCGCCGGCGTCGTTGGATGCCGCGACCACCGCCGTGGGCACCTGGCGCGATACCTCCTCGGCATGGCTCGGACCCGCGAGGACCACGATCTTCCGGTGGAGATTCTGCGGCAGCACCTGGACGAGCACCTCGCTCATGCGAAGGAGCGTCTCGGGCTCGAGCCCCTTGCTGCCGACCACGATGGCCTGTGCGTTCGCGATCCCGGGACCTGCCTCCGCGGCGAGACCCCCCGCGACCTCGCGCACCACGCGCGACGGTGTCACGAGCACGACGATGTCGGCCCCATCCACCGCTTCCCGTGTTGAGGTGGTGATCCCCACGCCGTCCGGGATCCGGACGCCCGGGAGAAACGTCGCATTCTCGCGGGTGAGGCGCATCCGTTCCGCCTCGTCCTCTTCGTAAACCCAAAGACGCACGTCGTGCCCCTTGGAATCGAGGAGGATCGCGAGCGTCGTTCCCCAGCCTCCACCCCCGACGGTTCCAACCCTCACGAGACACCCCGCGGTCTGCGCCCGAGGATCGGGGGCTCGGTCCCCGAGAGCAACCGCTCGATATTCGACTTGTGGCGCACGATCACGAGGACGGCCACGACCGCGGCGATGACGGTGAGGAGCAGGCGGTGCGCGTCTTCTCGGAAGAGAAGGAGAACGAGAAAGGGGTACGCGAGCGCCGCACCGATCGATCCGACCGAAACCCTGCGGCTCACGGCGACGAGAAGGACCCAGAGCCCGAAGGCGATGACGGTAGGGATGGGCGCGATCGCGAGAAAGACGCCCAGGCTCGTCGCGACGCCGCGTCCGCCCCGGAAGTTGAGCCAGGGTGAGAACACGTGTCCTACGATCGCGGCCACGCCCCCGGCGAGCTTCGCCGCCAGGAGCGCGTCGGGCGTGGGTGCCGTCCCTGTCGCGCGGATTACCAAGAGTGGGGCCAGCGCGGCGAGGAGGCCCTTGGCCGCGTCGAGCACGAAAACGAGGATTCCCCAGCGGGCGCCCAGAACGCGGTATGCGTTGGTCGCTCCGACATTCCGGCTCCCCGTCGTTCGCAAATCGATGCCGCGGGCGCGGCCGATCCAGAGCCCGGACGGGAGACCGCCAAGGAGGAATCCGATCAGAATGGAGGTGACGAGGAGTGGTATCGGCGTCTCCGCGCTACGGCGGGGGAAGGCCCGCCTATTGGCTCCGCTTCCAGTCGAGCACGATCGGAATCCCCTGGAAGCCGAAACGCTCCCTCAAACCACGCTCCAGGTAACTTACATAATTCTTGATCCGATATCGAGGATTGTTCACATACAAAGCGAAGGTCGGAGGTTTGGTGGAGGTCTGGGCGGCGTAATAGAACTTGAGGTGCTTGCCGGACGGCGTCGCGGGTGGCCGGACTCGGTTCAGGATGTCGTGTACCGCCTTGTTGAGCTCGGGCGTGGGGATCAATCGGGCGTACTCGCGGTAGACCCGCTCGCAGGCAGGAAGAATCTTCCCCACGCCCGCGCCCGTCTTCGCCGACGCATAAAGGCGCGGCGCGTGCTCCAAGAACGGGTACATCCTCGTAAATTCCGCCTCGATCGCCTCCCTGGTGGCGGCCGGCTCCTGGACGAGATCCCACTTGTTGAAGACCACGACGATCGCCTTGGTACGCTCTTCCGCCAGCGAGGCCAGACGCGCCTCCTGCTTGGCGGGCTCTCGAGAAACGTCCATCACGAGGACCACGATATCGGCCCTGGAAATAGCACGAAGAGCGCGGGTTATGCCGTAGAACTCGACCGGATCGTGAACCTTTGCCTCCCGGCGCATTCCGGCTGTGTCCACGAGCACGTACGTCTGCGTCCCGTTACGGATGGTGGTGTCGACCGCGTCGCGGGTCGTCCCCGGCGCCTCGTCCACGACCATCCGCTCCTGACCGGTGAGGCGATTCACGAGGGATGACTTCCCCACGTTGGGACGGCCGACCACGGCGATCCGGATCGTGTTCGGATCGAGCGGCTTGGGCTCGACGCCCGGCAGGACCGCGGTAATGAGATCGAGCAGGTCGCCGGACTCACGCCCGTGCAGCGCCGAGACGGGAATGGGGTCCCCTAATCCCAGAGCGTAGTAGTCGGCCAGCTCCGCCTCCGAGCGCGATGTGTCCACCTTGTTCACGACAAGGAGCGCCGGCCGCCCTCGCTTTCGGATCCGGTCCGCCACATCGAGGTCCAGCGGCGTGACGCCCTCCTTCCAGTCCAGCACGAGAAGCGTGAGGTCGGCCTCTTCGATCGCGTATTCCGTCTGCCTCACAATCTGGCGCTGGATGGGCTGCGCGCTCAGGGGATCGATTCCGCCGGTATCCACGAGCAGAAACGTTCGGCCGTTCCAGGAGGCTTCGGCGTAGTGACGGTCCCGGGTCAAACCCGGAAGCTCGTCCACGATGGCTTGCCGATGACCCAAGACCCGATTGAAGAGGGTGGACTTCCCGACGTTCGGGCGCCCGACGATGGCGACGATGGGCAGCATGGCCGTCAAGCGGGCGGGGAATCGAAGCCGATCTGGATCGGAACCCCAAGAGCTTTCCCCAGATCGCTTCGGGTGCGATCGTCGAGGAATAGCTCCTCTTCCTTGAGGCAGTTGGGCGGCAGGAGGACCCGGTCGAAAGGGCCGTCGTTTTCGAGCACGCGCTGGATGTCCGCGCCGACGAGAAGTCCGCTCACGGTGACGGTGTCGCCGAAGTACTCGTTTCGAACGACACAGAGCACGGCGTCCACCGAGGAGGGGCGGCGCTCCGACAGGAGACGGGAGAGGGTCGGAGCGGCACTCGTGCCGGTCACGATCGCCACCCGCTCCTTCTTTCCGTTTCGCGCTCGAACCGTGTCCTTGCCGGACCGCCAGCGGTCGATGGTCTGACGCAGCATCCCGATGCCGTTCTCGAGCTGCGGGAATCCCTCATACGCCGACGCGGGCGGGGTTTCGTCGCCGGCCAGCGTATACATCTCGTCCGCGGCGAACACGATCCGCGTGCCTACACGGCGCGCGAATTCCTTCTGGAATCGGTGCACTTCCCGGAGCGCCGAGACGGCGTCCTCTCGGCTGAAGACGCGGAGCTGCGGAAGTCTCTCGCGATGCTTCGTGAGCCCCACGGGCACGACCGCGATCGTCGCCACGCCCGGGTGGCGCTCCCCTAGCTCCACGATCGATTTCGTGAGGATCGGCCCGTCGTTGAGGCCGGGGCAGATCACAAGCTGGGTGTGGATCTCGATACCGGCGGCGCGCAGCCGGTCCAGCTGCTCGAGGATCCGCCCCGATTTGGGATTCTTCATCATGCGCACCCGCACATCGGGATCGGTCGCGTGCACGGACACGTAGAGAGGAGAGAGCCTCTCATCGATGATCCGCTGGAACTCCGTTTCGGAGAGGTTCGTGAGCGTGATGAAGTTGCCGTGGACGAACGAGAACACGTAGTCGTCGTCCTTGATCAGAAGCTCCCGGCGGACACCCTTCGGATGCTGGTAGACGAAGCAGAAGACGCAATTGTTGTGGCAGCGTTTCGGCTGGCGCGCCTCGAATTCGGCGCCGAACGGGACCCCGTACTCCCTCGTCCCTTCCACCTCCCGGACCGCGCCGTCCTTCGCGAGAACCCGGACGCGCAGGGATTCCTCCGAGGATTGGGCGGCGAAGTCGATTTCGTCGTGCAGGAGCACGTCGTTGATCGCCAGAATGCGCTCCCCACGGCGGATACCGAGCCGGAAGGCCAGGCCGTTTGGATCGATGCCGGCAACGGTGAAAGGATCACTGAGACCGATCACGGGGGTCCTCGGAGGAAAAGACATGATGGGAATAAGGCCGAGTGATTCTAAGCACTTCGAGTATTCGAATCAAGTGTCGCCTGAATGCCGCCTGGCTCAGTCGCGGGGCTCGAAGAGCAGGTTGGGCCACACCGTGTGCGAAGGGATCACGCCGCGCCTCATTCGGCCGACCAACTCCGCGTGAGCGCCGGCCGGGCGATATCCGGCTTTCTCGAGCGGGGCCATGAAATCCTCGAGGCCCAGCCCGCGTTCGGCGAGACGGACGCCGTTGAACTCGATGAAGAGATACCGGAACCGCCCCTGCCTCAGGGATCGCTCCGCTCCTCGGAGCAGCTCGATCTCGCTTCCTTCCACGTCGGCCTTGAGGAGATCCACCCGATCGATTCCCCTCGCGTCGAGAAACGAGTCCAAGGCGAACGTAGGCACCTCCACCGTGGAGGTCTCCCCCGCATGGGCGGCCAGGCTCCCCCACCCCGAGTGCGTTTCATCGCTCCGATGGAGCGCCGCGCGACCGTCCTTGTCGGAAATGGCAGCTTCCGCCACCTGGACGAAGCCATCGAAGCGGTTGAGCACGAGGTTCCTTCTCAAGCGCGACGCGTTCCGCGGGTCGGGCTCGACCGCGAAAACGCGCCCCCGCGGTCCGACCCGCTTCGCGAGGTGGAGCGTGTAGAAGCCCACATTGGCGCCGACGTCCACGCACGTGCCTCCGTCGACCACGAGGGAGGAAACCAGGGAGAGATCCCGGGGCTCATAGCACCCGAAGTAGATCCCCCGCTGCACGTCGTCCCGCAGATCGAGATCGAAACGGAGACCGCCACACTCCGCCGTCAGCTCGGGCGGAAACGGGACACGCCGCATCGCGTTGACGATACGGCAGCGCCCCTTGAAGCGCGCGCGGCGAAGCCCCCGGGCAAGAAAGGAAGACCCCTCGCAGGCTCGACCGAGCGCGCGGATCGCGAGATCAACCAACGCGATTCGGAATGCGGAGGCGGGAAGCGCGGCGGGCTCCGCAGGGGGAAAACATGGAGCGGGCAACGGGATTTGAACCCGCGACCTTCAGCTTGGGAAGCTGACACTCTACCACTGAGTTATGCCCGCTCACACGCCGTTTACCCAGTCTCAGGCTAGGGCCTGTCCGTCGCATGGTCAAGCCGATCTTCGATCTCGCGGGCCGCGCGGGCCAGATCTTCGGGCGCTCCGAGCTCGATCCAGTGGACGCCCGGCGTATTCCGGAACCATGTCTCCTGGCGCTTCGCGAGCTGACGGGTCTTGAGCGCGATGGCGGCCCGCGCGTCCTCGAGCGTCATGGCCCCCGCCAGGTGCGAGAGGAGCTCCCGGTATCCGAGCGTTCGCGGGCCCGGTGCATGTTCAGGAAGAGCCGATGCCGCGAGCCTCTTCGCTTCCTCGAGAAAACCGCGCTCAAGCTGCCGATCGAGGCGCGCCGCGATGCGATCGCGCAAGGCAGGCCGCGGCCAGCGCAAGCCGAAGATGAGCGCTTGAAGCGGCTCACGCGCCCGCTCCCGGCGGAGCGCGCTGATGGGGCGCCCTGTCAGCTCGTAGATCTCGAGCGCGCGCACGACGCGCACCGAGTCCCCTGGAAGGATTCCCGCGAGCGCCTCAGGATCGACCCGCTCCAGCTCCCGGCGGAGCGCGTCCAGCCCCTCCTCGCGGATTCGACGCGTCAGCCGCGCGCGGATTGTGTCGTCGCGCGAAGGTCCCTCGAACAGGCCCTCGAGCGCGGCGCGGATGTAGAGCCCGGAGCCTCCCGCGACGATGGGAAGGTTCCCACGGGACTCGATTTCCAGAATGGCGGCCCGCGCTTCGCGTCCATAACGCCCGGCGCTGTAGGTTTCGGCGGGATCGAGGAACGCAACGAGGTGGTGCGCGACCCGCGCGCGATCTTCCTGGGTTGGAGCCTCCGTGCCGATCTCGAGCCCGAGGTAGATCTGCCGGGAATCCGCGCCTACGATCTCTCCCTGGAGGCGCTCCGCGAGGCGCATCGCCACGTCGCTTTTCCCCGATGCTGTCGCGCCGACCAGCACGATGCGACGCGGATTTCGGAACTCCCTACCGACGCCCGAAGCGACGGTCCAGCTCCTCCATAGGAACGCGAACGTACGTCGGGCGTCCATGCGGATCGCCATGCGGAAGGCTCGTCGCGAAGAGTCTGTCGAAGAGGGCACGCCGTTCGATGGGGTTCAGGATCTGCCCGCTCCGGACCGCTGCGTGGCAGGCGAAGGACTTGGCGATGTGCTCCTCGGGCGGATCTCCCCCTTCCCCGAGGGTGTCCACCGAGGCAAGCACCGCCTTGAGGGAGTCGATCGCGGCCTCCTCGGGAATCGATGCGGGAACGCCGCGCACGGCCACCTGCCTCTCGCCGAAGAGCGACGCTTCATATCCGAGCCTTCGCAGGTGCGGCTCCAGCATGAGCAACGCGTCCAGCTCCTCAGGCGTGAGGTCCACCACCCTGGGAAACAGCAGCACCTGGCTCGTGCCGGTCCCACCGTAGAGGTGGGTGCGCGCTTCCTCGTAGAGAATCCGCTCGTGGGCGGCGTGCTGATCCACGATGACGAGCCCTCCGCGAATCGGCGCGAGCAGGTAACGCTCGTGGAGCTGCCAGATGGGGATCTCGGGCTCGCCGAGGCTTTCCCTCACGTCCCCGCGCTCCCGTTCCCCGGTCGCCGCGGGCTCCGCATAGAGCGCCAGCATGAGGGAACCCTCGGTCTCGAGCTCGGCGGTCCAGGATGAGCCCCCCTCCCGGCGCGCCGCATACCCCTGTGCCCCCTCCGGTCTCGACTCCGCGACCGAGCCCGAATCCGGCAGCGCGATTCCGACGGGAACATACCGGCGCATGGCGGCCCCGACGGCGCGGCGGACCACCTGGAACACCCGCGATTCGTCGCGGAAACGGACTTCTCGTTTCGTGGGATGAACGTTCACGTCGACCATCGCGGGGTCGACCTCGATCAGGACGAGCGCGAGCGGATAGCGGTCCCCCGGCAGGAGATTTCCATACCCTTGGCGCAAGGCGGCTCCAAGAGTGGCCGAGGCGACGACCCGGCCGTTCACCGCGAACGTCTGGTGGTCTCGCGAAGCCCGGGCTTGCTCGGGGGCGCCGAGCACGCCGCTCACATGAATGCCCCCCGCTTCGTGGTCAAACGCGGCCGAGCCGTCGTCCGACCCTCGCCCATACAGCACCTGCCATCGCTCCAGAAGATCGCCTGATTCCGGTAGATCGGTGTCCTCGCGTCCTTCGACGGAGAACCTCCAGTGGATCCTCGGGTACGTGAGCGCGTAGTTCCATACGACGCGGCTCAACACCCGGATCTCCGCCTCGCGCGATCGGAGAAAACGCAGCCGCGCCGGCGTGTTGAAGAATAGATCTTCCACGACCACGGTCGTTCCCACCGCCCGCCCGACCCCGGAGACCTGAATGACCGCCCCTCCCAAAGCCTCCACCGAGGTACCCGTCAAGTCCTCCCTCGATCGGGTCGATAGCGCGAAGCGCGATACCTCCGCGATGCTCGCGAGAGCCTCACCGCGAAATCCGAGCGATCGGATGCGCGCGAGATCCTCCGCGGATTCGATTTTGCTCGTTGCGTGGCGGCGGAGTGCCAGGAGCGCGTCCTCGCGCGACATGCCCGCGCCGTCGTCCTGGACGCGGATCAAACGTTCGGGGTGGGAGGAAGCGTGGACCGCGACCAGCGAGCTGCCGGCATCGAGGGCGTTCTCGATCAGCTCCTTCGCGACCGCCGCGGGGCGGTCGACGACCTCTCCGGCGCGGATCTTTCCGATTACGGAAGGGTCGAGAATGCGGATCGCCGGCATCGATTACCGAAGCGTGAGGATCGGAAGCTCCCGCGGGAACCGGGACAGGAACTCAGCGCCTTGGGGTCCGACCACCACATCCTCCTCGAGCGAAACGAGCCCGTGGGCCGGGAGGTGAATACTGGGCTCCAGCGTGTAGACGCTTCCCTCGCGTACGGTCTCATAAGGGGCGTTTCCATACCGCTCCCACCGCGGGCCCAGAACCCCGCCTCCGTCGTGAACGGCGCGCCCCAGGTGATGGCCGAGGGCATGCGCGTATTCCGGATAACCGAGCGACTTCAGGTGATCGCGTACCTTCTGGTCGACTTCCCAGCCCGCGACCCCAGGGAGGAGCGCCTTCGCCGCCAGGTCGATCGACTCGACGATGGCCGCGTAGGCGCTGCGGACCGCATCCGGCGCCACCCTCTCGCCGTCCGCGGCCGCGTACCAGAGACGCTGAAGGTCCGAGCAATAGCTGTCTCTCACGATGCCGAAGTCCACGTGGATCACGCAGTCTCTATGAACGGGCTCATTGCCGGGGCGAACGTGCCCCACCGGGGACTTGGCGCCCACGGTTACGGTCGGGCAATGGCGGCGGGACCACGCGGTGGGTCTGCCCGCACGGTCCGCTTCACGGTGGAAGAGCGCCGCAATCTCGCGGGCGGTCATTCCGACCCGGAACTCGCGCGAGACCTGGTCGAACATCTGTTCCGTTTCCGTGACCGCGCTTGCGATGAGCGCCCGCTCCCCGGGGAGCTTCACGCCGCGCAGGAGCGCCAGGAGCCGCTCGGCCGATTCGAGGCGCGCCGCGTACGGCGTGCCCTTGAGCGATTCCAGGATGTGATCGCGTAGGCCGGCCGTCAGGCCGTCCGCGAGCGCGTCGTCCTGGGATACGTTGATCCCGATCGAGGCCGGATCCAGCTGACGCAGCAACTCCACGAGTGCTAAGCGTGAGCCTTCCTTGTAGGTTCGGACCTCGTCGAAGAGTCCCGTCTGGCCGAGATCGGGGGCGTCGAATGTTGCGACCAGGGCAACGGCGCGGCTCGGAGTAATGAGGAAGTAGCTGTTCCAGGTGAATTCCTGGTCCAGGAAAAATCGGAGGTTTGGATCCGGCCGCTCCTGCGATTCGCGAACCGCGATGAGCCATGCGTCGAGGGAGCAGTCACGTAAAAATTCCTGAGCTTGGGCGAGCTTTTGAGCACCGAGGGAGCGGGTGTCCGCCTCGACAGAAACGCGCATGATGGAACCATATCCCGGCGCGCCGCGGACGGCAACGAAGAACTAGACGGTCGAACGAACGAGCGAGAGAAGCTCCCCTCCGGTGGCAATCTCATCCGGGAAGGAATACTGGCGGCCGCTGAGCCGCACCTCCGACGCGTTCGGGAGAGCGCGCACGCTCGGAAGGTGACCCAGCAGCGCCTCGAGGCGTTTCAGAAGAGCGCCGCTCTCCTTGTCGCTCGCCGGGGAGAGCACCGCGAACCTTCCTTCGGTGATCCGCGCGACCGCGTCCACCTCGCGCACGTTCCTTCGAAGCGCCTGGGCAAACTCGCTCTGGAACGCCTCCCCCCAGGCGGGTCCGTGCCGATCGTACAGCCGCTCGTAGTCGCAGATCGTGCAGACCGTGAGCAGGAACCGCTCTCGATAACGCTCCGCGCGCTTCACCTCTTCCTGCACGCGCGCTTCAAAACCCCCGACCGCGAGGAGACCGGTGAGAGGGTCCTCGACGGCCCGTTCGGTGTTCGCTTCTACGCGACGGGCACCCTCGACCGCCAGGGAGACGTAGAGGGCGAGCTTCCGGAGGCTCTGGATGTCGAGCCGGCTCAAACCCGGCGCGGCCTCAGACCCGCGTCGCGTCGCGGGCAAGAGCACCCCCAGCACCCCCGCGACTTCCTCGCCGATCCGAATCGGTATGAACGCGTAGGCGGAAACCCCGTTTTCCTCCATGATGCGGCGCAGCTCATCGGGAGCCAGACCCGTGGAGGTAAGCTCCCGTTTCGATTCCACGGCGCGTCGCGCCAGAGTCGACTCGAATTCGAGCGCCCGCTGGCGCTCCGGCTCGAGCCCCTCGAAGGCGCTCCGGAAGAGAAAGCCGCCTCCCTCTCCCCGGATGCGCACGGTGTTGAGCCCCTCCGGGAATAGGGACCGCAGCGCCCCCAAGACCTCGCTCAGAAGGGATTCCACGTCATGCGAGATCATGATGCGCGCCGCGATGTCCGCCAGGTTTCCCAGGATCGCGGTCCGGTGGTTCAGCTCCGACTCGTCGACCTGCCCCTCGATCGACCGCGCCAGGAATTCCGCCACGCGCGCGGTCAGCCGTTCGAACTCCTCCTGGTCGCTCGCCGCGGTCCCGACGCACTCCAATGCGAGGACCCCGAGCGGACGCGACCCGAGCAGCGGCGCCAGCACGAGATTGGGAGGCGGCTCGTTCGCATCCGATTCGAACGTCCGTCCGGCCCGGCCGATGAGGAAATAGGACCGCTGCTCCGCGAACGCCCTCGCGAGGAGGCCGTGATGGAGGGGCAGCTCTCCCTCCTGACCGTAGCGTCCCGCCGAGGACACCGTGCGGAAGCGGTCGAGCGATTCGTCTGCCAGATGAACCTGGACGGCATCGGCTTCCAGTAGCTCCGCGAGCCTCCCCGCCACCATGCGCAGCCGTTCCGTCAGCTCGAGACCCTTGCGGCTGAAGGCGATTTCGATCTCCCGCCGCGCGCGCAGCTCCACCGCGTCACGCTCGCGGCGCGCGACCCGAATCGCCCGGTCCAGAATTCCTGAAATCTGATCCGCGATATCGACCAGGCGCGCGAGGTCATCGTCCTTGAACTCGACACCGGGCTTGTCGCTGGAGACGTTGAGCACGCCGATGGTCCTCCCGTCGACCCTGAGGGGAGCGGACATGGCGGCGCGGATGCGTGAGCGCTCACGCCCCTTGCGAAAGCGTGGATCCGTGACCCGGTCATTGATGATGAGGGGCTTTCCGTCGAGGGCGACTTTGCCGGCGACCCCTTCTCCAAGCCTCTGCCGCGAGGTGCGCACGATCTCGGGTGAGAGACCGTCCGCGAAGGCGATCCGAAGCTCGTGCGCCTCCTCGTCCACGACCATGATCGACCCGGCATCGGCGCCCGACTGCTCGACCGCGAGGGCAAGCACCTCTCGAAATAGGAGCTGGCGGTCTTCCGAGAGCGCGAGCGCCGCACGGATGCGGTTCAACCGGGAGCCGCTCGTCGCCTCGTCGTACTGGTTCTCCCAAAGCTCGATGGGGTTTTGGCTCACGGCGGGTTCGGATGCCGGTTCGGGCTGCCAGCTCTGCGAGAGATTGTCCAGGGTGACGAAGATTCGCTCGGAGATGCCCGCGCGCGCGAGGGCCGCAGCACTCGGCGAAGCGAGCGAAGGCAGGGCGACGCGATCGGGTTTCAGCGCGAGGAGGTCGAGCGGCTCGGTCGACCGAGGGATCTGGAGCACCTCGGCGATCTTCAGGGCAAGCGCCTCGGGATCTGGATGCGCCACCAGCACGATTTCCACGTTGGGATCGTGCCGGGCCATCGAGATGAGGTCGACCCGTTCGTCAGGCAAATCCAAGAAAGCGAGCTTCATGACACCCCTGCGTGGCCGGCCAGCCCGAGAGAGCCATTGATCCGGCCCGGGAAGCGCAAGGATCGTACCACCGGGCGACCGTCGCCGCCCGGGAATCGCGGAGCCCGTGAATGCGTGACTTACCGGAGATTTTTAGGACGCGACGTGCGTGCGCCCCAAGCGCGGGACTCTTGGCGGGGGCGGATCATGCATTTCGCACGACTAGCGGGTGACCGCGAGGATCTTTCCAACCGAGACATTTCGCTGCTCGTCGGAGGCCCGCACGGTGACCGCGTGCTCCCCCGGCGTCAGATCGGTAACGTCGAAATGGAACTTCTCCTGTAACGAATCGAAAATCGAGTCATCGGGAAACACCTGCTTCCAGTCCGACCCGTCCACCGAGTATTCGATCTTCGCGATCCTGCTGTCGGCGTCGATCGCGAGCCCCGAAACGGTCACGGTGCTCCGCCCCTTCAAGCTTCCCTCGCGGGTAGAGGTGCGCAGGCCCTCGACGCGCGGAGGGATGTTGTCGATCACAAAGGGCGCGCTCACCCGTTCCGCCTTCATCTCCGTGCCGTCCGGGTTGTCGGGGGCGTCGCTCGCCTCCAGCTTGAGCCGGTACGTCCCGTTCGCGAACGACTCTGCGTCCCAACTGAACGCGCGATCATCCGTCCCGATGGAGAGCGACCTCCACGCGGTCTCGTCGTCCGCCTTGATATAAAGCTTGTAGCGGAGATTGTCGCCGTTCGGATCGGCCGCGTCCCAGGACGCGCTTCGGATCCCGCGCGCCCAGGCGGCGCTCGGGTCGGAGACCTGACGCGGGCCCGAGCGCGGGAGGGAGAACTCGAGCTTGATTCCATTCGGAAACGACTGGGAGATTTGCGGCGGCCGGTATTCGGGGCCTCCCTCGAAATAAGGATTCTCCGGACCGTACAGCGTCACGTTCGCGATCGACGGAGGGAGATTGCGTTGGAGATAGGCAACCTCGACGGTCGAGACTGTCGGTAGCTCCCCCGAGCCACGGCGAAACCGGAGGCGGTACTGCAGGAACCTCGCGGGCGGGCTCTCGATCTTGACGTAGCCCTTGACCGGGACCTCGCGCGACCAGCCGCTCCACCCGTCGTCGGGCGTCTTGCTGAACCCGCTCCGGCTGGACCAGTGCACTTCGCCTCCACCCGACGCGGAGACCCTCGCCTCTCCCCACGATGCCACCGAGCGAAGGTCATGCGCCTCGGAGATGTAGATCCCCTCGGGGCCGAGGCCGGACCCGAGCGAGTACAGCACCGCCGCGTTTCCCGCCGCGGCATACACTTCCTTGCCCACGTGAAGCAGTGCCAAGAGCTGCTTCGACTCGGTCGCGCCCAGGAGGCCGAATTTCCGATCCAGCCCGACCCGGAAGAGCGCGGCGGGGTTTCCGGTCGTGAACCAGACCGATCCCGCGTCCCCTGGAACCATCGCGTAGACGAAATCGCACGGCGGCGCGTAGAGGAGCCGCGCGGAACCGTCCGGCTGGACCAGGTACGCGCCGCACTTGGCCCCGCCGCTGGGCGTGATCTCAATTCCGAGCGCCGGTCCCCCCGGCGAGCCGCCTCCGCCGCCGCCCCCCGCTCCGCCTCCCGAGGATCCGCTCGGACTCCGATTCGTCCCGACCGCGATCGAGCCATCGTCGAGCACGGCGATGGCCCGAAGCTCTTCGGCGCCGGAGTCGTAGATCACACGCGTGCCCCCGTTCGCTTCGATGCGCAGGAGCAGCCCTTTGGACGATGTTCCCGCCAGAAGCGCGCCGTCCTTTGCCCACGCGAGAGCCAGGACGTTTGCGTCCCGCGTCTCGGCGAAGACCTCTCCCTTGCCGGGGCCGGTAATCTTGTAGACGCGTCCGCGGCTGCCCGTTCCCGCGTACAGGACTCCGTTCTTTCCCACGAGGAGGGTCCAGACCGACTGCTCCCCGGTCTCGAAGTAGCGGGACGTGTCCCCGCGCGCGGTGACGCGGTAGATCAGCCCGTCCGTCGAGGTGCCCGCGTACAGGTTGTCGTTCGCGTCGATCGCCATGGACATGATCTCGGAAGATCCTGTATTCCAAACCAGCTGAGCGGGGCGGCCATGCACCCAACGGTAGATGCGACCGTCGTCTCCGGTTCCGAAATAGATCTGGCCCTTCGAATCCCGCGCGAGGCACCAGATCTGGGCTACCTCGGGCAGGCTGGTCACCACGGAATCCCACGCGGCGCCGAGCTGGACTTGCCCATCGCTCGTGACCGTGACCCCGGTCACGTCGCCGGCGAGGAAGTCATCGACCGTATCCTGCGTCCACAGGGAGGTCCGCACCGCCCACGCTTGCGAAGCACCGACGAGGGCCAAGGCGGCCAACACCGCCGAGAAGCGCCATCTCATGCGCACCGGATCGTTCCTCCTTTCGTATAAGCCCCGCTGCGGCGTCATCGGGCTCGATAGGGAAACACCGTCACCGTCTTCTGCTCGCAGCCGGTGACGACGCGACCCATGTTCATTGGAATCTCCACGAGCGTCGCCCCTTTGACGGGCGCCCCATCCCCCGATTTGGATCCACCACCGAGCACGTCCAGGACCGATGGCGGCGCCTGCGATATCTCCCCACCGCGAAGTGTGATTCCGCGGACATCCCGGTACAGCTGCACGAACATTTGATCCCCGCGGCGCTCGCGGCTCAGAAGGCCCAGAAGGTGATCCAGGTTTTGCGGCTCGAATGTCTCGGGCGCGCGATCATGCTCCCACTTGTCGGTCTCCGGACCGTTGCACACCCGGATCTGGAGATCTCCCGGCGGAGTCCCGGGCGGTATTCGCAGCGTGACACGCCGCGTTTCCGGCTTGGATCGGGCCGGCCGGATCGAAAGCTCCACCTGAACGGATTCACCCGGTGCCGCCATTGTGGGTTCCACACGGATGGAGGTGAGCATCGCCTGGTCCAGCCCGTCTTCCACGGAGATGTCCGCCCGCAGCGAATCCAGCCGCACCGACTCGAACCGGTTGATCAGGAGCAGAAACAAGGTCTGCGAGACGTCGTCCCCGGCGCCCGCAAGGGGCGCGGGGGCTACGATCGCGTTGCCGCGCTTGAGAAGGCGCTTCCCCCCGTTCAGGGAATAGGTGAGATCGTACCGCGTGGTAGAAAGACCCACGTCGAAGAGCGCTTCCGAAATCGAGCTGACGATCGTCGCCGCCGCGAGCCCGGGTGTCAGGGAGCGGCTGCGCGCGATCTCGAAATGATAGTCGCGATCGCGTCCCTGTGGACCGTGGATCGAGACCATCACGGGAATCATGGACGGGGAGCCGCCGATCTCTCCCGCGATTCCGACGCTGCGATCGGCCACGAGCGTGCCGCACGTGCGCGTCGCCGACCCGACTTTCGTCGAGATCTGCTGGCTCGCGAAGATGGTGTGGATCGTGGCCGCAGTCAGCGGAAGCTGCACGCGGCCGAGGGCGTAGAAGGGATGCCCGAAGGCGAGAACGCGGTTCCCCCGGCGGTATGTGGCGGTGCCGATCGCGGTCGCGCTCATGTCCCCGCGCACGAGCTCAACGCCGACGGCGGAGCCCGGCACGATCGAGTCACAGGATCCTCCGTCCGACGTGCTCCCACCGGGAGCCGAGACAAACCCGTGCTCCTTGAGCCACGGATCCAGGTAGCGGAGCGCCTCGGGCGTGAAACCCGAGAGCGCGAGGGGGGTCGCGATGGGTCGGGCTTCCCCCTGAGACGGCGAGGCCTCCCCTGGGGGCAGATCGAGGGCTCCGTATCGTGCGTCGGAGGGCTCGGGCCTCTCTTCAGGCGTGGAGCGGAGCGAGGTGAGCATCTCTCCGATCGGCGTGATGCCGGCGACCGGATCCTTGGTGAAGGCCCACGTGTAGGCAACGGCGCCGATGAGCTTCCCGCCTATGTACACCGGGCTCCCGCTCATTCCCGCGATGATCCCGGTCCGCTCGAGGAAATCGCCGCGCGCCTTCGCGAGGATGAGGTCGGCCCCGGGACGGTTTCCCTTAAGCACGCCGAGAATCGTCATCGGAAAGCTGTCGACCTGGGTCCCCCGAAACACGCTCAGGCCGTATCCGGTCATGCCGGCACGGACCGAATCGGTGGGAAGCGTAGAGGGCTCCCCTTTCGCGAGTGGAGCCGCCGCGACATGCGGATCTCCGGCGAAGACGGCGAGCAGACCGCGGAAAGAATACGGATTCGGCGTGGGCCCGTCAATGTTCCCGGGACTTCTGCGCACGGTCGCGAAGCCGGGCCAGCTCGTTCGACGCGTCGAGGGGCGTCATCGACTCCACCGAGACGCGCGCGAGCTCGTGGGCCAGCGCCGCCTCGAAGCGTTGCGCCACCGCGGAAGGATTGCGGGCCTCGTCGTCTCTCTTGCTCCCCGCCTCATCCGTGCCCGGGGGCTCCTGGGGAGCACGGTCCCCCGCCTCCAGCCTTGCGAGGATCTCCCGGGCCCGACTCAAGACGCTCTCGGGAACTCCCGCGAGCTTCGCCACGTGGATTCCGTAGGAACGGTCCGCCCGCCCAGGGGCCAGGGCGTGGAGGAACACGATCTCATGCCCACGTTCCTCGACCCGAACCGTGCGGTTCCGCAGTCGCGGGAGCTTCGATTCGAGATCCGTCAGCTCGTGGTAGTGGGTGGCGAACAGGGTGCGTGGTCTGGGTCCGGGGCCGTCGTGGAGCGTCTCGGTCACCGCCCACGCGAGGCTCAGTCCGTCGTACGTGCTCGTCCCGCGCCCCACCTCGTCGAGCAGCACGAGGCTCCGGTCGCTCGCCTGGCGCAGGATCGTCGCGGTCTCCTGCATCTCCACGAAGAACGTGGAGGCTCCGCGCGCGATCTGATCCGACGCGCCGACCCTGGTGAAGATCCGGTCCACGAGACCGATCTTTGCCGTAGTACAGGGCACGAATGATCCGACGTGTGCGAGGTAGACGACCAGCCCAACCTGGCGGAGAAAGGTGGATTTTCCGCCCATGTTGGGTCCGGTGATGAGCCAGATCTGTTCCTCGTCCGGATCGAGAGCGACGTCGTTCGGTTGGAAGGCTCCGGGCTCGAGCGAGCGCTCCACCATGGGATGGCGCGACGCGACCAGGCGAAGCTCGCGGTCCTCGGCCAGCACAGGACGCACCCATCGCTCCCGAGCGGCGCACTCTCCCAGCGCGAGATGGAGGTCCAGAGCCGCGAGAACCCGCGCGGCGGATTGAATCCGGGACATCTCGCGGGTGGCGAGATCGCGCAGTCTCTGAAAGTGCTCCGTCTCGAGCCTGTGGCTCTCGACGCTCGACGCCTCGATCCGCTCCTCCATCCGACTGAGATCGGGGGTGACGAATCGTTCCGCGCCCGTCAGGGTCTGGCGCCTGACGTAGTCCGAGGGAACGCGCCCGAGCTGGGAGCGCGTGACTTCGAGGTAGTAGCCG
Organism: Candidatus Eiseniibacteriota bacterium; assembly: GCA_005893265.1. Classification (GTDB taxonomy): domain Bacteria; phylum Eisenbacteria; class RBG-16-71-46; order SZUA-252; family SZUA-252; genus WS-7. The sequence continues at coordinate 10,126 of VBOX01000003.1, read as the reverse complement.
AACACGCGGTTGAATCCAACCTTGAGGTTTGGGATCCCCGTCCGGGCCCGCTCGCTCGACTCGAGAGCCAGTACTTGCGAGCGAGAGTCGGACGCGTCTCTCCGCCGCTCGTCGAGAACAGGGTCGTACCCCTCGCGGATGATTCCTCCTTGGGTCGCGACGAGCGGGAGCTCATCCGCCAGGCCCCGCTCAAGCTCCGAAGCGGGCACGGAAAGGTCGGGAAGCGCCGACCGCCACGCCTCGGTGACGGGATTCCGGTACGTCTCGAGCGTTTTGGCCACGCCGGGGAGCCGAAGCAGCGCATCCCGAACCGTCCCCAGGTCGCGCGGGGTGGCTCGGCCCGAGCCTAAGAGCCCGAGCGCGCGCTCCAAATCCGGCATTCGGTGAAGACGCTCGCGCGTCTCGGCACGGAGCCGGGGCGAAGAAGCGAAGGCCTCCGTCCTGTCGAGGCGCGCGTTCAGAAGGCCGAGGTCGGCGCCCGGAGCGCGAAGCAGAGCCCGCAGAGCCCGCCCGCCCATCGCCGTTTCGGTCCGATCGAGGAGATGGAGCAGCGTGTGCTCGGGTCCCGCCTGCGATTCCAGGACTTCCAAGTTTTGCAGTGTGACCTCGTCCACGACCAGCGTCGGTCCTTCCCGGATGGGGCGGACCGTTCCGATCTGGGGCAGGTCCGATTTCTTGAGCGAGCGGAGATAGTCGAGGAGCGCCCCAGCGGCTCCGAACCCGAGGCCGGGATCGCCCAGCCCGAAGGCATCCAAGCTCTGGACCCGGAATTTCCGCTCGAGCGCCTGGCGCCCCGAGCGCACGTCAAACCGCGCGGCGTCCCAACGCGTGACGCGTGCGCCCCCGCGGGTGATCTCCGATCCGCCCAGCTCGGCCTCGACGCCCTCGGGGAAGACGATCTCACGAGATGGGTATTCCAGGAGAAGCGCCGGCAGGTCCTCCCGCGCGACCTCTCCCACCCGGAACTCTCCGGTGGAGACCTCCGCCACAGAGACGCCGACCCGATCGGCCGCCGGATGAAGCGCCACGATGTAGTTACTGTCGACCGCGTTGAGGATTCCGATTCGCGTGATCGTCCCCGGGGTGAGGACCTCCACGATCTGCCGATCCACGAGACCGCGCGCCTCGGCCGCGGGCTCCATTTGCTCCGCGATCGCTACCGAGTGCCCTTGGCGCACGAGGGTGCGAAGGTAGCCCTCGACCGCATGGTGTGGCACGCCCGCCAGGGGGAGCGAGCCGTCCTTCTTCTTGTCGCGGCTCGTAAGCGCGATTCCGAGGACACGGGAGGCGATGAGGGCGTCCTCGCCGAATGTCTCGTAGAAATCCCCCATCCGGAAAAAGAGGATCGTTCCCGGATGCTCGGCTTTGAGCCGCCGGTACTGATCGAGCATCGGGGTGGATTCCATGATCGGGGAGTCAGCGGGGTACGATGTTGTAGGAGAAACCGCGTTCGCGGCGGAGCCTCTCTCCCAGCGCGCGCGCTTCGTCGCGCGTCGCGTAGGCTCCCGCGCGGACGCGGTAGATGGGCGTCGCCTCGCGCCCCTCTTGCACCGCGACGTCTCCGACGCCGGCGAGCCTGAGATCCTTCGCGAGCGCCTCGGCCAGCTCGCGCCGCGCGAAGGCGCCAACCTGAATCGAATATCCACCGCCAATCGGCAGCCCCAGCATCGGCGTTCCGACCGAGCGAATCCCGCGATCCCGGGCGCGGGTCGCCTCATAGGAGTCCGGGAAACGCTGCGCGACCTGACGGAACACGGCTGCGGCATCGGCCGCACGCCCCATGCTCTCGAGCGAGATCCCCATCGCGTAAAGCGCTTGGGGAGCGTAGTCGCCGCGCGGATAACGCGCGAGGATCACCTTGAGGGCTTCCACGGCCTCCCGAGGTCTGCTCGCGCGGAGCGCGGCCTCGGCGACCGCGAAGTAGTAGGGCTCCTCTTCGCTGCTCCCCTCCAGGTCTCCTTTGGCTGATTTGAAAAACTGGAGGGCTCCCACCGCGTCCCCGCGGGATTCTCAGCCTCGCGGTAGTCCCCCTGGGCGTACTGGCTCTTGGCGAGCGCCAGAGCGGCGGCGCGCCGGTGAACACCGCGCGGGTAGTTCTTCAGATATTCATCGAGCAGGCGGTCCACCGTGACGGCGTCCTCCGCGACGGTGGCGGAAAGGAAGGCGGCCTCTTCACCCAGGCCGCGCGGAAGCAACGCGGGATCGACCCCTTTCAAGAGTGCCCGCGCTTCTTCGATCCGGCCGCGGTCCACGGCCCGCTGCGCATCCGTGACCCGCCGCTCTTCCACGAGACCACGCGGACCTCCGCGGACCGGCGGGGGCCTTTTGAAGCGCTCGCCGGCTGGCGGACGCTCGGCGACGAGCGAGGCGGTCATCGCCACGAGGCAGACTCCGGCGCTGGCGAGGGCCACGAGGACCCGCGGGGTGGGCTTCACGCGACCGTCGACCACGCGGAGCAGGTAGGGCACCGCGTCCAGTACTCGTCCGAGGCAGCGCCGCACGCGGCGCACGTGAAGCGTTCCGCGCGTTCGAACCTTTTCAAGAGCGCTTCCATTTCGTCGAGCGCGCCGCTCAGGTCGCCGCGCCGCCGGTGCACGCTGACGAGCAGCAGCCGTGCCGACAGGGACTCGGGCTCGATCGCAAGCGCGTCGGCGAGGGCGCGGCTCGCTTCGAGGAGGTCCCCCTTCTTGACGTGCATCCGCGCGAGCGCGACCATGACTCTTGCGTCCCGAGGATTGCGCGCGAGCATCTCTTCGTAAGCCTGCGCCATTTCGCTGAAGCGTCCACCCTCGAAGTACGCGGTCTCCAGGCGCTCGAGCACGAGGTTGGCTCGCTCCGGATGCGTCTGCGCGAGCCCCTTCCAGAGGACGACCGCGCGCTCGGGGCGACCCCGATCGTAGTAGATGTCTCCGAGGCGGAGCAGAGCGGCGGGGTGGTTTCGCTCGTTCCGGAGGGCGCCCCGGAGATGCTTCTCCGCCTCTCGGACCTTCCCGGTCCGCAGATACCCCTCGCCAATTGCGGAACGGTAGTTCGCGAGCTCCCCGTGGACATGCTCCCCGTTCAGGCGGGCAAGCTCGGAGCGGGCCTCGAACGCGTGCTCCCAGTCCCCGGCCGCTTCATAGGCGCGGAGCAGGATCCTGAGCGCGCGTATGTGCTTCGGGTCCAGCTCGTGGAGATCCTCCGCCTCCTCCACAGCCTCCTCCGGCCGGTCGAGCGCGATGAGGTCCAAGATGAGCCCTTCCCGCACCGCCCTCTGCTGGGCCGGTGTCTGCCCCGCCCGCACCGTCAGCTCCCGGTGAATGCGGAGGGCGCGGGCGGCCTCCCCTCGCTCTCGAAGGAGGTTTCCCAAGTGGATGTACGCGTCCACGTTGTCAGTGTCGATCTGCACCGTCTCCGTGAAGGCAAGGAGCGCCTCGTCGCGGTCGCCCCGGAGGAGCGCGTCCAGCCCATGCCGGTATGGGGTGTCCAGCCCAGGCCGGGCGACGGTGAATCCTCCGGAGAGAGTCCAGGCGGCCCATCCGATGAGAGCCAGCACCCCACCGCCCACAACGAAGGCGTAGATCGCCTGCATCAGTCCTTGCCGCCTTTGCCCTCGTCGAGCCGCATGTCTTCCAGGGGAAGGTTGCGAAGCGCGCGAAGCTCTTCCTTCAGGCTCTGGTTCTCACGGGCGAGGCGGCCGATGGCCGCCCTGCCCTTCAGGTAATGAACCGAGGTCATGACGAACGCGAGGAACATGCCCAGAACGAACGCGCCGAACAGGACCAGGGTCAGAGGAAGGTCCACGTAGGCGGCACCCGGGAGCTTGACCTCCGTGACGCGCCCGTTCACGTTCAGAATCGCGAAGCCCACAACGGCAATCATGATGAGAAGCCAGACGAGATTTCTGAGAATCCACATGAGCGTCCCCTCCCGGGATGGGGCGTTTCGGATTCAGGTCGGAGGATATCGGCCTCCGGCGAGAGGGTCAACCCGTTGCTGCGAGAGACCCCGCGAGACGGGTGCCGGATACGCCTTCGATGCAGGCCGTGTGGATTCCGCCGCGCCGTTCCGGACCGTGATCAAGCTCGACCGGGACGTACACATCGCTCATCGCGATCGGCCCGCGGCTTCCACGCCCCGATTCCATCACGACCGGAAGGGTCGAGCCGACGAGGGAGCGGCGGAAGGCCCCTGACTTCGCTTCACCCAGGACGCGCAGCCGCTCCGAGCGCTCCCGGACGGTACCGTCCTGCCCGCCGGCACCCAAGCGCGCGGCCGCCGTGCCCGGCCGCTGCGAATAACGAAACACGTGAAGGAACGTGATCGGGAGGCTCTCGAGGAAGTCATACGTCTCTTGAAACTCCGCCTCGCCCTCGCCTGGAAAGCCCACGATCACGTCCGCGCCGATCCCGATGGGCCCGCGCGCCGATACCCCCGATACGAGGGCTGCATACTGCTCCGGGGTGTAGCCGCGCCGCATCGCGCGCAAGACCCGGCTCGAGCCGCTCTGGAGCGGCACGTGGAGGTGCCGGCAGAGCCGCGGCTCGCTGCCGATGAGCCCGGCCAGGGTCCGGTCCACCTTGTTGGGCTCGATCGACGAGAGTCGGATCCTGTGACCGTCACCCAAGTCGAGGAGCGCCTCGACGAGCCGCGGGAGCGCCTCCGTTTCACCCTGGTCGCGGCCATAGCTGCCGAGATCCGCGCCGGTGAGCACGATCTCGGTGAAGCCCGCATGAAGAAGCCTTCGCGCGCGCGCCAGGACCTCCTCGTGCGGGAGGCTACGGGCCCGTCCGCGTACGTAGGGGACGATGCAAAAGGCACAGAAGGAATCGCAGCCGTCTTGGACCTTGAGAAGGGCGCGTGAGCGCCCGACCAGGACGGGCGCGACGGTCTTGAAATCGCGGTTCGCCCGCCCCGCGCCCACGTGAACGAAGGGCGTTCTGGAACGGACCGCATGCATCAGAGCTTCAGGCTCGTCCCGCTCGGCGGAGCCCAGGACCGCGGTCACTCCCGCGAGCGGGCGGAGCTCCTCGGGGGCCCGTTGCGCATAGCAGCCGGTCACCACGATCCTCGCACCGGGCTGCGAGCGGTGAATCTTCCGGATGAGCTGGCGAGCCTCCTGGTCGGCGCGCGCGGTGACCGTGCACGTGTTCACGAACACGACGTCCGCATCGGCCGATCCGGCGGGAACTTCGATGTGCCCCGAATCCAGGATTCGGGCGCGGAGCGCCGCGGTGTCGTACTGATTCAAGCGGCACCCCAGCGTCCAAAAAGAAACCCGAGGGGCCTTCCGCGACCCCTCGGGCGAAATCGTGACGTCCGTCATCTCACGTCAAAACTCGGTTGCCGCGTCCCCGGTCTCCTCCACCTCGGCCACGACGGTCTCCTCACCGGAGGATTCCGCGGACGGGTTGGGCTTGAACTTGGTTTGGAACTCGGCCTGAACCGGTTGCGGCTGATCGGCAAGCCAGGCGCGGACGCTGAGGATGATCCGATGCGCCTGCGTGTCCACGCGGGTGACCTTGAGGTTCATTTCGTCTCCGACCTTGAAGCTGTCCGCCGGCTTCTTGAGCCCATCCACTCCCAGCTGGGAGAGCGGGATGAAGCCCTCGAGGCCCTCCTCCAGATCCACGATCACGCCGCGATCCAGAAGCCGGACCACGTTTCCCTTCACAATCAGGTCCGGAATGTACTTCTCAGCAAGCGTGGGCCACGGATCCTCGCTCACCTGCTTCAAGCCGAGAGAGATTCTGCGCGCGTCCTTGTCGATCGAGAGGACCACGACGTCGACCTTGTCCCCCTTCTTCAACACCTCGCTGGGGTGCACGACGCGCCGGGTCCACGACATATCGCTGATGTGGACGAGGCCGTCGATTCCCTCCTCGATTTCAACAAAGGCGCCGAAGTTGGTCAGGTTCCGGACCTTTCCGGTGAGCTTGGTGCCGATCGGGAACCGCTGGTCGAGCGTGAGCCACGGATCCGGCTCTGTCTGTTTCAAGCCGAGCGAGATCTTCTCGTTTTCCTTGTCGATCTTGAGAATCACCGCTTCGATTTGATCGCCGATCGCGACGACCTTGGAAGGATGCCTCACGTGCCGCGTCCAGGACATCTCCGAGATATGGATGAGCCCCTCGATGCCCTTTTCCAGCTCGACGAAGGCGCCGTAGTCGGTGATCGAGACCACCTTGCCCTTGACCTTTTGAGCGACCTGATACCGCTTGTCGACGTCCTCCCACGGATACGGCGTGAGCTGCTTCATGCCGAGCGAGATCCGCTCTTTCTCCGGGTCGAACGAGAGGACCTTCACCTTTACCTTCTCGCCGATCGAGACCAGCTCGGAGGGGTGGCTCACCCGCCCCCAGGACATGTCGGTGATATGCAGGAGGCCGTCGATACCGCCTAGGTCCACAAAGGCGCCAAAATCGGTGATGTTCTTCACCACGCCCTCGCGGATCTGGTCCTTGGCCAGCTCCTGGATGATTTCGCTCTTCTGCTTGGCCCGATGCTCCTCGAGGACGGCGCGCCGAGAGACGACGATATTCCGGCGCCTCTTGTTGAGCTTGATGATCTTGAACTCCATCCCCTGGCCGATCAGCGAGTCCACGTTCTGCACCTGCCGGAGCGCGATCTGCGATCCCGGGAGGAATGCCTCCACCCCATAGAGGTCGACCACGACGCCGCCCTTGATCTTCCGGACCAGCTTTCCTTCCACCAGCTGCCCCTGGTCCGCGGCGGTCTTCACGCGGTCCCACACCTTGACGAAATCGGCCCGCTGCTTCGAGAGCACGACGAGGCCGTCTTGATTCTCGGTCTTCTCGAGGAAAACCTCGATCTCGTCTCCGACCTTCACCCCTTCAAGATCCGGGAATTCCTCGACAGGGATCACGCCTTCGGACTTGAATCCGACGTCCACGGTGACTTCCTTGTCGTCGATCTTGAGGACGCGGCCCCGGACGATCTCCCCCTCTTCGAGATCCTTGAGCGAGTCCTCGTAGAGCTGGAGCCACTGCCCCATCAACTCCGCGGAGTCCTCGTCGGGGTCGAGCTCCTGGGTGCCGACGGCGGTGACCGTACCCTCGTCGCCGCCCTCCTCATGGATGAGCCTCGTCTGCGGCTTGCGCTTCCGGGGCTTTGTCTCGACCTCGGCGTCCTCCGCCGACTCGTCCTTTACGTCCACATCCTCTTCATGACGTCGAACCATTCGTTGGTGTTCCCCCTTGCTTCTTCTATGAAATTCGGCCGTGAAGGCCGGTGGTGCCTGATTCAAGCCCCCGCGGGGCTCGGCTCGATGCGCGTAATCCGGTCCACAACATCGGCGATTACCTCGTCGGGAGTGGAAGCCCCCGCGGAAACGCCGACCCGGGACAATCCCTGGAACCAGTCCTCCCGGATTTCATCCGCGGACTCGATCTGAAGAACCCGCGGATTCACCCTGCGGCAAACCTCCGCCAGCTGCGCCGTGTTCGCGCTCTGACGCCCTCCCACGATCACCATCGCCTCCACTTCCGACGAGAGCTCGATGGCGGTCTTCTGCATCGAGGTCGTCGCCCCGCAGAGCGTGTTGAACACGCGCACTTCCTTACCGCGCTTCAGGAGAGCGCCCACGATCTCCTGGACGTGCCCGATCGAATGGGTCGTCTGGAACACCACCCCCATCCTCGGGATGAACTTGAGGGCCTCCGCCTCGGCGACCGTGTTGATCACGATCGCACGATTCTGCGTGTGCGCGACCACGCCGATCACCTCGGGATGATCCTTGTCCCCGATCATGACGACCTTGTAGCCGTCGGCGATGAGCTTGGCCGCATACTGCTGTGCCTTGGTGACGAAGGGGCACGTTGTATCCACCACCTTGAGCCCTCGCGCCGCCGCGTCCTGCCTGAGCTCCGGACCGACCCCGTGGGATCGGATGATGACGGTGTCCTCGGAATCCACGCTGTCGAGATCCTCCACGACTTCCAGCCCCCGCTCCCGGAAGGAATTCACGACCTGCGGGTTGTGGATCAGGGACCCGAGCGATTTCACGCGCATTCCGGCCCCATCCATGGTGTCGTTCGCCATCTTGATCGCGCGTTTCACCCCGAAGCAGAAGCCGGCGTTATCGGCGACGATCACGTCCATGTCGTTTCTCCTGGTCCTCGCGCAGCACCCCGATCATATCCATGATCTGTTGGGCGAACGCGCGCACTTCCTCCCGTTGCCCCGAGCTGGGAGGCATCACCGGCGAGCCGAATGTGATCCGGATCGGAACCTGCCGCAGCATCGAGCGACGGATTTGATTTGAGCCGGTGATGCACGCGGGCAATACCGGAGACCTTGTGGCCGCCGACAGACGCCCCACCCCGGCTCGAGGGGGCATCAACGTACCGCTCTTGTTCCGCGTCCCTTCAGGAAAAATCAGGACGGCACCCCCCGCGGACAGAACTTCCTCTGCCCCGCGGAGCCCGGTGCGGGCCTGCGGCCCCCGATGAATCGGGATGGCATTATACGACCGGATCAGGGCCCCGAACAGAGGATTATCGAACAGTTCGGCCTTCGCCACGAAGGCGACGGGCCTGGTGATGGAGGATCCGACCAAGGGCGGGTCCCAAAAGGAGATGTGGTTGCACGCCACGATCAAAGGACCTTTGCGCGGGATACGCTCCAACCCCTCCACGTGGAAGTCGAGGAAGACGCGGGCGAAGGCCTGGGCGAACCCGCTGCCGAACCGATACACCAGGGTTCCCCGGTCCGGGCGCCCGCGCGCGAGCTCGACCCAGCGGGCGGCGAGCGCGACCTGCTCCTCGGGACCGATGCGCGTGGTATCGAGAAGGATCGCGTCGGGTGCGCGCACCAGCGGGCTCGTCTCGCGCTCGGTGTCCCGCCGGTCCCGCTCGCGGATTGCCTCGACGATCGAGTCCCGATCTGGATTCGCCCCCTTGGCCCGAAGCTCGAGATAACGCCGCTCGGCCCGTGCTTCGGCGCTCGCCGAGATGAAGATCTTTAGATCCGCGTCCGGAAAGACCACGGTGCCGATGTCGCGCCCCTCCATGACCAGGCCGGGGCCCTGCGCGAACGAGCGCTGGATGGAGACGAGGGTTCGGCGGAGCTTCGGATGGAGCGCTACGCGTGAGGCCGATTCGCCCGCCTCCGCGGTTCGGATCGAATCCTCGATGGACACGCCGTCCAGGAGCATCCCGTCGGGGGTCGGCGTGAACCGGGCCCCGGCGACCATCTTCACCAGCGAGGACTCGTCCGCCAGGGAGATCCCCCGGCGCAGGGCGAGCAACGCAACGCCCCGGTACATCGCGCCCGAATCGACGTGCAGGAAGCCCAGGCGCCCGGCGACGCCACGGGCGGTCGTGCTCTTTCCCGCCCCCGCGGGTCCGTCGATCGCGAGCACGAAGGGCCTCAACGCGCAAGGCTCCGCAGACGGCTCAAGAATCCCGGGTCGGAGACGCGCGAGGACTCCGCGCCCAGCAGGGTGACGCCTTCCCGCGCCGCAAGCCCCGCGACCAGGAATGCCATGGCGATGCGGTGGTCTCCTCCCGCGTCGACGGTTCCCCCGCGGAGGCGACCCCCCTTCCCATGGATCGTCCAGCCGTCCGGGTGCACATCCACGTCGACGCCCATCGCTTTGAGGCCGGCGGCGACCGCGCTGATCCGATCCGACTCCTTGACCCGCAGCTCCTCCGCGCCCCGCACGACGGTCTTCCCATCCGCGAACGCGGCGAGGATGGCCACGAGCGGAAGCTCGTCGATCAACCCCGGCGCGCCACCGGGGGCGAGACGCACCCCGCGGAGCGCGCCCGCACGCACGCGCAGGTCGGCGACCGGCTCCTCCGAGGCCACACGGTCGTTTCCGCGTTCCACGCGGGCGCCGATTCGCGCGAGGTGGTCCAGGAAGGCGGTTCGCGTCGGATTGACGCCGACGCCCCGGATCGTGACGTCCGACCCGCGCACGATGGCTGCCGCGGCGAGAAGGAACGCCGCCGCGGAGAAATCCCCCGGCACTTCGATCTCCGCCCCGTGGAGGGTGGCCGGGCCCCGGACCCGCGCGGACATCGCGTCCCGCTCGACCGGGGCGCCGAAGAGCGGCAGCATGCGCTCGGTGTGGTCGCGCGTCCGAGCCGATTCGCGCACCGAAGTGACGCCATGCGCCTGGATG
>VBOX01000002.1 GCA_005893265.1 Candidatus Eiseniibacteriota bacterium | reverse complement strand
GGTGGGTAACACGCCTACCCCGCGCTTTCGTTTTCGGCGCGGGCCTACTGAAAGATCCAATAGTGAAACGGCGCGTAATCTCCGCCGTCCTGCGGGTCCTCGCGCCTGATCTCGATCTCGGGTCGCGCCCGCGCGATCAGCCTACCCGGGATCTTGAACGCGGGCTCGACCCAGGCAGTCTCCGATCGGGCGATCGCCCAAGCGCCGGCCGCGGATCCGTCGACGCTCACCCTGAGGCGGTTCGGATACCAGGCGTCGGTCCGCATCACGAGCGAGAGGTCCTTTCCGGGCTCGGCGCTCACGCGGAACCGCTCCCAACCGAAGACTTTCCTTCCCGCGTCCGCGATCGGCCGCGTGGGACGGTCGGCGTAGACGTATTGGCGGAGGATGTCGCGGGGGAGCACGCTGGCGTTCTTCTTCCATCGCGATCGCTTCTCATCGTACTCGTACCCGTACGCCTTCCATTCGTGACGCCGTTCGTCCTCGAGCCAGGCCAGGTCGAAGGAATCGCGAAGCTTCATGCCCTCAATTTCCGGATGCGGGAGAATCACCGAATCGGCGGGAACGACGTCGATCCACTCGGCGGGATAGACGACCTTGTCTTCTCCCCCGCAAATCGTGTTGTACCCCAGGTGGGCGCGGAAGATCTCCGGCCCCAGGACCCCGCTCGATTTCAGGTAAGGAAACCACTCCGGATAGATCGCGAAATAGGTCGGTAGCTTTTGTGGAGGAAGCCGTCTCAGCTTCTCGAACATGCATCCGATTCCCGCGCGATAGACCTTGGCGAATCCCTCCGTCGTGAGCCCCAGCAAGTCCAAGGTCTGCCGGTTCCCGTAGTACGCGATCGCGCCCGCGTCGTTCATGCCCACGACCGCGTTCCGGGGGAGGTTATGGTCGATCCAGCGGCCGACCTTCACCTGCTGGTGGAGGATGTTCTCGCAATTGTGTCCATAGAAAAGGATTACCCTGTCGTACACGTCCGTGGCCGTGGGCGCCCACCCAGCGAGGGGCGCGACGACGATGAACGCCGCCAGAGGCGCGCCGACGTAGCGCGGAAGGCGCCCCCACGCGAGCGTCGCCGCGCGGGCGAGCCCGGCCGCGAAGCAGGCCAGGAGAATCGGATAGAAGCCTTGTTGGTAGCGGTAGAGATGCACCGCCCACACGACCGGAAGCGAGTCGACGACGACGGCGGCCGGAAAGAGCAGAAGGAGCGCGCGCCCATCGGCCCAGGGACGGCGGCGCGGCAGGAACGAGAATGCGGCGAACAGAGCAAGCGCGGCGGCGCTCGGAATCCAGTACCGCCGAACCAGGTTCCCATCTCCATCAAGCTGGAGCCAGGAGAGGTATGCCGTCACGATCGAAAGCCACACCCTGGGAGAGTCGGTCAGGTACTTGTGACGGACGTCGGGGTGCGGCTCGGCGAGGATCGACTTCGCCTGGGAGCTGGTGGATTCGATCGAGCCAGAGGCGGCGAGGTTGACGAGGAAGGGAAGCGCGGCCGCCGCGAAGGGCATGAGCAGCGCGGCGCTCCAGAAGCGCGGACCATGTTCCGCCCGGGAGGCCCGCCAGCGGTCGTGCGCCATCACCAGGCCGAGCACGCCGCTCAAGACGGCGCCTTCCGGCCGCGACGCGGCGAGAAGGAAGAGGCACCAGCGAAGCCGCGGGAACGTGCCCCCATCACGCTCGTTCAGGTAGAGCACCAGAGTCCCCAGAAGGACGGTGGCGTAAAGACCGATCTCCATTCCGCTCATGTAGCCCCACAGGAGATGGGGGTTTCCCAAGAAGAGCGCGACCGCGAGCAGCATGCCGAGCGTCCCCGCAAGCAAGCGCCCGAGGCGGGCCATGAGCAGCGCGCTCACGAGGAGCGCGGCCGCCCCGAGCGCGAGCGCCCAGGCGATCGCCAGCGTCGGTCCCAGGTGCAGCCAATGCGGCGGCGCCAGCAGGAACGGCCAGAGAAGACTTGTCGCTCCCGTCGTCGGTGCGTTTCCCGCCGCGTACACGAAGGGGTGACCTTCCGCGATGGCTCGCGCGTACTGCAGATAGATGAAGCTGTCGTCGAGCGGCAGCGAGAGCTCGCCTCCGGTGATGAGGCGTTCGGCGCGAAACAGCCGGCCGATCTGGAAGGAGAGATACGCGACCGAGAAGAGTCCGATCAGGAGGATCGCGCGCCCGCGCGCGAATCGCCGGAGCCCTTCGATCACGGTGCCGCCTCCCGCACGCGGTAGAGCGGGAGGCGGACGTCGCCCACTCGTTCGGTGCGGAAGATCGGCAATAGTCCTGGATCCTCACGCGTGAGGTAGACGGGCCGCTTGCGGATATTGCGCGCGATCAGACGATTCATCATGACATCCAGATCCCCAGGATAGCCGGGAACAGCAAGGGTGGGATAGTACCGGGCCAGGTGGTGCAGGTACCACGGCCAGACCAGCAGATATTTGTATGCCACGACGAGATCGGGGTGGCTCTTCCTGAAGTCGGTCGCCTTGTAGAACCAGAGCGCGAACGTGCGGCCGTCGTACTCGCTCACGACGAGCGCGTTCGGTTCCACGACCGAAAGGTTGTGCTGGGCGTAGAGGTAAGGTGTGAGGTCCGCGGACGCATCGACCCGTTTCCAGTTCGAGACGAAACCGAGGATCGCGCCGCCCGCGAGAACCAGGACCGAAACCCCGCGCACGAGCGGGCGCCATCGCGGCGCGTTCCATAGGGAAGCCCACCCTGAGCCGGCCAACGCCGCCGCGATCCACGCCGCGGGCATCCAGTACCCAACGTCATCTCCGATCGCGTAGACGGAGAGCAGGACGAGGGACGCAAGAAACGCCGCCCAGCCGGAGGCCGCCCTCCCGTCGCGCCGGATCAGCGCGAGGAGGAGGCCGGTGCCCAACAGGACGAGTCCCCACCCGAAATCGACCCCCCAGCGTCCCGGGACGAGGTGATTCAGGATTCCGGGCAAGCCCCGCGCGAAGAAATTCCTCCCGTACTGGGCTCCGCTGAGAACCCACCATAGCCGCTCTGGCGTGACCGGCGTTCCCCAAGAAAACTCGGGGTCTTGGGCGGCCCGTACCGGCAAGAAAAGATCCAGCGTCAGCCCCCAAAAGGCGAGAAGGGGCAAAAGAACGGCGGTCCAGAGGCCGATTCTATTCGTGCGGGAGAACCGCCAGATCCCGACCAGAAGCGCAGGGGAGGCGGCGAGCAGGAGCAGGTGGTTCGTGAGCCCGAGGCCGAAGAGGTAGCTCGCGAGGAGGAGAAAGCGGACGTCGCGCTTTTCCTCGGCCTTCACGAGCAGCCAGAGGATCGCGCCCAGGAACGCGGCGTTCAGCGTGTAGACCTCGGCGAGAACACTCTGGCTCCAGGCGCCGCGTGAGGATGCATAGAGAAGGGCGCAGGCGCCCGCGCTGAGAAGAGCGCCGAGGCCGCGGGACTCGGGCGGAGTCAGGGAATAGGCGAGACGGACGAGGAAGTAAACGCTCGCCGCCCCCGCGATCGCCGCGATCAGGTTGATCCGGAAGGCGATCGCACCGAGCGGGAGCAAGGAGGCGACCCGCCCGAGGAGCACGAATAACGGATAGCCGGTCGGGTGGGGGATACCGAGCGTCGCGGAGGCCACGAGCAAATCGCCCGAGTCCTCCCCGAGGTTCACCCAGGCGACCGTGGGGGAGAGCGTCAGGGCGTATGCCCAGAGCGCTGCGAGGGCGGCGACCCAGGCGGCACCCCGGACGCTTCGATGCATGACCGCAACGTATCAAAGCGTGTCTCCGCGGGTCAATGTCCCCCGGGGAAACGATCTTCGCGCTGCGAACTGGAGGCCGGCCCGCTTCGGCCCGGCGGTTTGACGGACGGCAGGGTGGTGGCCGCTCGTGCGGGATGCAATGGCGGGTAGGGCCCGTATGGCAAACCGCGCGAGGGGGGTAACGGTGGCGTAAGCTCTTATATAGTTATGACTTACGTTGCAGTCGGAGCGACCCATGGCATGGAACTTGCTCAAATTGGTCCCCGCGAACCGCTGCGTGAAGTGCGCGGGGCGCCAATTTCACCACACAGACGGAGCGGATCATGTTCGGTAAGAAAAAGAGCACGGTAGGGCTCGACATCGGATCCAGCTCGATCAAGGTGGTCGAGATCGCGCATGACCGCTCCGGAGACCGGCTGATCAACTTCGGCATCTCGGAGCCGCTCTCGGAAGCGATCGTGGACGGCGAGATCATGGATCGCCAGCTGGTGCACGAGGCGATCACGAACCTTCTCGAGTCCCGCCAAATCAGGAACCGCGTCGTGGCCACCGCCGTTTCCGGCCGCGCCGTCATCGTCAAGAAGATCCTGATGGATCGCTTGAGCGAGGAAGACGCCAAAGAAGCGATCCAATGGGAAGCGGAGCAGCACGTCCCCTACGACATCAACGACGTCTCGCTCGATTTCCAGATCCTCAATCCCAACGTCGACCAGAAAAAGATGATGGTGCTTCTTGTGGCGGCGAAGAAAGAGATGATCCAGAACCACGCCGAAATCATCCGTGAAGCGGGCCTGACCCCGGTCATCATCGACGTGGACTCCTTCGCGATCCAGAACGCCGTCGAGGCGAACTACGACCTGCGGCCCAACGAGGTAGTCGCGCTGGTGAACATCGGGGCCGAGATCACCAACGTGAACATCGTCCAAGATCAGGTGCCGCACTTCACGAAAGATCTCTCGGTCGGCTCGAACGCGTTTGTCGAGGGAATCCAGCGCCGATACAACGTGAGCCAGGCGGAAGCTCTGAACGCGATCCGCGGGCGCGGGGACCAGGCCATCGACGTCGCGCCGATCATTCAGACCGCGTGCGAGGATCTTTCGGTGCAGCTCGATCGCGCGATCGCCTATCTCAAGTCCTCCGGGGAAACCGAGCGGGTCGACCGCATTCTCCTTTCGGGTGGATCCGCCCGCGTTCCTGGCCTCAAGGAATTCTTGAACACGAGGCACCAGGTCCCCGTGGAGGTCGTGAATCCGCTTCAGAAACTGAGCTACGACGCGGCCCTCTTCAACGGCGATAACGCCGAGAGCGTTGCTCCCGTGCTCACCGTCGCCATCGGCCTCGCGCTTCGATAGGGGGAATCATGATTCGCATCAACCTATTGCCCCGGGACGAACGCAAGACGCGTCGGAAAATGCAGCTGCCGAAGATCGGCGCGCTCATGCCCGTCCTGGTGCTCCTCCTGGTGATCGCGCTCTTCGGCGCGATCTCGGTGTTCCAGACCCTCCAGATCGGGCGCCTGAAATCGGACATCGCCCGGGCGGAGCAGGAGGCGGCGAAGCTCAGGCCGCAGATCCAGACCATCCAGGAGCTCACGCAGAAGCGGGAGGAGCTCACGCGGCGGTTGAACGTGATCGCGGATCTGGACAAGACGCGGCTCCAGCGCGTGATGCTCGTCGACGAGCTGTCGCGGTGCGTGCCGGAGCATTTGTGGCTGACGAGCTACGAGGAAACCGCCAACAAGGTTCAGATCGAAGGCGTGACGTTTTCGAATCTGCTCGTGGCCGATTTCATGACCCGCCTGGAGGCGAGTCCTCTTTACGGAAGCGTGGACTTGCTGGTGGCGGAGAAGGGCACGATCGATCAGCGCAACGTGGTGAAGTTCAAAGTCACCGCGTTGATGACCTTGTAGCCCAGCGGCGCGCGGGGGGAGGACGATGGACCTCAAGGATCCGAAAACCCAGAAGCTGATTCTGATGGGAGCCGGGATCGGCGTCCTCATCTACTTCTACATCATCGCGGACTACGTCCCGTTCAACTACAGGGCGCGCACGAAGGAAATCAGCACCCTGAAGGGGGAGTACACGCAGAAGATGAGCGAGCTCACGAAGGCGCAGCAGCTCGTGAATCGGCTCCCGGAGCTCAAGAAGGAATTCGAGCTTCTGAATCAGCGCTGGATGGTGGCCCAGGAGCTTCTGCCGTCCCAGAAGGAGGTCGCGAGCCTTCTTCGAAAGGTGACGATCGCGGGGCAGGAATCGGGCGTGCATTTCTTGCTCTTCAAGCCCGGCGATCCCAAGCCGTCGACGTACTTCACCGAAAACCCCGTTCAGGTTTCGGTGACCGGCGGATTTCACCGTGCGGGCGCATTCCTGGGCGAGATCTCGGATCTGAGCCGCTTGGTGAACGTCTCGCAGCTCAAGCTGAAGGGCTTTGACAAGGGCGACCTCGACGAAACCGTGCAGGCCGATTTCGTCGCGACCGCGTACACGCTGGCCGAGGGGACACCCAATGAATCAGCCAAGCAGTCTGGCGCTGTCACAAAGTAGATTCTTCCAGAGCCGCCTCGGCATTCTGCTCTTGGCGCTGGTCGGACTCGCGATCGCGGCCGGCATTTACTTGATGAGGCGGCAGGAGCCGACGGCTCCGATTTCGCCGACGCCGGCCACGTCGCCCGCGGCGCAGGCTCTCCGGCGCTCCAAGCCGATGTTCGGCCCTCCCGCGCCTCCCTGGGCGCGGACCGATCCGTATGGTCCGCCCGCGCCCCCGGAGTTCATGGCGCGCGCGACACCTGCTCCTGCCACTCCTGTCGCCGGCTCTCCGGACGCGGTCACGCCGGGCGCCGTCGTCGTGCCGCCGAACCCGGACGCCGCCGTATCGGCGCAGGCGCCCGCACCGGCGGCGGTCCTGCCCGGGCAGACGCCCGCGCCCGCCGCTCCGATCGGGTCGGCGCTGTCGGGGGAGATCCCGAAATCGGTGGACGCGAGCGTTCTTTTCGCTCGCGAGCGTTACGAGTACATCGGCGGCGGCCGACGCGATCCGTTCCAATCGCTGCTCGACGGGAGATTTCTGACCCAGTCGGCGGACGGTTCCCTCGTGGACGTAGGGGACATCCACCTGGTGGGCATCATGTGGGGCTCCTCGGACAAGTTCGCGCTGGTGGAAGACAGCCGCGGACGCGGTTTCGTGCTTCGGGTAGGAGACCCGGTCGTGAACGGGTACATCTCGGGCATCAGCAAAAGCGAGCTGCAGGTGGTACAGAACGCCTTCGGCGAATCTCAATCGCTGTCGATCCGCCTGCAAACCAAAGAGGGTGACAAGAATGCGACTCGAAACTAGCTTCGCGCGCACGGGCCGCTGGGGCGGCCGGATCGCAGCGCTGACGGCGGCCCTTCTTACGGTCGCCTCCTCGGCGTTCGCGACAACCGTCAAGAGCGTCTCGATGAAAGAAGCTGGTACCGCGACGCAGGTCATCATCGAGGCGGACGCACCGATCAACTACCACGATTTCACGCTCGAGTCGCCGGACCGGATCGTCGTGGACTGCCCAGGATCCCAGCTCGGCTTCAGCGAGCGCACTTGGTCGGGACGCGAGGGCTCCTCCGTCAAGACGGTTCGCGCCAGCGAAATGGGCTGGGGCAAGGAAGCGGGAGCCCGGATCGTCGTGGATCTCTCGCAGGCTTCCTCCTACGCCCTGAGCAGTGTCGGGAACAACCTCGTGCTCGCCGTCGAGGTGCCGCCGACGCCGGCCTCGAAGGAGCCGGCGATGCCGACTGATTCCGACCGCATGCAACCGACCGACGGGCGGCGGATGTCGCTCGATGTGCAGGGCGCCGACATCCAGACCGTCCTGAGAAGCCTCTCCGAGTTCAGCGGCAAGAACATCGTCGCGAGCAAGGAAGTGAAGGGTGAGGTCACGCTGAGGCTCCGGAACGTGCCCTGGCGCCACGCCCTCGACATCGTGCTCAAGTCGCAGGGGCTCGGGATGGTCGAAACCGGCCAGACGATCGTCGTCTCGAACCTGGACACGCTGCGCAAGGAGGAGATGGACCGGCGCACGGCCGAGCGCACGCAGGAGGAGCTCTTGCCGCTCGAGACCCGGATCCTGCCGGTGAACTACGCGGCCTCCAAGGAAATGGCGCGGTCGGTGGAGAAGACCCTGACCAAGCGCGGTCACATCGAGGTGGACGATCGCTCGAACTCTCTCATCGTGACCGATATCGCGGACCGACTGGACCAGGTCGATGCCATGGTGCGCAACCTCGATACCAGGACCCCGCAGGTCGAGATCGTGGCGCGCCTCGTCGACGTCGACGTGTCGTCCACGCGCGATCTGGGTATCCAGTGGGGGGTCCATAACCTCGACCTCTTCGATGCGGGCGTTACCGAGCACGTGGACATCAACGCGGCCGACGTGAGCAATCCCGCCGCGCTGGCCAGGCTCGGGACCATCAAGTCGTTCGGCAGCATTGACGCGAGGCTCCAGGCGCTCGAGAGCCAGAACAAGGCGAACATCATCTCCAACCCACGCATCACGACGGTGAACAACCGGGAAGCTTCGGTCGTGGTCGGCAAGCAGATCCCGCTCATCGTGCAGGACTTTGCCGGGAACGCGGTCACGCAGCTCACGACGATCGGGATCAAGCTCAACGTGACGCCGCACATCAACACCGGGAACAGGATCACCATGGACGTCCATCCGGAAGTGTCCGATCTTGCGTCCCAGGCGACGGTGCAGGGAGGCATCATCATCAACACGACCATGGCCGACACAAGGGTGATGGTGAACGACGGCGAGACGGCCGTGATCGGCGGCTTGATCCGGAGCAACGAAAGCACGACGAAGCGCGGCGTCCCGGTTCTCATGGACGTGCCGCTCCTCGGAAATCTCTTCCGCTCCAATTCAACGACGAAACAGAAGCGAGAGCTCCTCATCTTCGTGACGCCGAAGATTCTCGGCGAGGGGATAGGGTCGAAGGGTTAAGCACCGGCGCCGCTTTCGCGAGCGCCACACACGGGTTATACTGCGGGGTCCTTCATGGGGAGGGCCCCGTTTTCATTGCACTGCCGAGGAGAGCCTCTGGTCACGCGCATCGCTCTGGTCGGTCTGCCGGGCGCGGGAAAGAGCACCGTGGCGAAGCTCCTGGCGAGGCGCCTGGGGTGTTCGAGCGCGGACGTGGATTCTGAGATCGAGCGGATGGCGGGCCGGTCCGTCCCCGAGATCTTCGATGAGGAGGGGGAGGAGCGCTTCCGGGACCTCGAGTCGCGCGCCCTGGCCGAGGCCATGGAGCGGAGCGAGCCGATCGTCCTTTCGTGTGGAGGCGGGATCCTGGGCCGGGCCTCAAACCGCGAGCTCTTGAAGGCGCATGCGCGGGTCGTGTGGCTCAAGGTCGATCCGGCGAAGGCCGCGGAGCGGCTCCGCACGCCGGGAGAAGTCGTGCGCCCGCTTCTGCGCGGGGGCCCGCTCGAGGAGAGACTGGGGACGCTTCTCGAGGCGCGCCGCGAGGGATACGAGAGCGCGGCGGAGGCGGGCGTGGATACGGACGGATGTACGCCCGAGCAGGTCGCCGATCGGATCGCGATGATCCTCGCGGGCACACGGGGGCCATGGGGTCGATCCGCATCGTAGGGGGCGACCTTCGCGGGCGGAAGATCGAGGTTCCTCCGCGGGGGGTGCGTCCCACCTCGGACCGGACGCGCGAGGCGGTCTTCAACGTACTGGGGCCGCGCGCGGTCGAGCGGGCGCGCGTCCTCGACCTCTACGCGGGGACCGGGGCGCTCGGGATCGAGGCGCTGAGCCGTGGCGCCGCCGAGGCCTCGTTCGTCGAGGGGAGCGGGCCCGTCGCGCGCGCGCTCAGGGAAAACCTGATCCGGCTCGGTCTCTCCGAACGGGCGTCGGTGCACGAGGCTGATCTCTCGAGGATCGAGCTGCCGCCGGGGGCGCTCGGCCCGTTCGACCTCGTGTTCCTGGACCCGCCTTACGCGGGGGACGCCGGACCGCGCTGGCTCGAGCGGCTCGCGCGACTTGCGTGGCCGGAGGGGGGAGGGCTCGTGGTATACGAGCGCCGGAAAGGGGCTAAAGCCCCTGAGCCATCCACATTCGAGCTCGCGACCGAGCGGACGTATTCCAATACCACGGTCGCGTTCTATCGCGCCCGCAGGGCGTGAGTCTTGAGCCGAGAGGAGGCGCATGAAAGGCGCGGTGTTCGCCGGGACCTTCGACCCGGTCACCAACGGTCACCTGGATCTGATGCAGCGGGCGCTCCGAATGTTCGATTCCTTGACCGTCGCGGTCGCCGAGCGCGCCGAGAAGGGAGTGATTTTCACGCAGCAGGAGCGCGTCGAGATGATCCGGGAGGCCGCTTCCTCGCTCGGCCGGATCACCGTGGAGCCGTTCGCTGGTCTCCTCGTCGATTTCGCGAGGCAGCGGAAGATTCCGGTTCTGGTTCGAGGGCTTCGCTTCATCTCCGATTTCGAGTACGAATTCCAGATGGCGCTCATGAACCGCCGGCTGCATGACCAGATCGAGACGGTGTTCCTCATGCCGAGCGAGACCTACACCTACCTGAACGCGTCGCTCGTGAAGGAGATCGCGCGCTACGGCGGAGCGATTGATGATTTCGTGCCCCCGAACGTAGCCCCGCGCCTGCGCGAGCGCCTGAAACAGGCCCGATGAAGTCCGCGCGCGTCTCCGCCCGCGTGCGTGCGTTGAAGCCCTCCGAGACGTTGGCGCTCGGAGCCCGCGCGCGCGAGCTGCGGGCGCAAGGGCACTCGGTCATTTCCTTCGCGGCCGGGGAGCCGGACTTCGACACTCCCGAGGACGTTCGAGAGGCGGGCGTGCAGGCGATCCGCGCCGGTCATACGCGCTACACCGCGGTCGGAGGCGTGCCGGAGCTGCGCGCGGCGATCGCGGAGAAGCTCAAGCGCGAGAACGGGCTCGAATACACACCGTCCCAGGTCGTGGTCTCGAACGGCGCGAAGCACGCGATATGGAACGCGTTCCTCACCTTGCTCGAGCCGGGCGACGAGGTGCTCTGCCCGGTGCCGTACTGGGTCACCTTTCCCGAGCTTGTCCGGCTGGTGGGGGGCGAGCCGGTCTTTGTACACCCCAAGCAGGGAAGCATGAAGATCGGCCCCGCGGAGCTCACGCGCGCGATCTCCCCCCGTTCCAAGGTCCTGGTCCTGAACAGCCCCAACAATCCGTCGGGCGCCGTCTACTCGCCGGAGGAGCTGGCAGCGCTCGGAGAGGTCGTCCGCCGTCACGGGCTTTACGTTCTCTCCGACGAGATCTACGAGCAGCTTGTGTTCGGGAACGCGCGCCACGTGAGCATGGCCTCCCTTCACCCGGAGCTTTACGACCGCACGATCGTGATCGGGGGAGTATCGAAGACCTGGGCCATGACCGGATGGCGGATCGGATTCGCGGCAGCGCCCGCCGATCTCGCCGAGGGCATGGAGCGGCTTCAGGGTCAATCGACCTCGAATCCGGCGTCGGTCTCCCAGTTCGCGGCGCTCCGCGCGTTCACGGGCCCCCGGGACTCGGTGCGCACGATGCGCGACTGTTTCGCCCGCCGCCGCGATACAATTACGGGGCGTCTGAGCCGCATGCCCGGCATCCGGCTTGTCGCGCCCGACGGGGCCTTCTACGCGTTTCCGGACCTGAGCGAGCGAATCCGCTCGGCCCGAAACGGCGTGACCGATTCCGTGGGGCTGAGCGATTTCCTGATCGACGAAGCCCGGATCGTCTGCGTCCCGGGATCCGCCTTTGGAATGGAAGGACACCTGCGGCTGTCGTACGCCATCGGCGACCGCGACATCGAAGACGGGCTGAACCGGCTCGAGGCCGCGCTGGACAGGATGTGAGAGGAGAGAGCTGATGCCGACCTACGAATACGAATGTGAGAAGTGCAAACACAAATTCGAGGTGTTCCAATCGATGACGGAGCCGCCGCGCAAGCGGTGCCCGAAGTGCCGAGGAAAGGTCCGTCGGTTGGTCGGCGGGGGCGCCGGACTCGTGTTCAAGGGCAGCGGTTTTTACACGACCGATTACCGGTCGAAATCCTATAAGGAACAGAAACGTAAGGAGTCAGGAGATCCCGCTAAGGAGCAGAAACCCAAGGAGTCCGGAGATCCCGCTAAGCCAAAAGGTGAATCCAAGAGCCGCGATCAAAAGCCGAGGAGCTCGCCGGAGTCGTAATGCTTTTCCTGGTCGTAAGGCTTTTCCTTTGACTCACTTCCTCCGCTCTTGGTAGCGTCCCCACGCTCATGCGACGCTTCATGGTCCGCGCAAGTCACCGATCTTAGACTCCCCGATCGGAAGCACGCATGCCACATGAATTCAATTAGTTACAACCCAAATCTAAGCTGAAATCGAAAGGGAGCGGATGCCGCATCGCGTGACGTTGATCCCGGGCGATGGGACGGGGCCCGAGATCACGGAGGCCACCCGCCGCGTCCTCGAAGCGACCGGTGTCGCGTTCGAATGGGACGTGCAGCACGCGGGGATCGACGTCTTCCAAAAGGAAGGGACTCCGCTTCCGGACCGCGTGCTCGAGTCGATCCGGCGAACGAAGGTCGGACTCAAGGGCCCGATTACCACCCCGGTTGGAAAAGGATTTCGGAGCGTGAATGTCTTGCTTCGAAAGGAGCTGGATCTCTACGCGTGCATCCGGCCGTGCAAGACCTACCCGGGAGTCCGGTCTCGGTACGACAACATCGATCTGGTGATCGTGCGGGAGAACACGGAGGACCTTTACGCGGGCATCGAATTCGAGCGGAGCAGCCCGGGCGCGGCGCACCTACGTCAACTGATCCTGTCCGAATCGGGTCTGGAGATTCCTGAGGACGCCGGTATCTCGATCAAGCCGATCAGCGTCGCCGCTACCGAACGGATCACGCGGTACGCCCTCGCGTACGCGAAACGGAACGGGCGCAGGAAGCTCACCGCGGTTCACAAGGCCAACATCATGAAGTTCTCGGACGGAGTCTTTCTCGACGTGGCGCGCAAGACCGCGCGGGAGGTTCCCGACATCGAGTTCGAGGACCGCATCGTGGACAACATGTGCATGCAGCTCGTCCAGACCCCCGAGAATTACGACATGCTCGTGCTGCCGAATCTCTACGGAGACATTCTGTCGGACCTCGCCGCGGGGTTGATCGGCGGATTGGGCGTCGCGCCCGGGGCGAACATCGGTGACACCGCGGCGCTTTTCGAACCGACGCACGGGAGCGCGCCCCGTTACGCGGGTCAGGACAAGGTCAATCCGTTCGCGATGATCCTGAGCGGCATGCTCATGCTACGCCACATCGGGGAGCGGGAGGCGGGCGATCGGCTGGAGCGGGCCGTCGCCCAGGTGATCCGTGATGGCACGAAGGTGACCTACGACATGAAGCCCAAGCGGGACGATCCCACCGCGGTGGGAACGCGCGCCGCGGCGGATGCCGTTATCGCCGCGCTCAGGTAGAGGGGGTCCGCGTGTTCGCCGATCGAGCATCGATCGCCGTCCTCGGCGGGCGCGGGGGCTCAGGGTGCGTGAGCTT
Organism: Candidatus Eiseniibacteriota bacterium; assembly: GCA_005893265.1. GTDB lineage: Bacteria > Eisenbacteria > RBG-16-71-46 > SZUA-252 > SZUA-252 > WS-7. The sequence goes on along the minus strand of VBOX01000002.1, from coordinate 26,541 downwards.
CCGGCGCGAGAAGTATGTGCCCAAGGGAGGGCCGGACGGGGGAGACGGCGGAGAGGGCGGAAGCGTTACTCTCGTCGTGAACGAGCACCTGCGCACGCTGCTCGATTTCCAGTTTCGCGCGCGGTTCGAGGCGGAGTCGGGCGCGCACGGGTCGGGCAACAAGAAGAGCGGCCGTTCGGGCCAGGACGTTACGGTCGCGGTCCCCCCGGGCACGCTGGTGTATGACGAGTCGAGCGGGGATCTCCTCGTGGATCTCGTGGAGCCGGGAGCCCGGTTCGTCGCCGCCAAAGGCGGGCGGGGCGGGCGCGGGAACGCGCGGTTCGCGACCTCTACGCGGCAGGCCCCTCGGAAGGCGGAGCCCGGTCGAGAGGGGGAGGAGCGGAAGCTTCTCCTCGAGCTTCGGCTCATCGCCGACGTGGGCATCGTGGGCTTCCCCAACGTCGGGAAGTCGACGCTGCTCGCGCGGGTGAGCGCGGCGCGGCCCAAGATCGCGGACTACCCGTTCACGACGCTCGAGCCGCATCTGGGACTGGTTCGCGTGCGCGAGGAGCAGAGCTTCGTGATGGCCGACCTTCCGGGACTCATCGAGGGGGCGCATCAGGGGAAAGGGCTCGGACACGAATTCTTGCGCCACATACAGAGGACGCGGACCATCTTGATGCTGATCGACAGCATGTCGTCCAATCCCGGCAAGGATCTGGAAACGCTGAACCGGGAACTAAGGGAGTACAGCGAGGATTTAACGAGAAAGCCCACGGTCGTCGCGATGAGCCGTTCGGATCTCAAAGGTGATGAAGCGCGCGGGGGGCCGCCGTTCCCGCTCGAGGGCATGCGTTGGGGCGGATGGATCTCGGGCGTGACCGGGGCGGGCGTGGACGATCTCGTGGCAACGGTTTGGGAAGTACTGATCGCGGCCGGCGCCCAGGCGCCGGCGGAAGGGCGGGTCGGCGGCGACTCTCATGTCGCCGGAGCGAAGGAGCGAGAACCATGGTAGCGAAGGACGTCGCCAGGCTCTGGGAGGAGTTGAGGTACCGGGACCCAGAGGAAAAACTCGGATGGATCACGCAGCTTTCGCAGAATCCGACCGAGGAGTCCATCGAGGTGCTCCTCGATGTGCTGCAGCAGGAGAGCTGGTTTCTGAGGGATCAGGCCGCCCGCGTCCTCGCCACGATGGGGGAGCCGGTTTTGGAGCCGCTCATCGAGTACCTGGGCTCGGGGGTCTGGTACACACGCGCCTCCGCGGTTCTGGCGCTCGGGCGGATGGGAAATCCGCGCGCCGCGGCGCCGCTCGTGGAGATGCTCAAGGACCCCAACCGCACCGTGCGCGACGCGGTGTGGGATGGGCTGGTCCTCCTCTGCCGCAACGAGCTCGCGACGAAGGAGCTCGCCGCGGCGTTCGAGGCGCTCCCGGAGCGGGCGAGGCGGTTCGCCCTCGACGGGTTGGTGGAGCGGGATTCTGAGGCTGCGGGACGGGTCCTGCGCCACATGGACGGTGGGGCGGGCGCGGCCCAGCCTGCCGGCGCCGAGGCTGCGGGTGATCCGATCGCGGGCGGCGAGTCGGACGAAGCGAAGCAGGCAGCACGCTGAGCGCTGGGTCGACGCACGGGGGTCCGAGGTGGAGGGGTGGAGGGGGTCCACGGAGCGACAACACGGCAGGGAGCTCCGCCCGTTGGATGAGGGCTACCCGCCGCGGTTGCGCGATCTCAAGCCGGCGCCGCGGAGCATCTTTGTCGTCGGGGCCTGGAATCACCCCGGTCCATGGGTTGCGGTGGTGGGAGCGCGGAATGCCACCGAGGACGGTATCGACGTCGCGCGAGATCTCGCGGCATCCTTGGCTGTGCGGGGCGTCGCGGTGGTGAGCGGTCTCGCGCGCGGCATTGATACCGCGGCGCACCAAGGCGCGCTCGACGCGCCCGGCGTGAGCGGCGCGGTCCTGGGCACCGGCGTCGATCGAGCGTATCCGCGCGAGAACGCGGCGCTCCAAGCAAGGCTCGCCCGGTCGCTCGGGCTCATGAGCGAGATCCCCTCCGGCGGCACCGCGACGCGAGGAACCTTCGCGACACGCAACCGCCTGCTCGCGGCGATGGTCGACGTCGTCGTGGTCGTGCAAGGACGGGCGGGAAGCGGATCGTTGATCACCGCCCAGGAGGCGGCCCGGCTGGGTAGGCCGGTGGCCGCGATTCCGTGGGATTCGAGGGAGCCGCTGGGGGAGGCGCCGCACGCGCTGATCCGGGATGGCGTCGCAACGCTCGTGCGCGACGCGGACGACGTGCTCGATCTCATCCCAGGCTTCAGGGAAGGCGCGCGAAGCGCCGGTCCCGCGGCGGCCCGTGATGGACTCGCCCCGCCCCGTGCCGCGGACCCGCGGGCGGTCCCGGACGTCCTCGCCGGCCTCGCGCCGGCGGAAGCGGCGCTCTACCGCGCCTTGCGCGAACGTCCCCTCCCGCTCGATCGCTTAGCCGAGGTTGCGTCGCTCACCGCGTCCGAGCTGGCTGTGGCCCTCCTGACGCTCGAGCTCTGCGACCTCGCGCGGCGCACGCCGGGCGGGCTCGTGCGGAGGACGCGCCGTCCGGTCCGACGATGATGTCTCGCGCGCGCCGGCTTTCTCCCTGAGATGGGCCACTCGCGGTTCCGTCCCCTTCGCCAACAAATCGAGGTTGTGGCACTCCATTCGATCGGCCTCATGGCCCGCGTCCTTCCGTTTCGATGGACGAGCGCGATCGGCGCCGCGCTGGGACGCGTCGCGTTCGGGGTGATGGGCCGCCGCAGGCGCATCGCGATCGAGAACATCACCGCCGCGTTCGGACCGGAGGTCCAAGGCAAGCCCGCGCGCGACCTGGCGCGCAAGACGTTCGTTCAAATCGGCCGCTCGTTCATGGAATTCCTCGCCCTTCCCAGTCTCGGGCCCAAGGGAATCCTCCGCCGGGTAGAGCTGATCGGGTACGAGCCGGCGCTCGAGTGGGCGCGGCAGGGAAAAGGTGCCGTGATGATCACCGCGCATTACGGGAACTGGGAGCTATGCGGCGCCGCGCTGCGCGCGGCGGGCTGTCCGGTGCGGTACCTGCTTCCCCCGCAGAGCAACAAGGGGAGCGACGAGTACTTCGACCGGATTCGAGGCAGGCTCGGAATCGAAGCGGTGAAAATCGGTTTCGGGATGCGCGGGGCGCTCAAGGCGCTGAGGCAGGGTGCCTTTCTGGGAATGTTGCCCGACCAGGACGCGCGGCGGGTCGGAATCCACGTGCCGTTCTTCGGACGGCCCGCATCCACGCACACGGGTCCGGCGCGCTTGGCCTATCGTACCGGCTGTCCGATCGGGATCGGCTTGATCGAGCGGGAGCCCGGCGCCCGGTTTCGCTCGCGCTTGGTCGCAACCCTTCTGCCCGATCCCGCGTCGGATGAGCCGCGCGAGGTCGAGAGGCTCACGCGCGCGATCAGCGAGACGATCGAAGCCGCGGTGCGCCGCCGCCCGGATCACTGGTATTGGCTTCACCGCCGCTGGAAGACCCCGCCGCCTACGTCGTGAAACCGATGTCCTTGCTCGGCGCCTCGAACGATTTGATCTTCCCGAACTGATCCTCGTACTTCTTGACGTTGGTCTCGAGCGCGGTGAGGAGGGAGCGCACGTTCGGCGGCGTCATGACCACCCGGGCGAACACTTTGCCTTTCGGACTCCCGGGAAGGATCCGGGCGAAATCGATCACGAATTCCGAAAGCGAGTGGCTGATCACGACGAAGTTCGAGTAGATCCCCTCGGCTTCGCGCTCGCCCAGCTCCACGTTGATGGATCCGGGCGGCCCCTGTTGCTTTGGCTCCATTCCTAATCCTCCTTTTCCCAGGAAGTTACGCCGAAATTGCCGTCTCAAGATATCGCCTAACCTGCCGTAAATCAACCTGATAGGGGTGGGGCGTACTTGGTGGGCGTCCGGATCATTCCTCGGAGGGGCGCGATGGGTGCGAAGCGGGCGTCGGGCTCGGCGCGGATCGAAGAGCAGATCGTCATCGCGTGGAAGCGCTACGCAGACCGGAAAGCCCAAGGCTGCCAACGCGTCGCCGAAGGTGTTTGTTACCTCTCGCCGCGGCCATGCCCTTTCGACGCGCGGCCCGACTTCGAAACCCGTTTCGCCCAGGACTGCCTCCACTGCAGCCGCATGCAGGACGCCGCGGAGCAGGTCCACCCTCTGCCCGGCGGGGCGGCGGGCGCGATCCCCACGCTGGGCCTTCTGTTTCACCTTCTCGAGGAAGAAGCGCGGATGGTCCGCGTCGAGCACCAGGACGGGCTCGAGGAAGAGGGGGTGCGCTACCGCACCGCCGGGTTTCTCTTCCGCTCCATCCCCTTCATGCACGTCGCGCTCACCCATGGCCGGATCGGGCGGCTCCTCCTCGCGGCGATCGGCGGCGCGTTCGCGGAGGAATTGGACACCATCCTTCTCCTTAGGATTGTTCCGGACGGGACCGCGCTCGAGCTGGCGGGGTCCTACCGACGGGCCGATCGCGCCGAGCCCGACGCCCCGCTTCACACCGCCCTCGATCTGGAGGCGTTCGAAGAGCAGGGAGGGTTCGACGGAGAGGTGTTCGCGCGTCTCAGGGAGGAGCGGCTTCCTCTCGATCAGGATCGCGACCTCCTTGCGGACGCGGTTTTCGACGGCCGCGCATCGTCGATCGCAAGCCCGCAGCGCGAGCTTCGTCTGCCGGATCGCGTCGCCGAATCGCTGCCGGACGGTCCTCTCGCCATCCTCCCCCTGTTCGGCCGCGAACGCGTGCTCGGCGTGCTCCTCGTCTCCCAATCGGCGGGCTATGCCGGCTGGACGAGCGACCAAGTTGAGCTCTTGAGCGCGATCGCCGCGCAGGCCGGGATCGCGTTCGAAGGAAATGCCGTGCTGGACGTGGCGCGGCGCCGCGGAGCGGCGGTTCGTGCCGCGATCGACTTCAGCCGCGCGGCGGTCCGGCCGGCGCGGCCGGAAACGCGCGCCGAGCTGGCGCTCAAGGTCCTCCTGAGCGCGACCCAGGCTGGGGGCGGCGTGGCATGGATCAAGCGCGAGGACGGCTCCGCCGAGCTGGCGCATGTGCACGGGGTCGATGCCGGCGCGACGCAGGATCTTTCGAAGCTCGGTGCCTGGATCATCCAGTGGTTCGAGGCGGACGGAAAACCGCTGGTCGCCGACGTCGTGAGCGAGGATCCGCGCTTCTCGGGATTCATGCCGGAGGATTGGCGGTGCCTCCTGGCTGCACCGATTCACGAGACGAATCGGATTTCCGGCGCGCTCCTCGTGTTCAACAAGGCGGGCGGCACGCAGGAGGTGCCCGCGGCCTTCGATCCCGAGGACGCGTACGTCGCCGATCTCGTCACCTCGATCGCATCCCTCGCCGAAACGCGCTCCTCGCAGGAGGAGGCGCTCCGGATGAAGGATCGTCGCCTCCACGAAGTCGAGGCGCAGCTGCGCCACGCGGAGAAGCTGGCCGTCGTGGGCGAGCGGGGCGTTCAGGTCGCTCAGGACGTCCGGAACCCAGTCGCGGCGATCACCGGGTTCGCCAAGCGAGTCTTAAAAAGCCTCCCGCCGAAAGACCCCAACCGCGAATATCTCGAGATCATCCTCCGCGAGACCGAGCGGTTGGAGCGGGTCCTGAGCGAGCAGGTCGCGCTCGCGCAGATGACCCGCCCCCGTTTGAAGCTCGAGAACCTCAACGCGCTTGTACAGGATGTGCTGCAGTCTCAGGCGGAGGATCTGGTGCGCCGGCGCGTCCGGCTCCTCAAGCGCCTGGCCCCCGACGTGCCCACCCTTCTCCTCGACAACGAAAAGATGCGGCAGGTGCTCGTGAACGTCCTGAGCTACGCGCTCCATTCGGTTCCCAGCGGGGGCCGGCTGCGGGTCGAGACGCGCGCGGCGCAAGGCGCCGTGCAGGCCGAGATCGCACACGACGGGCCGAAGGTCGCGGGGGAGGTGCTCGATCGCCTGTTCGTGCCCTTCTCGACCTCGCGGCGCTACGGCGCGGGCGTCGGCCTCGCGATGGCGTACCAGATCGTGCGGGAGCACGGCGGCGAGATCCGCGCGCGGAGCGAAGGGGACTGGAGCAGCATCGTCACGATCTATCTTCCGACCCGCGAGAACGACGACCGTCGTAGGAAACCGGACCGACGGGATGGTCGCTCCGACCGCCGCCGCAGGCTCGCCTAGCCGTTGACCGAGGGTGCTCGTCATGATAGCGTTGCCGTCCGGCGCGACCCTAGCTCAGTTGGTAGAGCACCACGCTGAAAACGTGGGTGTCCGCAGTTCGATTCTGCGGGGTCGCACCATTCATTTTCGCCGGTCCTCCACGGCAATGCATCGCGTCTCTCGAAAACCAAGCTGGTGTAGCTCAGCTGGTAGAGCACGTCACTCGTAATGACGGGGTCACCGGTTCGATTCCGGTCACCAGCTCCATTCCCGGGCTGGCCGACCCGTACCCTCGGCCGCATGTCATGACGACAAACCGCAACGCCGCGCACCCCCATGCGGGGGACGCGGCGGGAGCGCGGGAGCCGAAAGGTCCCGCCTCCGATCCTCTGCAAGGCCTCATGGTCAGCCCATCCGGCGTCCGTGGGATCGTGGGGCAAAGCCTCACGCCCGACGTCGTGCTCCGGGTTGCGGGCGCGCACGCCTCCTTCCTCGATCCGGGACCTGTGGTCGTCGGACGCGACACGCGTCCGAGCGGCGCCTGGGTCTCGCGACTCACGCAGGCGGCGCTCCTGGCATCGGGACACGACGTCGTGGACGTTGGGATCGCGCCGACGCCCACCATCCTCTTCGCGATCCGGCACCACGGAGCCTCCGGGGGCATCGCGGTCACGGCGAGTCACAATCCCGCCCCTTGGAACGCTCTCAAGCTGTTCGGCCCTGGGGGTACGTTCCTCGCGCCGGCGCAATCCGAGGAAGTGGCGCGCCGCGCGAGAATGGGAGGAGTCGCGTGGGCCGCGCACACGCACGTGGGATCGATCCGAGAGGATCCGGACGCGATCGCGCGCCATCGTGACGCGATCCTTGCGCTCGCGGGCTTCGATCGGCCCCGGATTCGCGCCCGCCGCTTTCGCGTCGTGGTGGACGCGACGAACGGCGCCGGATGGGAGGCGACCCCGGCGCTGCTCGAAGCGTTGGGCTGCGAAGTGGACCGGCTCTTCTGCGAGCCGACGGGCCGATTTCCGAGGGTGGCGGAGCCGCTCCCAGAGAACCTCGGCGCGCTCGGCGAACGCGTGCGCGCGACGGGAGCCGCGATCGGATTGGCGAACGATCCCGATGCCGACCGGCTCGCGATCGTCGACGAGCGAGGCGAGCCGATCGGGGAAGAGCGTACCCTTCAAATCGCGGTGGATTGGGCGCTCTCGCTCCATCCCGGACCGGTGGCGGTGAACGCGTCGACCTCGATCGGGGTCGATCGGATCGCGCGGCGGTACGGCGCGACGGTGCACCGGACGAAGATCGGCGAGGCCCACGTCGCGCAGAAGCTGATCGAGATCGGCGGCGTGATCGGCGGGGAAGGGAACGGGGGCGTAATCTATCCAGCCCTCCACGCGACGCGCGACGGCCTCCTCGCCGCGGCCATCGTGGTCGATTGGCTCGCGCGTGACGCGCGAAGCTTGAGCGAGCGGCTCGCCGAGCTGCCGCCGGTCATCATGGTCAAGCGCAAGCTCGATTTGAGGCTGGAAGATACCGAGGCGCTTTCCGAGGCGCTTCGCCGCGAGTTCCCGGACGGAGAACGCAATGTTCTGGACGGGGAAAAGTACGTCTGGGAAGATTCGTGGGTTCAGGTGCGCGCTTCAGGCACGGAACCCATCGTGCGCATCCTGGCGGAAGCACGAAGCCGGGAGGACGCCGAGGCTTTGGCAAGCCGTGCTGGCCAAGCGATCGAGCGGTCGCAGACGCACGCTCGAGCACGCTAGGCGGGAGGGTCGAGACTATGTGCGGAATCGTGGGATACGTCGGTTCGCAGGATTCGGTACCGATCCTGCTTGAAGGGCTGAGGCGGCTGGAGTATCGCGGGTACGACTCCGCCGGAGTCGCCCACCCTCGGCATCGCCCACACGCGCTGGGCGACACACGGTGAGCCCACCACCGTCAACGCCCACCCTCATGTCGACTGCAAGGGCAACATCGCGGTCGCGCACAACGGAATCATCGAGAACTACGTCACCCTCAGGAAGAAGCTCGAAGAGGAAGGGCATCGCTTCACCACCGACACCGATACCGAGACCATCGCGCACCTGATCGAGAAATACTTCGAGGGCAATCTGGAGCGCGCGGTGGCCGCGGCGCTCCGGCATGTCACCGGAACGTACGGCATCGCGGTCATCGCGCGGGACGACCCGGGAAAGATTGTGGGCGCCCGCCACGGGAGCCCGCTCGTGGTCGGAATCTGCGATTCCGAGTACGTGCTCGCGTCCGACGTTTCCGCGATCATCCGGCACACGAATCAGGTCGTGTATCTCGACGACGAGGAGATGGTGGTGCTCACGCCCCAGGGAATCCACACCACCACGATCCGAGAGGAGACCGTTTCGAAACGCGTGGAGACCGTCGATTGGGATCTCGAGAAAATCGAGAAGGCGGGATACGCGCATTTCATGCTGAAGGAAATCTTCGAGCAGCCCCAGTCGCTCCGCAACACCCTCCGCGGCCGCTTGCTCGCCGAAGAGGGGACGTCGCGTCTGGGCGGGCTCAACATGTCCCCGGCCGAGCTCCGCGCGATCACCCGCGTCGTCATCACCGCGTGCGGGACCTCGTGGCACGCGGGCATGATCGGCGAGTACCTGATCGAGGAGCTGGCGCGCATTCCGGTCGAGGTGGAGTATGCCTCGGAGTTCCGGTACCGGAATCCGATCCTGGAGCCCGGGACCGTGGTGATCGCGGTGAGCCAGTCGGGCGAGACCGCCGACACCCTGGCGGCGATGCGCGAGGCCAAGCGGAGAGGCGCGCGGGTGCTCGGCGTCTGCAACGTGGTCGGAAGCACGATCGCGCGCGAGTCGGGCGGCGGCGTTTACATCCACGCGGGACCTGAGATCGGCGTGGCGTCGACCAAGGCGTTCACGTCGCAGGTCGCGGCGCTCGCGCTCCTGACCTTGTACCTCGGGCGCTTGGGAGAGCTCTCCCCGGAGCTTGGAGCCGAGCTGACGCGTGAGCTCGCGTCGATCCCCGACAAGATTGAGCGCATCCTGGCCGGCGCCGACAAGGTGAAGGCGATCGCGCGGGCGTACGCCCGCCACAACAACTTCCTCTACCTGGGACGCGGCTACAATTTCCCGGTCGCGCTCGAGGGGGCGTTGAAGCTCAAGGAGATTTCCTACATCCACGCCGAAGGCTACCCCGCCGCCGAGATGAAGCACGGCCCGATCGCGCTCATCGACGAGAACATGCCGGTCGTGTTCATTTGCACGCAGGACTCGGCCTACGAGAAGGTCCTGAACAATATGGAGGAAGTGAGGGCCCGGCGAGGCAAGATCATCGCGATCGCCTCCGAGGGGGACGAGCACGTCGCGACCAAGGCGGACCATGTGCTCTATATCCCGCGCGTTCTCGGACCGCTCACGCCGCTCCTGTCGGTCGTGCCGCTCCAGCTGCTCGCGTACTATATCGCGGTGGAGCGCAAGTGCGACGTGGACCAGCCCCGCAACCTGGCCAAGAGCGTCACGGTCGAGTGAGCCGGGATCCGCTGGCCGCCATCCAAACCCCGAACGCGCCGGCCGCGATCGGGCCCTACGCGCAGGGACGAACGGGATCGCTCGCCGGGCGTTGGATCGTCTCGTCCGGCCAGGTGGGCCTGGACCCAGCGACGGGGAAGCTCGTCTCCGGCGGGGTCGGGCCGGAAACCGATCGGGCCCTTCGAAACCTCGAGGCGGTTCTGAAGGCAGCGAACGCGGGGTTGGGCGACGTGGTCAAGACCACCGTGTTCCTGGCCGACATGGGCGACTTCGCGGCCATGAACGAGGTCTACGGGGGGTTCTTTCCGGACCCCAAGCCCGCGCGGAGCACGGTCGCGGTCCGGACGCTGCCTCGGGACGCGAGGGTCGAGATCGAGGTCTGGGCGTTTCTCACGTGAGGCACGCGCGAAACGAAGCCGTGCGTTTGACCGAGCAGGTCTCCTGCGCGGGCTGCGCCGCGAAGCTCAGCCCCCTCGACTTGAGCCAGGTCCTCTCCGCCCTCCCCGGCGCTCCGAGATCGAAGGGCGTTCTGATCGGTCCCGAAACCTGGGACGACGCCGGCGTGTATCGGATCTCTCCAACGCGCGCGCTCGTCCAGACGGTGGATTTCTTCACGCCCATGGTCAACGATCCATTCGATTTCGGGCGGATCGCCGCCGCGAACGCGCTGAGCGACGTCTATGCCATGGGTGGAACGCCGATGACCGCGCTCTCGATCGTTTGCTATCCCGAGTCCGGGGACATGGCGGTCTTGGGCGAGATCCTCCGCGGCGGCGCCGCGACGCTGAAGCAGGCGCGTGTGGCGCTCATGGGAGGACACTCCGTGCGCGACAAGGAGATGAAGTTCGGATTCGCGGTCACTGGGGAGGTCCACCCGAAACGGATCGTCTCGAACGCGGGGGCCAAGAGCGGAGACATGCTTGTTCTGACGAAGCCCTTGGGGGTCGGCATTCTTGCGACCGCGTTGAAACAGCGTCTCCTCCCGGAAGAGACGGTCGATCTCATGACGACGCAGATGGCGACGCTGAACCGAGCCGCCGGGGAGGCCATGCAGGCCGTGGGGGTGAGCGCGGCGACCGACGTGACGGGGTTCGGTCTCTTGGGTCACGCGCTGAACGTCGCACGCGCCAGCCGGAAGACGATCCGGATCTGGAGCGCGGCGGTTCCCGTGTTGCCGGGTGTGCTGGAGCTCGCGGCCCGGGGCGTCATGCCCGGCGGGTTGATGACCAACGCGTCGTACGCCGCGCCTCACGTGACCTTCGACGCCGGCATATCCGAGCCGCTCCGGCACGTGCTTGTCGACCCGCAGACCTCCGGGGGCCTCCTGATCGCGGTTCGGCCTTCGCGCGCGACCGCGCTCATGCGCCGGCTCGCGCGGGGGAAGGTGTTCGCGACGGTGGTTGGGGAAGTTCTTCCCCGCCGAACGCGGCCGCTCGAGGTGGCGGCGTGACGCGCTGTCCGGGGACGGATGGGTTCTGGTGGACTCCGAGGACTTCAAATCCTTCTGTCGGGCGCTCATAACGTCCGAGGTGGGTTCGATTCCCACACGTTCCCGCCATCACGATTCGAGGAGATACGATGAATGACTTCATCCATTCGCTCCTCTCACTCAATTGGGGCGATCCACGCGTGCTCGCGTTCCTGGTCGCGATCGTCATTGTCGCGATGGCGCGAAAGTGGTCGTTCGTGGTCCTGATCGTGTTGATCGTCACGCTTCCGGAAGGGCTCCAGTACCTGTTGCGACACTCCTCGTTGGGGCACGACTTCACCCATGGCGTTGTGATCGGAGTCTATGGATTCGGCGGATTGCTGCTCCTCTTCCTTGCGATCGCTCACGCCTTCACCAAGGAGTAGCGCTGCGCTTCTGCTCGCGGCCTTCCTGCTGGCGTGGGGCGCCGCCGCGGCTTTCGCGGCACCGGCTCCTGCCGGGCCCGCCTCCGCCCGCGCGGATTCCCTCCGTCATCGGTCGCGTCCTTTCCTCGTGATGCTCCGGTCGGCAGCCGTGCCGGGCTGGGGGCAGCTCTACAACCGCAAGTATCTGAAAGCCGTGGGGGTGGTCGCCGGCGAGGGGCTCCTCGCCTACCAGGCATGGAACGAATATCGGAAGGAGAACGACGCGGTGGATCGTCTGAGCGCCATTGGCGCCGCGGACGCCGAGGCGGGAGTGGATTACCAACTCGACCCCGCGTACCTGGCCGCGGACCAGGACCGGGAGGTACATCGGAACAAGAAGATCAATTGGATCTGGTGGGGCATCGCCGCCCACCTCCTGTCCACCGTCGATGCGTACGTCGATGCCCACCTCGGTACCTTCGAGGCGGATTTCGGCTCTTCGGAACCAGGGGAGAAGCCCCGAATCACACTCGCCCTCCGGACCCGATTCTGATCCACCGCTCATGAATCCGCGCTCCCTTGTCCGGAACTTCTGCATCATCGCGCACATAGACCACGGGAAATCTACTCTCGCGGACCGGCTGCTCGAGATCACGAACACGATTCCACGAGGCAAGATGAAGGATCAGGTGCTCGACAACATGGATCTGGAGCGTGAGAAGGGAATCACGATCAAGTCCCACGCGATCGCGATGGAGTACCGCGCCCGGGACGGGCGGGCCTACCAGCTCAATCTGATCGACACCCCGGGGCACGTGGACTTCACCTATGAGGTCTCGCGGAGCCTGGCGGCGTGCGAGGGCGCGATCCTGGTCGTGGACGCGTCGCAGGGCATCGAGGCCCAAACGCTCTCGAACCTGTTCTTGGCCCTGGACCAGAAGCTGACCATCGTTCCGGTCCTGAACAAGATCGACCTGCCCGCGGCCCACCCCGACGACGTCGCCCTCGAGATGGCGCATCTCTTGCACATAGAGCCCGAGGAGGTGATCCGGGTCTCGGCGAAAGAGGGGCGCAATATCGAGGAGCTGCTGGAAGCGGTCATCGAGCGGATCCCGCCTCCCGGGGACCGGAGCGACGAATCGCTTCAGGCCCGGATCTTCGACTCGGTGTTCGACCAATTCCGGGGAGACCCACGGAGTGCTCGAGGTGGGGGTGCTGCGCCTGGGGCTCGAGCCCCGGGAGGAGCTGTGTGCCGGCGACGTGGGGTACGTGATCGCGAACGTGAAGGTGGTCGCGGACGCGAAGGTCGGCGACACGATCACGGACGCGCTGGATCCCCAGGCGCGGGCGCTCCCCGGATACCGGCCGGTGAAGCCGATGGTGTTCTCGGGGCTCTATCCCATCGACGCGGAGAGCTACGAGTCGCTCAAGGAGTCGCTCGCCAAGCTCCAGTTGAACGACGCCTCGCTCACCTTCGAGCCCGAGACGTCGCTTGCGCTCGGGTTCGGTTTCCGCTGTGGGTTTCTCGGGCTGCTCCACATGGAGATCATCCAGGAGCGGCTCACGCGCGAGTATGGGGTCAACCTGATCGCGACCGTACCGAGCGTGGAGTACCGCGTGACGAAGACGAACGGCGAGGTCCTGCTCGTCGAAAACCCGGCGCTCCTGCCGGCGGCGAATCAGATCGAGCAGATCGAGGAGCCGTACGTGAGGGCGCAGGTCGTGGTGCCGGCGGACTACGTGGGGAACATCATGAAGCTCGCCCAGGACCGCCGGGGCATCTTTATCGGGATGGAGTTTCCCGACGAGGCCCGCGCCCACATCACCTACGAGCTCCCGCTGGCCGAGATCGTGCTCGACTTTTACGACAGGCTCAAGTCGATCAGCCGGGGATACGCGTCCCTGGATTACGAGTTCTCCGGGCTGAAGCCGGCGGAACTTGTCCGGATGGACCTGCTCTTGAACGGGGAGAGCGTGGACGCGCTCTCGGTCATCGTGCACCGCGAGAAGGCGTACGAGTGGGGTCGCGACGTTTCGGCGAAGCTCAAGGAGCTGATTCCGAGGCAGATGTTTCCGATCGCCGTCCAGGCGACGATCGGGAATCACGTCATCGCGCGGGAGACCATCCCCGCGATGCGGAAGAACGTCCTCGCGAAATGCTACGGCGGAGATATCACGCGCAAGAGAAAGCTTCTCGAGAAACAGCGCGAGGGGAAGAAACGTATGAAGCAGGTGGGCACGGTCCGGATTCCGCAAGAGGCATTTCTCGCGGTCCTGCGCGTGGAGCGATAGGGCCCCGTTGGGAGGCGATGGAATGGAGAGCGCGAGAGTAGCGACCAAGACGAAATCGAGACGCGCCACGCGGACGAAGTCCACGCTGCGGGAGTACGTCGAGGCGATCGTCCTCGCCGTCCTGCTCACGGTCGTGATCCGCGGTCTCGTCGTCCAGGCGTTCCGCATCCCGACCGGCTCGATGGAGGACACCCTCCTGGTCGGGGACTTTCTTTTCGTGAACAAGCTCGTCTACGGCTCGGAGATCGACATCGGCCTCGCGGGCCATCGTCTGGTGTATTACCGGTTCCCCGCGATCCGGCAGCCGCATCGGGGGGACGTCATCGTGTTCCGGTACCCCGACGACCCTAGCCGCGACTTCATCAAGCGATGCGTGGCCGTGGAGGGCCAGACGATCGAGATCAAGAACAAGTCTCTCTACGTCAACGACACGCTGCAGCGGGAGCCCTACGTCAAGCATTCCGACGAGCGGATCCTGCCGCGCGAGATCAGCGCCCGAGACAACTTTGGCCCGTTCGTGGTGCCGAAGGGGCACATCTTCATGATGGGGGACAATCGGGACAACAGTCACGACAGCCGCTTCTGGGGCCCGCTCCCGCTCAATCTCGTGAAGGGGAAGGCGATGATCCTCTACTGGTCCTGGGAGGCCGAGAGGAGCATGCCCCGGTTCAACCGCCTCTTTCACCCGGTGCGTTGACGCGTGGAATACGGTCTCTACATCCATCTCCCCTACTGCCGCAGCATTTGTCCCTACTGCGATTTCGTGAAGGCGCCGCTGCACCACGCGGAGCCGGAACGCCTTCTCTCGGCCCTGCGCCGCGAGTGGGAGCTGGCGCGGGCGGCGGATGGCGAGGCGTGGAGCCGGCCGCGGACCGTCTACGTGGGCGGCGGCACGCCGACCGCGCTTGAGCCACCGACCCTCGCGCGGTTCCTGACCTGGATCGGCGAGGCGTGGGACCTAAGCCGCGTTCGTGAGTTCACGGTCGAGGCGAATCCCGAAGGGCTCGATCCGCAGAAGCTATCGATCCTGTTCGAAGGAGGCGTGGATCGGCTGAGCCTCGGCATCCAGTCGCTCGAGGCTCCGGCGCTCCGCGCCCTGGGGCGCATCCACACGGCGGAATCCGCCCTCCACGCGGTGACGCTCGCGCGCAGGGCGGGGTTTCGGAACCTCTCGGTCGATCTCATGTACGGCGTTCCGGGCGAGACGAGGGACGGGCTCCGCGCGGGCCTTCAGCAGCTTATCGCGCTCGGTATCCCGCACATCTCCGCCTATCCGCTCCAGCTCGAAGAGGGCACGCCCCTTCACTCCAAGGCGGCGCGTGGCGCGCTCGCGGTTCCCGGCGAAACGGAGGTGATCGGGCGCTACGAGGAGCTTTTGGGGATCCTCACCGGCGCGGGCTACCACCATTACGAAGTTTCGAACTTCGCGCTGCCGAGATTCCGGTCGCGCCACAACGAGGGGTATTGGACGAGGCGTCCCTATCTGGGCATGGGTCCCGGCGCGCATTCCTTCGACGGCCGCGCGCGGTGGCGAAACGAGGAATCGATCCCGCGTTACTTCGAGCGGGTCGAATCCGCGGAGCTGCCCCGGGAGGATCGGCGCGAGCTTTCGGGAGCGGAGGCTTCGGAAGAAGCGATCTTCCTCGGGCTCCGGCGGTCGCGAGGGCTCAGGGTGTCACGACACCTCGCCGCCTTTCCCGCCGCGGAGGTCGCGGCGTGGAGGCTCTGGGCCCAAGAAGGGGACGCCGTGGCGGCCTCCCCACCGGGCCGCCTCCGTCCGACCGATCAGGGTCTTTTCCTGGCCCAGGATCTGGCGAGCGAGCTTTTCGCCAGGACCGATCGGCGCGAGCCCCAAGCGAGAACGTAAGACGCAGGCGTACAGCAGCATAGCCCTTCCGCTTGACATCAAACCCCCGAGGCTGATAGCGTTCGCTTTGGGTTAGCACTTGACCTCATCGAGTGCCAATCCACCCAACCCTTATGCCTAGACCCAGCCTGGACGAGCGGCATCGCCGGATCCTCAAATTCGTGGTGGAGAGCCACGTCATGAGGGCAGAGCCGGTCGGCTCGCAGTATGTCCGCATGGCCTACCATCTGAGCATTTCCCCCGCGACCATCCGGGGCGCGATGAAGCGTCTCGAGGGGGAAGGCCTTCTCGATCATCCGCATACGTCGGCCGGCCGCATTCCCACGGAGGCAGGGTACCGCTACTACGTCGATTCGCTGATGGAGCCCGAGCCGATCACGCCCGCGACCAAGCGTGTCCTGGATAAGGCCCTCGATTGCCGCGCACCCGCCGCCGAAGACCTTCAGGGGCTCGCGACCCGCGTCCTCGCGAAGAGCTCGGGGCAGCTGGCGATGGTGGCCGTGCGATCATGGGCGGAGCTTCCGATCCAAAGCCTCAATCTGGTGGCGCTCGAGGAGGGGGTGCTTCTTCTCGCGATCGGGGAGCGCGGCTCGTCCACCACCTGGCGGCCGTCCGGGGTAGCCGACGCGGCGACCATCCGACTCGCGGAACGATGGATCACCGGGCGCTTGCCCTTACGCGATCCGGCCGCGTGCGCGGCGCTGGCCCGCGCCGCGCGTAGGGAAGCGCCCGCGGCCGCGGTCCCGCTCATCGCCGAGGTGCTGCACCGCGCAGGCAAGCTGCTCGAGAGCCTGCGGCGCCCCGACGTTCGCATCGGCGGTGCCGAGAACATTGCCTCGCAACCGGAGTTTCAGTCCGCCGACCGCCTCCGCGGGCTCGTGGCGCTGCTCGCGGAACCGGGACCTCTGACTCGCGCCATGGACGCGTTCATGGGCGCCGGAGGCGCCCGGGTCACGATCGGCCGCGAGCTTGGCGAGGGAGCGATGCGCGCCTGCTCGCTCGTCGGCACCGGGATCGCCTCGGGCCGGTTTCATGGATCTCTGGGCGTGCTGGGGCCGGTCCGGATGCCCTATCCTAGGCTGCTCTCACTCGTATCCTACGTAGGGGGACGACTCGCGGAGTTCGCATGAATCGGAAGAAGGATCAAATTCCCGAGCACCAGGACACCGAGATCGCATCCGAGACGCGCGCGGAGGCAACGCCGGAACAGCCGGGTGAGGGAGCGGCTGGGGAGCCGAGGCAGCCTCTGGTGGAAGATCCCGCGCGGCTGCTCGCGGAGCTGACGAGGGCGCGTGCACGGGAAGATGAGCTCCTGCGCGCGCTCGCCGAGCTGACCAACGTGAACCGCCGGCGCAAGCAGGACACGGAAGGATCCGTCCTCGCCGCGCGGGAGTCTCTGGTTCGCAACATCCTTCCGGTTCTCGATGACACCGATCGCGCGCTCGACGCGTCCAAGGATCGGGAAGGGGACCCCTTCCGTTCCGGCGTCCTTCTGATCCGCGAACGGCTCTGGCGAACGCTTGAGAAAGAGGGGCTCGAGGAGATCCCGGCGTTGGGGGCGAAGTTCGATCCGGAGCTTCACGACGCGATGGCACAACGCCGGAGCGAAACGCATCCGGCCGGCACCGTGCTCGAGGTCCTCGTTCCTGGATACCTGTTCAAGGGCCGCGTCCTGCGGCACGCGCAAGTGGTTGTCGCGGGACCGCCCTCCGCACCCCATGAGTCCGCACGAAGAGACGATGAGCACGCGGCGCCGGGCGCCGGGGAGGTCTAGGTCTGACGACGCGACGGGATTACTACGAAATCCTCGGTGTTCCCCGAACGGCGACGGATGACGATCTCAAGAAGGCCTATCGGCAGCTCGCGATGAAATTCCACCCGGACCGCAATCCAGGCGATAAGAAGGCCGAAGAGAGCTTCAAGGAGGTCGCCGAAGCCTACGAAGTTCTTCACGACCCGGAGAAGCGCGCCCACTACGATCGTTTCGGCCATGCCGCGGGCGCACCCGCCGGTGGCGGGGGGGGCGCGGAGTTCGAAGGCTTCGATCTCGCCGACGCCCTCCGCGCGTTCATGCGCGACTTCGGCGGCATGGGCGGGGGCTTTGGGGACGTATTCGAGTCGCAGATGGGTGGGCGGCGCGCCGGCCCCAGCGAGCGGCGCGGGCGGAATCTCGAAATCCGCCTGCCGCTTACGCTGGAGGAAATCGCGACCGGCGTCGAGAAGCGGATCAAGATCCGGCGCATGACACCTTGCTCGGTGTGCGGCGGCACCGGCGCCAAAGTGGGTACGGCCAAGCGCACGTGCCCCGTCTGCCACGGCTCGGGCCAGGTCCGTGCCGTGCAGAGGTCGCTCTTCGGCCAGCTCATCAGCGTGACCACGTGCGACCGATGCCAGGGCGAAGGAACGGTGATCGAAGATCCGTGTCCCACATGCTCGGGCGACGGGCGCGTGAGGACGCAAGAGGAGATCACCATCCGGGTCCCGCCGGGGGTCATGAACGGAAACTACATCCCTCTCCGGAAGCTGGGTGACGCGGGGGTTCGCGGCGGACCGCCGGGGGATCTCATCGCACATATCGAGGAGATCGAGCATCCGGTGTTCGCGCGGGACGGCGAGGACCTCATCGTCGAGGTCCCGATCAGCGCGGCCCGCGCCGCGCTCGGTGGGAAGATCGAAGTGCCCACGCTGGGGGGCAAAGCCAAGGTGGATATCCCCCAGGGCATCCAGTCGGGTCAAGTGCTTCGGCTGCGCGGGAAGGGTCTCAAGAGCCTCCAGCGATCCGGCACGGGCGACCTGCTTGTTAAGGTGACCGTCCAGACACCCACCAAGATCTCCGAACGCGGGAGGAAGCTCTTCATGGAGCTCGAGGAGCTGCCTGAATCGAAGGCGCCCCCACCGCATCGTCCCCGGGGCGGTGGCTGATTTGGCGGAGCGCCGGCGTCCGGATACGCTCTTCTGGGTGGACCCGGCATCGGTTGGATCCGATCGTCTCAAGCTGAGCCCCGACGAGTCGCACCATCTTCTCCGCGTCCATCGCGCCAAGGAAGGGACGCCGTTTCAGGCGATCGACGGCTGGTGGGCTTGCCGGACTCGGGGGATGTCGACGAGGTCGTGGCCCATGGCGTTCCCCTCGGCGTGAACGCGTTCGACTTCGTCGTGTGTGAGCGGAGCGGGCGGGCCGCCCTCAAATCCCCGCGCCTCGGGCGGCTCGGGCGGATCGCCCGGGCAGGGCTCAAGCAATCCCGTAGGACCCGGCTGCCCGAGATGCGGTCCTCGGGCTCCCTCGGGGAGGCTCTCAAACACCTGCCCTCGGGCCTCAGGTTCGCGGCCGATCCCGCCGGAGAAGAGCCGACTCCTGCTCTCGTGAAAACCTCGGAAGACCCAGTAACATTGGCGATTGGACCTCCTGGAGGATATACCGAAGGGGAGCGCCGGTTGCTCCAAGAGGAGCACTTTTCGATTATCTCATTAGGTCCCAGCAGATTAACGACAGAAACGGCGGCTCTGGCACTTATCAGCCTTGCCCGAAACTCGTTACGGTAATGTGAATTAGGTTCATGTTGACATCAGCGCCCATTCGGGGTATCTTTATTAGTGTTAGGCGGATGCTGCCCACTAAGGCAGTCATGGAGGATTGAAGGGAACCCCAAACCAGGGTTAGGAGGCGATTCATAGGATGCCCGGCATCAGGGTAAAGGAAGGTGAATCCTTCGAGAGTGCCCTTCGCCGGTTCAAGAAGAAGTGTGAGAAGGCAGGAGTTCTCGCGGATTTGCGTCGTCATCAGCACTTCGAAAAACCGAGCGAGCGGCGTAAGCGCAAGCTAAACGCCGCGAAAAGAAAGATGATGGCCCGGATGAAAGCGGAATAGATCCGGACCACCGGCAGAACGCGGGAAATCGGCGGGGGCCGATTTCCCGCTTACCCACTTGGGCCGAAGCTTCGTCACCGACACCACACTCCGGACGAATAGACATTACGAACTCACGTAGGCGCGAGCCATCGGGGAGCCCGGTTCCATTGGAATCCGGCCCTCCAGGTCACGCGCAACAAGTTCTGGAGTTCCCCGCCGTCATCACGACGATCGCGGGGCGGACGCGTTCCGCTCCCGGACGGGATCGTGTGCTCGGGATCCGGTGCCACGTCCACTTGGACGACGCACGCCGGGACCAGGAGCTTTACGGCGATTTGATCTCTCTGGCTGGGACCGGGGATGAGCCGCCCGCCGGCACCGTGCCGGACGTAGGTCCCTTGCTCGAGCAGCTGGAAACAGAAGGTGCCGTCCTCGCAGGGGCAGAGCTGTGGCAGCTCCGCCTCCTTCTCGATCAGACGAGCCTTGCCCACGCGTGGGTCCGAAAGAACCGGAAGGAAACGCCCGGCCTCTCGAGGCTGCTGGGTGAGCTCGAGCCGCTCCCGGAGCTTCATCGCGAGCTGGGCAGGACGCTTGAGCCGTCCGGGGAGGTCCGCGACGACGCGAGCGCCGACCTGGCCAGGATTCGCCGCTCGATTCAAGCGCTGCGGGAGCGTCTGGCGCAGAGGCTCGAGGCGATCCTGCGCGGCATGGGAATCGCGGAGAGCTTTGTCACGCTGAGGGAGGGCCGCTACGCGATCGCGGTGCCCGCTTCGCAGCGGCGGCAGGTTCCGGGCGTCGCGCTCGGTTACTCAGGAACGGGGACCACCGTGTTCCTCGAGCCGCGCGAAGCCGCGGAGGCGAACAGCCAGCTCGCGGATCTTTTCATCGACGAGCTGCGGGAGGTGAACCGGATCCTGCGCGAGCTGAGCGGTCTCGCACGGCGGGACCGTCAGGCGCTCGCGGGGAACCTGGCGTGCCTCGCGGGCCTGGATGCGGCGCAGGCGGTTTCCGCGTGGGCGCAGGCCGTGGACGGGACCCTGCCCGCGCTCACCGAGGAGCGCTCGCTCATGCTGCGGGGGGCGCGGCATCCGATCCTGGTCGAGCGCCATGCGCGCGGCGAGATGGAGTCTTCGCCGGTGCCGCTCGATCTGGAGCTGGATCGTGAATCCCCGCTCTTGCTGGTGACCGGCCCGAACATGGGAGGGAAGACAGTCGCGCTCAAGACCATCGGGCTCTCGGCGTTGCTCGCGATGGCCGGCCTGCCGATCCCGGCCGCGGAGGGTACGACGGTTCCCTGGTTCGACCACGTGGTCTGCGATATCGGCGACGAGCAATCCCTCATGGAGGACGTGAGCACCTTCCTCTCGCACGTGCGTCGGGTCTCGGAGGCGATCTCGGTCGCGACCCCGCGGAGCCTGGTGCTCCTGGATGAGCTGGGATCGGGGACCGATCCGACCGAGGGCGCGGCGCTGGGGCAGGCGATCCTCGAGCGGCTGCTCGAGCGGAGGACGCTCTGCTTGGCGACGACGCACCACGGCGCGCTCAAGTCGTTCGCGCAGGAGGCCGCCGGTATCCGGAATGCCTCGATGGCGTTCGACGAGGAGACGCTCAAGCCGAGATTCACGCTGATCGTCGGGGTTCCGGGAAGGAGCCGCGCGATCCAGGTGGCGGAACGGTTCGGCATGGATCGCGGAGTGCTCGAGCGCGCGCGTGAGCTTCTGCCGCGCGGCGAGCGCGATCTGGGGGCCCTGATCGAGGAGCTGGGACGCCTCAAAGGGGACGTCGCCCGGGAACGCGAGGAGCTTTCGCAGACGCGGATGAGGCTCGCGGAGCGCGAAGGGGAGCTCAAGACCGCGCTCTCGCGCCTGGAGGCGGAGCGGCGCGAGCGCAAGCAGGCCGAGCTGGAAGCGCGGCGCGATCTGCTCCGGAAGCTCGAGAGCCAGATCGACGACTACCGAAAGAAGCTTCGGGCGGACCGGCGTGCGAGCGCCGAGACGCTCGAGGAAGCGCGCGGGCTCGCGCGCGAGGTATCCGAATCGATCGACGCGGAGACGGAATGGACCGCGGGGCCCGATCGGGGCGCCCCGGTCGAGCGGGTGCGCGAAGGGGACAAGGTCTACGTGCCCGCGCTCCAGACGGAAGGGGTAGCGCTCTCGAGTCCGGATCAGGATGGACGCGTTCGGGTGAAGATCGGGCGCGCCACGGCGGTGCTTCCGATCGGAACCCTGCGCCGGGACGAGGGGGCGACGAACCAACCGGCGCCCGGCGGCGAGGCAGGCCGCGCGGCTGTGGCCGGGGCAAGGGCCCCGCTCCGTCAGGAGATCGAGATCCCCGAGGTCCCACGCGAGATCGACGTGCGCGGCTTTGAGCCGGACGACGCCATCCGCGCGGTCGAGGTATTTCTCGAGAACGCGATCATGGGCGGCGTGGACAGCGCCCGCATCATCCACGGCAAGGGCAAGGGAATCCTGAGGGACAGCATGAAGCGCTGGCTCAAAGAGCAGCCGACCGTGAAGGAGTTTCGCTTGGGCGAGCTCCGCGAGGGAGGGACCGGGGTCACGATCGTGATCCTCGGATAGGAACCATGACCATGCGGATCGGCGAAGAAGTCCGCGAGCGTGTTCGGGACGCGACCGACATCGTCCAGCTCATCGGCGAGCGCGTCGAGCTCAGGCGCGCGGGGCGCTCGTTCAAGGGGCTCTGCCCCTTTCACACGGAGAAGACCCCGTCGTTCACCGTGACGCCGGACCGTCAGATCTGGCACTGCTTCGGCTGCAGCCGCGGGGGGGATGCCTTCGCGTTCGTGATGGAGACCGAGAAGGTCACGTTTCCCGAGGCGCTCCGTATGCTAGCGGACCGCGCCGGGATCGAGATGCCGAAGCAGGAGCGCGTCCCGGGCGAAGAGATGTTCGACCGGCTCCATCAGGCCAACGCGCTCGCGCGGGATTTCTTCCAGGCGAGCCTTCACGGTGAGGGCGCCGCGGCGGCGCGCGCCTATCTTGCGGGGCGCGGGTTCGAGGAACCGTGGCTCACGCGATTCGAGATCGGATGGGCTCCGGAGCGTTGGGACGGGCTCTTGACCGCGCTCTCCAAGCTCCTGCCAGCGGCCGTGATGGAACAGGCGGGGCTCATCCTGCGTCGCGGGGACGGCAGCGGACACTATGACCGGTTCCGAAACCGGATTCTCTTCCCGGTCGCGACCGGCGCGGGAAAGATCGCGGGCTTCGGAGCAAGGGCCATCGCGGAATCGGACACGCCGAAGTATCTCAACTCGCCTGAGACGCCGGTCTTTCGTAAGGGGAGGCTCCTCTACGGGCTCCCGCTCGCGCGGCAGAGCATCCGCGAGCATCGAGAGGCGATCGTTTCCGAGGGTTATCTCGACGTGATCCGGCTCCACGCGAACGGTTTCACGAACGCGGTCTCGACGTGCGGGACCGCGCTCACGCCGGATCAGGCGCGGCTCCTGGCAAGGCTCCAGGTCGATGTGCTCCTGCTCTACGACGGTGACGACGCGGGCGTGCGCGCCGCGGACCGGGGGCTGGACTCGCTGCTCCAGGCGGGCGTGAACACGCGCGTGCTGTTGCTGCCGGGGGGTGAGGACCCGGATTCCTTCCTCCGGAAGGAGGGGGCGGGCGCGTTGAAGGAGCGCCTCGCGACGGCGCTGGACGTTCCCAGCTTCTTGGCGGAATCGAAGCTTGCGGGTGGGGAAGGCGCGAACCCTAGCCTGGAATTGAGGGTACGAAGATTTGTGGGGCTCTTGGAGCGCATCGAGGATCCGATCCGACGCCGGCTCCTGCTCCGGCGCGGGGCGGAGGTCTTCGGCCTGGAAGAGGCCGTTCTCATGGAGGCCGTGCAGGGAGGCTCCGGGGGCCGGGGGAAGAAGGGCTCGAAAGCCCGTCCGGTAGCGCCCCCGCCAAGCCCCGTGGGCGCTTCCGCCTCTGCTGGGGCCGCTCCCCCGACCGAAGGGGCCATATCCCTACCCGCCGACCCGATCGAGCAGGAGCTGGCCGGCCGCGTCCTGACCGAGGAGGGTGCCTTCGCGGAAGTCGTTGACCAGGGTGGGGCTATCTGTTTTCGGAGCGAACCTCTTCGGGATCTTTTGAATCCATGGTTTGGGGAAGGGCGCGCGCCGCTCCAGGACGAGCTTCGCGATCTCTTGGCCCAAAGCCCACTTACCCGATCGCTCCTCGCCGAGCTACCCCAGGAGGCAGGCAGGACCGTGGAGACGTCCCGCAAGGAGGCCCGGGACCTGATCCAGCGTCTGGAGGAGCGCCGGCTGAAGGCGAGCATCCAGGTGCTGGACCAGGCGATCCGCGAGGCGGAGCGGAGCCGGGACGAGGGGTCGCTGGGAAGGCTTATCGCCGAGCGGCGGGATCTTGCATCGAAGCTACATACGCGGAGCAGCCATTCCGCGATCCATTAAGGGACCGGCCCAGACCGGAAGGAGAAACGAGCGAATGCCGAAGCGTGCGAAGACGGACCGTCTCCTGGAGCTCAAGGGGCTGGCTGGCAAGCAGCAGTACCTGCTCCACGACCAGATCGAGGCGTTTTTGGACGAGAGTGCCTCGGTGGAGGATATGGACGAGGTCTACATCGCGCTCAACGACCTCAAGGTCGACGTTTTCGACAGCCACGAGGAGGCGCAGCAGAAGCTCAAGCTGAAGCGCCGTGAGGAGAAGCGGCCGCAGGAGAAACAGCTCCTCCAGCATCCGATGCGGTACGACGACCCCGTGCGCATGTACCTGCGCGAGATGGGGCGCGTCCCGCTCCTCGACCGCGAGGGGGAGGTCGAAATCGCCAAGCGGATCAAGGCGGGGGAACGCCAGATCTGCACCGCGCTCTTCCGCTCGACCCCGATCATCAAGGAGCTCCTTGCGATGGGCGTGAGGCTCAAGCAGGGAAAGATGCGGGTCGAGGATTTCCTGCAGATCGATTTCGGCAACTGGAACCCCGAGTATTCGCCGAAGCGGGAGCGGGCGCGCGCCCAGAAGGCGATGGAGCGGGTGCGCCAGCTCCACACGAAGCTTGTGAAGCTCCAGGAAAAGCCGACCTCGCGAAGCTCGGAGGACAAGCGCCGGGCGCACGTCGAGAAGGTCCGTCAGGCCGATGAAGAGCTTCTCCGCGATCTCTACGCGCTCAACTTCAACGGGCGGCTGATCGAGCGGCTCGCGACCCGGATGAAGCAGCTCGCGCTGGACGTCCGCGAGGCGGAGTCGGAGGTAACCCATTTCGAGCGCCACCACGACAGGAGCTCCGAAGAGCTGCATGTTCTCCTGAAGCGCGCACGGAAGAGTCGGAAGGACCTGAAGCACGTCGAGAAGGAGTCCCGGCTTACCATGCCGGACCTGGTCGAGTTCGAGCGCGCCGTGAAGAGCGCGCGCCGCAAGGTCCGCAAGGTCGAAGTCGACGGCAAGATGACCCGCGAGCAGATCCGCGAGGTCAACACCGAGATCCGCTCCGGCGAGATCGCGCGCGACAAGGCGAAACGCGAGATGATCGAAGCGAACGTCCGGCTCGTGATCTCGATCGCGAAGCGCTATACGAACCGCGGGCTCGAGTTCCTCGACTTGATCCAGGAGGGTAATTCTGGATTGATGCGCGCGGTCGACAAGTTCGACTACCGGAAGGGTTACAAGTTCTCGACGTACGCCACGTGGTGGATCCGCCAGGCGATCACCCGCGCGATCGCGGACCAGGCGCGCACCATCCGCGTGCCGGTGCACATGATCGAAGCGATCAACAAGGTCGTGCGCACGTCGCGGCGCCTCGTGCAGGAGCTGGGAAGGGAGCCCACGCCGGAGGAGGTCGCCGGCAAGCTTCAGCTTCCGGTGGACAAGATCAAGAGCGTGCTGAAGGCGGCGCAGGAGCCGATCTCGCTGGATCGCCCGATCGGCGAGGATGACGACTCGAACCTCGGCGATTTCATCGAGGACACGAGCGTCGTCTCCCCGGCGCAGGCAGCGGCCTTCTCCATGCTGAAGGACGAAGTGAACGAGGTGCTCGAAACCCTGAGCAAGCGGGAAGCCAAGGTGATCCGTTTGCGGTTCGGGCTCACGGATGACGGCTGCCCCCGCACCTTGGAAGAGGTGGGCGCCACGTTCAACGTCACGCGGGAACGAATTCGCCAGATCGAAGCCAAGGCGCTCCGCAAGCTCCGTCATCCGACGCGGAGCCGGAGGCTCAAAGGCTACGTGGAGATGATGTGATCGACAGGGGTAACAGGAGCGCCCTGGGCGCCTTGACCGGACCGGAAGCCGGGTGCTAGGCTGCCGGGCTCGGGTCCGTTACGACGATTTCGATCTTCTTCGGGCCCATAGCTCAGTTGGTGAGAGCGCCCGGCTCATAACCGGGTGGTCCTTGGTTCAAGTCCAAGTGGGCCCATTTGCCCCGTTTCCCCAGCATCACGCGGAGAAGGGACCCTCGTACTTGGTTTCGATCGCACGGGCGGTTAGCTCAGCTGGGAGAGCGCTGGTATCACAAGCCAGAGGTCACAGGTTCAATCCCTGTACCGCCCACCATCGCCGACCCGCCGCGTCGGTTGCGGCGTCTCGGCCGGCGAGGTACGGAGAGGGCCGAATCGGCGACCGCCGAGCCCCGGGGATACCCGCGGGGAGCGCGCTCCGGCGTGCTCCCCGTTTTTTATTGGCGGGGATGCGAGAGGGATGGCGGGCCGCAGGGAGGGGCGCGCATGCTTCCTGAGCTCGAAGCGCTCCTTCAGCTCCAGCGCTACGACCTCAAGCTGATGGAGGCCCAGCGCAAGCGGGACGAAATTCCACGTAGGCGCGAGGCCCTGAAGGCCGCGCTGGATCAGGCGAAGGCCGCGCATGAGCGTGCCAAGAAGGATCTGGAGCACGTCCGGCACGAGCGCCGGGCGCAGGAGAAAGAGATCGAGGTGGTCCAGAGCGAGGGAACGAAGCTCGAGCGCCAGCTCCTGGACGTGAAGACCAACAAGGAATACCAGGCCATGCTCCACGAGATCGCCGCTTTGAAATCCAAGCGCTCCGATCGCGAGACCGTGGTGCTGGAGCATTT
>VBOX01000043.1:9944-21951 GCA_005893265.1 Candidatus Eiseniibacteriota bacterium | reverse complement strand
CCTTCCTTCGCGTATCGCATCGCCGCGTCGTAGATCGGCAACTGTTCCCCGCTCGGAAGGTGGATCGTGACTCCTCCCTCGACGCCCGGAACCATCCTGTTCCGGATGCGTGTGTTGGCGAAGGTGCCGCGCACCATCACTTCATGGTTTCCGCGCCGCGATCCGTAGGAGTTGAAATCGAGTGGCTGGATCCCGTGCTCGATCAGGTAGCGCCCCGCAGGGCTGTCCTTCTTGATCGAGCCCGCGGGTGAAATGTGATCGGTGGTAACGCTGTCGCCCAGCAGCGCGAGCACCCGCGCGCCCCGGACGTCCTCCACCGCCTGGGGCGTGGGGGGCATGTCCTCGAAGTAGGGTGGGCATTTTACGTAGGTCGATTCGGCCTCCCAGGCGTAGCGGTCCCCTTCGGGGACAGGCAAGCCCCGCCATGTCTCATCTCCGGTGTACACGTCGCGATAGGTCTCGCGAAACGTCTCCGAGCGTACCGCCGTGTGGATCGTCTCGTCGATTTCCTTCCGAGTCGGCCAGAGGTCGCGGAGATAGACCGGCTTGCCGTCCGATCCTTCGCCCAGAGGCTCCGAGGTGATGTCGACGTCCATCTTTCCGACGAGCGCGTACGCCACCACGAGCGGCGGGGAGGCGAGATAGTTCGCGCGCACCTCCGGGTGGATGCGGCCTTCAAAGTTCCGGTTTCCGCTGAGGACGGAGGCCACGACCAAATCCTCCTCCTCGATCGCCTTCGAGATCGGCGCGGGAAGCGGTCCGCTGTTCCCGATGCACGTCGTGCACCCGTAGCCTACGGTGTAGAAACCGAGCTTCTCGAGATGCTCTGTCAGCCCGGCCCGTTTCAAATACTCGGTCACCGCCTTGGAGCCGGGCGCCAGGCTCGTCTTGACCCAGGGCTTCGTTCGAAGCCCGCGCTCGACGGCTCGTTTCGCGACAAGCCCGGCGCCCACCATCACGGATGGATTGGAGGTATTGGTGCAGCTCGTGATCGCGGCAATCACCACCGCGCCGTCGCTAAGCGGGAAGGATTCTCCTCCCATCGTTACTTGGGGAAGCGTCGCCGTCGCGTGGCCGGTCGCGCCGTCGCCTCCTTCTTCTTCCCATCGCTCGAGCGGGCGGCCCACGGCGGTCGGGGAGCTCTTCGCGACCCGCATCGTGGGGAGCGCCTCCGCGAAATTCCGTTTCGCGTCGCGAAGGCGTACGCGGTCTTGAGGCCGACGCGGCCCCGCGACGCTCGGCTCAACGCTCGCGAGATCCAGGGAAAGGGTGTCGGAGTAAATCGCCTCGGGGGTAGTCGGGGAGTGGAAGAGCCCCTGCTCCTTGGCGTAGGCCTCGATCAGCCGCACCTGCTCGGGGGCGCGCCCGGTGAATTCAAGGTAGCGCAGCGTTTCCGCGTCGATGGGGAACATGCCGCAGGTGGCCCCGTACTCGGGCGACATGTTCGCGATCGTGGCGCGATCGGCGACCGGCAGCGAGGCCAGGCCAGGTCCAAAGAACTCGACGAACTTCCCGACCACGCCCTTCTTGCGGAGCATCTCCGTGACGGTGAGCACAAGATCGGTCGCGGTCGCTCCGTCCGGAAGGGACCCGGTCATGCGGAACCCGGTCACCTGGGGCAGGAGCATCGACACGGGCTGCCCGAGCATCGCGGCCTCCGCCTCGATGCCGCCGACCCCCCAGCCCAGAACGCCCAGGCCGTTGATCATCGTCGTGTGCGAATCGGTGCCGATGAGCGTGTCGGGGTATGCCTGGGGACGATCGCCGCCGGTCGAGAACACGACCCGCGCGAGGTACTCCAGATTGACCTGATGCACGATCCCGGTGGCGGGCGGGACGACGCGAAAGTTCTGAAATGCCCGTTGCCCCCAGCGGAGGAAGAGGTATCGCTCCCGATTCCGCTCGAACTCCTTCTTCGCGTTGATGAGGAGCGCCGCGCGAGAGCCGTATTCGTCCACTTGCACCGAGTGATCGATGACCAGCTCCGCGGGCTGGAGCGGATTGATTCGCTTCGGATCCCCACCCAGCGCCGCCATCGCGTCGCGCATCGCGGCCAGGTCCACGACCGCGGGGACGCCGGTGAAGTCTTGGAGGAGCACGCGGCTTGGGGTGAACGCGATCTCGCGGCTCGGCTCTGACGCGGGGTTCCATCGTGCCACCGCCTCAACGTCCTCGGCGCGCACGACGCGGCCGTCCATGGTGCGGAGAAGGTTCTCGAGAAGAATCCGCATGGAGTAGGGAAGCCGCTCCGCCGGGAGGCCCGCCTTGGCGAGCGTCTCCAATCGGAAAATCTCGTAGCGCCGTTCCCCGACCTTGAGCGTCGAGCGTGCCCCGAAGTGATCATCCATGTGGTTCGCTCCATTTGGAGTCGCCGGCACGCGGCCGGCGGAATGAATTGCGCCGCGTGGAAACGGAATGAGAATACCCGATCGCGGCGCTCTCTTGGGAGCCAACCGCATGCATCGTTTGTCGCGGCGATCGGTCAAACTCCGCTTCTGGATCGGGACACGTTCGCTTACATTCTGCGGCCATGTCCCGCGAGCAATCCCCCCGGTTCCGATGGACCTATGCGATCGCGATGGCCGCGATCGTGGCTGTACTCGTTTGGATCGGCATCCAAGCGGCGCCCGTCTTCACCCGGCCGCGTTTGGAAGCGTTCGTCCGCGGCGCTGGGCCCTGGGGCCCGTTCATCCTGCTCGGGCTCCAAATCGCCCAGATCCTCGTGGCTCCGATCCCGGGCGTCTTCATGCCGCTTCTGGCGGGGGCCCTTTACGGTCCGTTGGTGGGCGTGCTCATC
The DNA here is from genome assembly GCA_005893265.1 of Candidatus Eiseniibacteriota bacterium. Classification (GTDB taxonomy): domain Bacteria; phylum Eisenbacteria; class RBG-16-71-46; order SZUA-252; family SZUA-252; genus WS-7. The sequence continues at coordinate 19,154 of VBOX01000043.1, read as the reverse complement.
GTCTCCGCCGGAACGGTCCTTGGGTCGTGCGCCGCGTTCGCGATCGGGGGTCGAGCGGGCTTGCCCCTCCTCAAGCGATGGGTGGGGGAGGAGAACGTCGCCAAGGCCCAGGGCATCGTCGGGGGGAAGCGGTGGATCGCGCTCGTACCGATATTCCTTGTGCCGTTCTCGCCCTCCGACGCGATCTGCTTTGTCGCCGGGATGATCGGCATCAAGCCGGACCGGTTTTTTCTGGCGGTCCTGATCGGACGGGTCCCGAAAGACTGCGCACTCGCCCTGGCCGGTGCCGGTCTGATCCGCCTCGGGGGGTTGCTGTCGGCCTCGGGCTAGGGATGTCGGCCCTTGCGGATGATCTTGATGGGCGTGCCGGCGGGAACGATTGCCGTCGCCCGCATGTTGTTCAAGATCGCGGTTTCCTCCAGGCTCAGGGCTTGCGGCCCCAGACCGCCTACGATGTCGGCGAACGTTCCTTGCCGCTTGGTGGAGACGATCGCCACGCGGTCCGACGTCACGTTCAGCATGGTTGGGTCCCGGAGCGCCGCGACGCTCCGGATCGACGCGAGGATTTGTTCGGCCGCGACATCGTTCGGGGAACGCGTCAGCCCCAGGACTTGTAGGAACTGCCCGGGGCGATAGCGCACGAACCCCGCGATGAGGCTCTGCCTCCCGCCGCCCCCGTTCACAAGCAGCTCCCCGATCCAGGCCGGGTAGTCGCGGAAGGTCTCCGATTTGCCCGATGCGTCCAGGATCTTCTTCTCCGCGATGAGCGACTGGACGTACTGCTGCGCGGTCGCCGTGGAATCCTTGGTTCGCTGGAGCGTCAGCTCCATCGCTCCTCCCAGGGACTGATTCGTCGCTTGGACCGAGCTGGGCTGATTCTGCGTTTGCCAGCCGTCCGGGAAGATCACCTGAATTCCGAGATCGGGGTGATAGAAGCGGTTCCCGACGAAGAAGCCGGCGCGGGGATCGTCTCCGAAAATGAGACCATCCAGTCGGGCGCGGTACTTGGGCGCATTGATCGCGAGATCCCGCCGCCCGCCCGCGACCGCCGCCTGCGCGAGCTGCGAGGCGCGGATCTCGCGATCGCCGGGGTCGGGGTGCGTGGAAAGGAAACCGGGAAGCTGCTCTCCTTGGCGCTCCGCGACGCGCTTCAGCATCGAGTACGTGCTGGGTATCTCGCGCGGGTCGTAGCCCGCCTTCGTCGCGTACCCCACTCCCAGCTCGTCCGCTTGCGATTCGTTGTCGCGGCTGTATTTCAAGAAGAGGAGTCCGAGCCCTTGCTGCGCCAGGCCGCTGTACGGCCGGAGGGCGCCGACGAAGACGGTTCCGACGAGCAACCCGACGCCTGCGATCTGGGAGCGTGTGATCTGCTGGGCGCTGTGCCGCGCGGTGACGTGGCCGATTTCGTGGCCCAGTACGCCCGCCAGCTGTGCTTCCGAATTCAGATAGGCGATGATGCCGCGGGTAATGTAGATGTAACCGCCCGGAATCGCGAACGCGTTGACGACCGGACTGTCGAGCACGCGAAAGTGCCAGTCGAGCGTCGGCAGGTGGGACGCCGCTCCGAGCTTTTGCCCGATCGAATCGACGTAGTGCTGCATGGCGGAGTCCCCGTAGAGACCGTATTCCGCCTGGACGGCCGGGTCAGCCTCGCGCCCCATCTCCAGCTCCTTGCTCGTGCTGACGAGTGATATCTGACGCTTGCCGGTGGCCGGATTGGTCGCGCAACCACCAATCGCGATCGCGAGCACGAACAACAAAACTGCCGGCGCGAAACGGCTGAGCGCGCGGCACGAACATCGGGGCATGGTTCACTCCCATGGCCTGGGTGGTAGCGACGAATCCCTGTCGCGGTTTATAGTAACACCCGATCGAGTGCCCGCTCTGGAAATTAGGCGAATCGAGGAGACCCATGCCCGCCACTTCCGTCGATCAGGCCCAGTTGTGCGTCAACACGATCAAGTTCTTGTCCGCCGACGCCGTCGAGAAGGCGAAATCGGGACACCCGGGCGCTCCGATGGGCGCCGCGGATATGGCGTACGTACTCTGGGCGAAATACATGAGATTCGATCCGCGCGACCCCCTGTGGCCGAATCGCGACCGGTTCGTGCTCTCCGCCGGGCACGCGTCCATGCTGCTCTACTCGCTCCTCCATCTTTTCGAGTTCGACCTCCCGATGGAGGAATTGCAGCGGTTCCGCCAGTGGGGCTCGAAGACCGCCGGTCATCCGGAGTACGGCCTTGTGCCGGGCGTCGAGGCCACGACCGGCCCGCTCGGCCAGGGCTTCGCGAACGGGGTCGGCATGGCGCTCGCGCAACGAATGATGCAGTCCAGGCTCAAGCACCACGCCGACCTTCTGAATCACCGGGTCTTCGGGATTGTGAGCGATGGAGATCTCATGGAAGGAATCTCCTCCGAGGCCGCCTCGCTCGCGGGACATTGGGGCCTCGGGAACCTGAACTATCTCTACGACGACAATCGCGTCTCGATCGAGGGGCCGACCCCCCTCGCTTTCTGCGAGGACGTGGGGAGGCGATTCGAAGCGTATGGCTGGCACGTCGAGGTTGTCGACGGGAACGACCGCGACCGCGTGGACCAGGCCTTATTCCGGGCGGTGGCCGATGAGATGCGGCCATCCCTCATCATGGCGCGCACGGTTATCGCCAAAGGGGCGCCCACCAAGCAGGGGACCGCGAAAGCACACGGCGAGCCGCTCGGCCAGGAGGAGCTGAACCGCGCAAAGGAGGCGTCGGGCTGGCCCCTCTCGCCTGCGTTCTACATCCCGGACGAAGCGCGCGCGCACTTCCACGGGCTCGTGGAAGAGAAGAGGAACGAGAGGGCCGAGTGGGATCGGCGCTACGAGGCGTTTCGATGCAAGGACGCGGCGGGCGCGGCGACATGGGACGCCTACATGAAGCGCACCGTCCCTCAGACGATCGGCGAGCTTCTCGCCGCCGCGGCACCGCTCGAGGAGGCCGCGACCAGGACCCATTCGGGGAACGTGATCCAGGCGGCCGCCAAGGTGATCCCGTCCCTGGTGGGAGGCTCCGCCGATCTCGATCCCATGGGAGGAATCGGGAATGGGATGTCGCTCTATGGATCCTTCATTCCCTACCTTGGCACGTTCCTCATCTTCTCCGACTACATGCGCCCTTCGATCCGTCTCGCGGCCCTGATGAAGCTCCGCGTGATTTATGTGTTCACGCACGACAGCGTCTTCCTGGGGGAGGACGGACCGACCCACCAGCCGATCGAGCAGCTCCCGTCGCTGCGGCTGATCCCGGGGCTCGAGGTGTGGCGGCCCGCGGACGCCCTGGAGACCGCGATGGCCTGGGCGCGCGCGATCGGACGGGAGAAGGCCCCGACCGCGCTCCTGCTCACGCGCCAGAAACTGAAGCCGGTCTCGAGGCGGGACGGATTTGACGGCCGGGACGTCCTGCGCGGCGGATACGTTCTGGAAGACGCGACAGGCGGATCGCCGGATCTGGTGATCGTCGCGACCGGATCCGAAGTGCCCCTCGCCCAGGAAGCTCGAAGGCGCCTCGAGTCGAAAGGATCCAGCGCGCGGGTCGTCTCCATGCCGTGCGTCGAAGCCTTCCGCGCCGAACCGGACACCTATCGGGAGTTGGTGATCCCGAGGGGCGCGCGCCGCGTCGTCATCGAGGCCGCTCGTACCGAACCGTGGTGTGAGCTTCTGGGAGCGGACTGCCTGCGAATCGGTCTGAATCGTTTCGGCGCTTCCGCTCCCGCGTCCGCGATCGCCGAGCACCTGGGATTCACGCCGGAAGCCGTCGTGGAGACGATCGAACGCTGGCTAGGGCGTTCATGAGCGTTTCGTGAACGCGCGCTCGCGCGCGCTCCTGGTTCTGCTTCTCGTGGCCGCGGGAGCTTCGCTCGCGCCATTCCTCGGTTACTTGACCGACGATTCGTTCATCCACTTCCAGTTCGCGAAGCATCTGGTGCAGGGGAAGGGTTTCTCGTTCAACGCCGGCGAGCCCACCTACGGAGCGACGAGTCCGCTCTGGGTGTTCCTCCTCGCGCTGGCGGGGAAGATCCTGCCGATCGAGGTTGCCGCTCCGCGGGATGCGTGGTCGATGCCGGCGCTCGCGTGCGTCGCGAAGGCGTACGGCGCCATCTTTCAGCTGCTCACGATCTGGTTCCTGGTTCGGATCGGAAGGAGACTCGGGTGGGATGTCTGGACCTCCCTCGGACTCGGTCTTCTCATGGCGGTGCACGCGTGGGCCGTGCGGTGGGCCATCTCCGGAATGGAATCGCCCCTCGCGACCGCGTGCGTCGCGCTCGCGCTCTATGAACTGGCGGGCGTTCTGGTCCAGGGCCGATCCGCCTGGGGAACGGGGATCGCACTCGCGCTCGCGGCGCTCGCGCGACCCGAATGCTACCTCCTCGGGGCGCTCGCGCTCCTCGCCGTTGGGATGGGAGCCGAGCGCCGGGCCCGTCGCTCGCTCGAGCTTCTCGGCGGAGTCTCGCTCCTTCTCCTGCCCTGGCTTATCACCGCGTGGCGATGGTTTCATGCGGTGCTCCCCAACACGGCGGCCGCCAAGGCGGGGGCTCTGGCCAATCCCGGACTCGCGGTCGCCGCGATCCACTCCGTGGTCCAGATCGAGCTTGCGACCGACGCGCTCCCACTCGCGCTCTTCGTCCTGGTGCTCGCGTTCGGTAGCCGTTCGACCGCGCTCCCCGCGACGCGCGGGCGGCGCGTCTTCTGGAGCGTCTGCGCCGCCTGGCCCTTGCTCTTGGTCCTGTCCTTCGCGCTTGGCGGCGTGCAGGTCGTGTCCCGGTACCTCCTCCCCGCGATCCCGTGCGTGCTGCTCCTGGGTATGGCCTCGTTGAGATGGGTGATCGCCACCACCCTTCCGGGGCGATACACGCTGGCGCTCTCTGTCTTTCTCGGCGCGTTCGCGCTTCAGAACGTGCTCTCCACGGCGCTCGTAACCGTGCCGAGCGCGCGGACCCACACGCGCGGATTGCGGTCGTCGCTCATCGCGATTGGCATATGGGCGCGGGACCGGACACCGCCCGGCGTCTCCTTCGCGATTCCCGACATCGGCGCATTCGGGTATTACTCGGACCGCCGTGTCCTGGATTTGTATGGGCTGGTCACACCCGAGATCGCGCCGGTCGTCGTGCGCGAGGGCTACGATGCGGTCGTGAAGCGGCTCCTCTTCGAGCGCGCCGGAAGGCCCGAATACCTCATCGACCGGCACCCGGTGAAGGCGAGGCTCGCCGAGAGCGGGGATGAAACCAATCCGTTCCGGTTTCTCTTCGCGCGGGAGATCCCAAACCTCGGGATCACACGCGCGAGAACCTACTATTACTCGGTCTATGCCATCGATTGGAAGGTGGTGGACCAGACCCGGATTCGGATCGCCCGACGCGGTCCCGCCTCCTGGACCAACGCGGGCTCGTTGCCCGGCGGGGGCTAGAGGCGTATAATCTGCTGTAGCCGCTCACCTTCGCGACGTGTTGAGGCAACAAACATCTTACGCACAAAGAGTTGCACTCATGGGCTCAAGCTCTGTCGTAGGCTTGGCTCCCGTGGGCATCGGGTTCCCCGACCCGTTTATCTTCTCACGCCCGGGGCCCCGCTCGCCGTCTGCTTGATGCTCGCCGTCGCGTCGGCCGCCCAGGCTCAGCTTCCCCCGAGGGCGCCGCGCGTGGTGCCGAACCCGCTCCGGGCGGCGCCGTTTCTTCCGACGACCCAACCATCCGGGCTCGGCTCTCCCGTCGACTGCGTGATCGTCGCCCCGGACTCGCTCGCGGACATCTACCAGAAGCTCGCGGACTATCAGACCCGGATCGGCATCGCCAGCGTGGTCCGCAACCTTTCCACCGTGCGCGCCGCGGACCCCCGCTCGAACGACCTCGCCCAAGCCGTCCGAAGCTTCATCAAGGCGGCCCGAGATCTCTGGGGCGCCCGGTGGGCCATCCTTGCCGCGGACCATGACGCGATTCCGATGCGGTACGCACGGGTCAATTTCGGCGGAACGACCGACATTCCGAGCGACGCCTACTACGCGGATCTGGACGGCACCTGGGACGGAAACGGAAACGGGATTTACGGGGAAGTGGCCGACAGCCTGGACATGAACCCCGACATCGCGGTGGGCAGACTTTCGGCGACGACGCGGGCGGATGCGCAGGTGCTGGTCTCGAAAGCGCTCCGCTACGCGACGAATCCGCTCGCGGCGGCAATCTCGAGGCATCTGATCCTGGCCGAGGTGCTCGTGCCGAATAGTTGGCAGCCGGGGCAGCTCATCTCCGTGGACGGTGCCGTCGATGGAGAATCGCTCAAGGTGCGGGTTCCGGCCTGCGCCACCGTCGATCGCTACTATGAAAACGCGAGCCCGTATCCGGGAGCATTGCAGCTGACGAAAGCCGCCGCTCTGGCGGCGCTCGGCCGAGGGTACGGCATCGTGACCCACATCGGGCACGGCGCGCGCTCGCAGCTCTCGATTGGAAGCGAGATCGTCACGATGCCCGACCTGGCGACGCTCACGAACGGTGACTCGTTGGGGCTCTGGATTGCCTCGAACTGCGCCTCAGCCGCGGTGGATTACGAGTGCGTGGCTGAGGAAGTCGTGCGGAATCCTTCCGGGGGCGCGCTGGCGTACCTCGGTGCGACCCGAGAGGATTGGCCGGGCGTGAGCGCCAAGATCTCGACGAAGCTTCTTGATCTTCTCGAAAAGGGAACGCCGACGACGCTCGGCGAGGCGGTCGAAAACGCGCGAGCGGCCCTCCTGCCGCTGGCCCGAGGCGAGAGCCAGGAGCGGTGGGGGTATTTCGAGACGGTTTTCCTGGGCGACCCCGCGATCCCTCTCTGGCGCTGCCCTCCGACCGCCCTCGCGGTGACGCGGCCCACGACCGTTGCGTTGAGCGCGGGCAGCTTCACCGTCACGGTGCTCGCCTCCGGCGCTCCCGTCGAGTCGTCGCTCGTGGTGGCCTGGAAACAGGGGGAGGAATACCGGTCGGCCTTCACGAACGCCGCGGGTCACGCGACCGTCCTGTTTCATCCCGGGACCACCGGCAAATTCTCGTTCGCCGTGACCGCCGCGGGCCGGCTTCCTTTCCTCGACTCGCTCACGGTCGCCTCGGATGCTCCGGCGCATTTTGCTCTCCTGAACGCCGGGGTTCGGGATTCGATCGGAGGAGACGGCGACGGCTGCGCGGACGCCGGCGAGGCGTTCGCGATCCGAGGCAGCGTGAAGAACGTCGGAACCGGATCCGCAGCCGGACCGGTCACGATCGCGCTCTCCGCGCTGACGGGCGGTCTCGCGGTGCTCCAAGGTGCCGCCACACTCCCCGCGCTCGGGACCGGCGCCCAAGCACCGCTCCCGGACAGCCTCCGTGTCCGCGCGCTCGCGATCCCGGAAACGCCGCGTGGGGAACGGCTCCGCGTGATCGTGACCGACGGCGCGCGATCCGATACGACCGACATGCCGATCGCCGTGGGCGCCGCGTCGCTTCTCCTCGCGACCAATGGATTCGACGACAGCCCCGCGGCAGGCGGGAATGGGAACGGTGTCGTCGATCCGAACGAAACCGTGGTCTATCGCTTCGCGATCGTGAACGAGGGAAGCGGCCGGGGACGGGGCGTCTCCGTTCACGCGAGAAACCCGGCCGCGGGGGTCGCCATTCTCGATTCGGTCGCGGTCTCCGGGGACGTTCTTCCGGGTGGGACCGGGACGAGCGCCTTCGTGCGAATCCACACGGGAGGGGTCGTGCCCGCGGGACGGCTGTTCGATCTCCGCGTCGATGACGCGTACTTTCACTCTCGAAGCTTCGCGATCGATCACACGGCCCCGGCCTCTCCCTCGGGTCTCCGAAGCGAGATTCCCGGATCGGACCGGATCAGGATCGTGTGGGACCCGGTGGTGGCGAGCGACGAATCGGGCTACCGCCTCTACCGGGCCCTGGACAATGGAAGCCCGCTTGCGCTTCTTACACCGGTCCCGGTCCGCCGCGTCTCCTCGTATGAGGACCAGGGGCTGCCGCCCCTCACGCGGTATCGCTACGCGGTCACCGCGGTGGACTCGGGAGGGAACGAGGGCGCGGCGTCCGTGCCGCTCATCGTCAGCACGAACCCGCCCGCGCTCACGGGCTGGCCCGAATTCATGGCCGAGCCGACGTCCTCCTCCGTTTGCCTCGCCGACCTGGATGGGGACTTGCGCCCGGAGATTCTGGCCGGCGCGGAGTACCTGTACGTGTTCCGGCCCGATGGCACCGACTGGTACGATGGTGATTCGAACACCGCCACGCCCGGCATATTCAGCACGGCGCTCCACCACTTCGCCTCCTCGCCCGCCGCGGCCGATCTGGATTTCGATGGGATCCCGGAAATCATCGCAGCCTCCTGGAACGATTCGAGCGTGGCGGTCTGGCACGCCAACGGGGCCATGGTCCCGGGCTGGCCGAGGAAGGGAGCCGCACCCTTCTGGTCCACCCCCGCGGTGGGGGATATCGACGGGGACGGCGTGCCCGAAATCGTGATCGGCTCGAACACCAACAAGCTCTATGCATGGCACGCGAACGGCGCACCGGTTCGCGGAACGAGCGGCGTTCTCTACACGCCGGCGGGGACGGTCATCTCGTCTCCCGCGATCGCGGATCTGGGGGGTGACGGCGTGCGCGAGATCATCTTCGGTACCTCGACGGGTCACGTCTACGCGATCCACGCCGATTCCTCCACGGTGTGGGACGTGGCGCTTAGCGGTACGACAAGCTCCTCGCCGGCGATCGGAGACGTGATTCCGGGCGGCGGCCTGGAGGTGGTGTTTGGTTGCGCCAATGACAGCGTCTATGTGCTCACCGCGTCGGGGCAGCGGGCGCCGGGATGGCCCCGGCCCCTGGAGCTGACCCCCGGAAATGGACGCGTCCCGTCGCCGGCCTTGGCGCCGCTCCTCAAGCCGCTCGGGGATTCGCGTCTGGACATCGTGGTGTGCGGCACAGACGGCCGCGTGATGGCGTGGGATCCTCAGGGCAACATCCTGCCCGGATTTTCCAACCTGACTCTCGGCGCCGCGACGGAAGCATCCCCCGCGGTGGCCGACCTCGACGGCGATGGGACGCTGGAGATTCTGATCGGCGCGGAGGACCGGAGGCTCTATGCGTTTCACGCGGACGGCACCCCGGTGAGCGGCTTCCCGATCGAGATTGGCGCCGAAGCACGAAGCACTCCCGCGGTGTGGGACG
>VBOX01000043.1:0-9930 GCA_005893265.1 Candidatus Eiseniibacteriota bacterium | reverse complement strand
GCATGGCCGATGTTCCACCACGACAGCTGGAGAACAGGGTACGCCACATTCCCCGTGCTTACCGCCGTCGATTCGATGCCGCCCAGCCCGGAGACGCCGCCGCTCACCCCGAGGCGCTCTTCGCTTGGCCAGAACCGGCCGAACCCCTTCAACCCGACCACGTCGATCGAATTCGGCGTCGCCGGGCCCGGGCCCCAGCGTGTGGCCATCCAGATCTTCGACGTGCAGGGGCGGTTGGTAGCAACCCCGGTTTCCCGGCCGTTCGATCCCGGCTATCATGAGTTTCGCTGGGACGGGCGCGACGATCACGGGCGGCCCCTCTCCTCCGGCGTTTATTTCTACCGCGCCGCGATCGGAACGACTACGTTCCAAAGGAAAATGGCGCTGTTGCGCTGAGCGGCGCATCGCTCAGGCCGATTCCACCTAGAGACGGAAAGGATCCACCGATGGCTTCCCCGGTACGCGTGCGTTTCGCCCCGAGCCCGACCGGATATCTCCACGTCGGTGGGGCGCGGACGGCGCTCTTTAACTATCTCTTCGCGCGCCGGCATCGCGGGACCTTCGTGCTCCGGATCGAGGATACCGATCAGGACCGGAACGTCGAGGCGGCGCTGAGTGGAATCCTGGACGGCCTCAAGTGGCTCGGGCTTCCGTGGGACGAGGGCCCCGAGGTCGGGGGCCCCTTCGGTCCCTACTTCCAAAGCGAGAGGCTTCCGCGCTACGCGGAGGCCGCGGCTCGCCTGCTCGCCGCAGGCAAAGTCTATCGGTGCTTCTGCGATCCCGAGGAGTTGAAACGGAAACGTGAGGGGGCTCTCGCGCGCGGGGAGCCGCCCAAGTACGACCGCACCTGCCTCCGGCTGTCCCAGGAGGAGTCCGTCGCGCGTGTCGCCAAGGGAGAGCCTTTTGCCCTCCGGTTCCTCATGCCTGAGGGGGAGACGTCCTGGGAGGACGAGGTGCGCGGCACCGTTACGTTCCAGAACGGCATCCTGGATGATCTCGTGATTTTGCGGTCGGATCAGCATCCGACGTACAACTTCGCGGCGGTCGTGGACGACGCCGCGATGGAGATCACGCACGTGCTGCGCGGCGACGACCACATCTCGAACACGCCGCGGCAGATTCAGCTCTACGCCGCGCTCGGTACATCCCCGCCAAGATTCGGGCATCTTCCCATGATCTTGGGTCCGGACGGCACGCGCCTCTCCAAGCGCCACGGCGCCGTCTCGGTCACCGCCTTCCGAGACGACGGGATCCTGCCCGCCGCGATGGTGAACTTCCTCGCTCTCCTGGGTTGGGCGTTCGACGGAGAGCGCGAGATGTTCACCATGGACGAGCTGGTCGACGTGTTCACGCTGGATCGAGTCTCGAAAAACCCCGCGATCTTCAACTACGAAAAGCTGGACTGGATGAACGGAGAGTATTTCCGCGCGCTCCCGCTCTCGACCCGCGCGGCCATGGTGGCCTCGTATCTTAAGGAGACCGGCGCTCTGCCCGAGTCGGCGGTCGCCGACCGGGGATCTCTCGAGCGCGCGGTCGCCGCGGTCGGAGACCGCATGAAACGTCCGCGGCAGTTTCTCGAGTACGCCGGGTATCTCTACGTGGACCGGGTCGAGCCCGAGGCCCAGCCCTGGGCGGAGCTCGTGGCAAACCCGCACGCGGCCGCCCGCCTGAGGAAGCTCGCGACCGTGCTCTCCGAGGTCGAGCCCTTCGAGCACGATCCGATCGAAAAGGTGGTCCGCGGGCTCGCGTCATCCGAGGGCGTGAAGGCGGGCGAGGTGATCATGCCCGCACGGATCGCCCTGACGGGGAAGAAGGTGAGTCCCGGAATCTTCGACGTGATGCTGCTCCTCGGCCGGGAGCGGACGGCGAAGCGTCTGCGCGACGCGGCGGACCGGCTTAACGCCCAGTCCCCGGCACCCACGGCGTGAGCGAGCGGACCGCGGCACCGGCGTCCACCTCGATCGACTCCCTGCGGGTCGCGCTTGTCCACGATTGGCTGACGGGAATGCGCGGCGGGGAAAAGTGCCTCGAAGTTCTCTGTGAGATGTTCCCGCGGGCGCATGTCTACACGCTCGTCCATTGGAAAGGGCATCTCTCGCGGACGATCGAGTCGCATCCGATTCATGAATCCTGGATCGCGAGGGTTCCCCTGGGGCGGAGCCGGTACCGGTGGTTCGTTCCGGTGTATCCCAAGGCGATCGAATCCTTCGACCTGAGCGGCTACGATCTCGTCGTCTCGATCAGCCATTGCGCGGCGAAGGGCGTGATCACGCGCGCCGACACGCTTCACGTGTGCTACTGCAATACGCCGGTCCGGTACTTCTGGGACCTCGCCCCCGAGTACTTCGCGCCCGGGCGTGCGGGCACGCTCGAACGGTTCCTCGGTCCCATGATCGCGCATCGATTCCGATTGTGGGATCGGCTGAGCTCCGATCGAGTCGATCTGTTCGTCGGAAACTCCCTCAACATCCGCGATCGGATCCGGAAGCATTACCGCCGGCCCGCTCTCGTCGTCTACCCGCCGGTCGACACGGAATTCTTCACCCCCGGCGGCGAGACTCCGGGGGAGGACGCGGCTTTTCTCACGGTCTCCGCGCTCGTGCCCTACAAAGGGGTCGATCTCACGATCCGCGCGGCAAATCGGCTGGGCGCGAAGCTTCGCGTGATCGGCTCGGGCCCGGACTTGAGGAGGCTCCGCTCGATTGCGGGTCCGACCGTGAGGTTCGACGAGTGGGTCTCGATGGAGGCTCTCCGGGACGCGTATCGCTCCTGTCGCGCTCTGGTCCAGGCACATGAGGAGGATTTCGGGATCGCGCCGCTGGAGGCGCTCGCGTGCGGCCGTCCGGCGATCGCGCTCGCGAGGGGAGGAGCGCTCGAAACGGTGACCGGGGAGACGGGCATTCTCTATGACGAGCCGACCGAGGCAGCGCTCGAGAGCGCGATGCGGGAGGTGGCGCGGCGTCCTTTCGATCCGGCGGCGCTGCGCCGTCAGGCGGTTCGTTTCAGCCGCGAGCGCTACCGGTCCGAGATGCGGGGGCTGCTCGAGGAGGCGTACGCGGCGCATCGGAGAAGGTACGAGGACCAGGGAGCTGTGGAACGCCCGGCCAGGGATTGCGCGCGCAAGCAAGATGTGATATACTAGCCGCTTAGGTCAGGGTTCTCCGTGCCGCTGCAGGCCCGGCGTTCCCTGGGAGGCGTCCCCCTCAGTGCTCGCAGATCGCATCCAACCCGTCCGCCCTCGCCGCGCCGCGTGGCTTCTTCTGGCGCTGGCTCCCGCCCTCCTCGTGTTGATCGCGGTTCGCACTCATGATTCGGTCTCCTCGACTCCGGTGACGCAGGACTTCCGCAACTTCGAATCGTTCCAGGTACATCCGCTCGCGATCACCCCGGATGGAACGAAGCTCCTCGCGCTGAACACGCCCGACGCCCGTCTCGAGGTATTCGCGATCGGCGCCGGGACACTCGACACACTCGGGGAGGTGCCCGTCGGGCTCGAGCCCGTCTCGGTCCACGCCCAAAACGACAGCATCGCATGGGTCGTGAATCATCTTTCGGACGACGTGAGCGTCGTCGATTTGAGGAGCCTGAGCGTAAGAGGAACGCTGCGCGTCGGTGACGAACCCACCGACGTGGCGTTTGCGGGAAGCCCCGAGCGCGCGTTCGTTTGCGTGAGCGGAGAGGACGCGGTCAAATCATTCAATCCCGCGACGCTCGCGCCGGCGTTCGCGCCGACTCCGATTTTCGGCCGCCACCCTCGCGCCCTCGCGGTAGGCGGGTCCGGGGGATCGCAGGTCTATGTATCCGTGCTCGACGCGGGGAATCGCACGACGGTCATCGGCGCCCAGGCGGTCACCGCCCTGGGCGGCCCTTCGCCGCCGAGTCCCCCCAAGAATTCCGGCCTCCCAGCGGCACCGGAAGTTGGCGTGATCGTCCAATGGAACGGCACCCACTGGGTCGACGACGGCCAGCCGACCGCCAAGATCTGGGACGCGGGGGTCCCTCCGGGATTCTCTCTCCCCGACGTCGATGTCGTGGTCATCGACCCGAATACGGGCGCAGTGACCGCCAATGTGTCGAACGTGGGCACGAACAACTTCAATATCGCGGTCGATCCCGCTAGCGGCACGCTCTTCGTCACGAACACCGAAGCAGCGAACCGCACCCGTTTCGAGCCGAATTTGAGAGGGAGGTTCGCGAGGGACCAAGTCACCCTGATCGGCTCGGGCGGATCCGGGACCGTAACCCCAGTTCACCTGAACGATCATATCAACTACGCGGACAGCACCGGGTCGCAGTCCGAGCGTGACCTGAGCCTCGCCGAGCCCGTGGACATCGTCGTGAATTCCGCGGGCGGAAAGGTCTACGTCGCGGCGATGGGGTCGAGCAAGGTGGGCGTGCTGGGTCCATCCGGCGATGTTACCAATCGGATCACCACCGGGGGCGCGCCCTCGCCTCCGGGGATCGCGCCGGGCGAACCCCGCGGCCCCACGGGACTCGCGCTTGACGCCACGCGCCATCAGCTGTTCGCGCTGAATCGGTTCACCAATTCCATCGCGATCCTCGATACCGACACCGAGACGAAGATCGGGGAGGTCGCGCTTCGCTTTGATCCGAGTCCTCCGGAGGTGCGAACCGGCAGGAGATTCCTCTACGACGGAGCCATCTCGGCGCACGGGGATCTCGCCTGCGCCACCTGCCATATCAGCGGGAACTTCGACAACCTCGCGTGGGATCTCGGAAATCCCTTGGGACAGATGGAGGCGAGCCTTCAGATCCCCGCGCGGCAAATCCATCCGATGAAGGGCCCGATGACGACGCAGTCGTTGCGCGGTCTCGCGGATAGTTCGCCGTTCCACTGGCGTGGAGACCGGCTGGATTTCACGCGCTTCAATCCGGCGTTCCGAAACTTGATGGGGGCGCCCGATTCGCTCTCGGCCGCCGACATGCAAATGTACAACGACTTCATCATGACGGTGGTGTACCCGCCGAATCCGAATCAGACGTTGAATCGCAAGTTCGCGGCGTTCGCCGATTCAGGACGCGTGGAGTTCGAAACCCGGCCGCACGACGGGGGCCAGCCGTGCGCCACCTGTCACGCGCTCCCCAACGGGACGAATCGCGTGATCTTCCCCGGGCCAATCTTACAAGAGAGTCAGGATTTCAAGGTGCCGCAGCTGCGCAACATGTATCAAAAAACTGGATTCGCGCTCGCGGCGGGAGCGCAAAAGCGCGGGTTCGGGTTCCTCCACGACGGCTCGATCGACAACATCGTCGATTTCCTGAGACTCCGGGTGTTCAGTTTTCCGGACACGATGGCGCGCTACGAGATCGAGGCGTTCCTGCTCTCGTTCGACACCGGGATGGCGCCTTCGGTGGGGAGGCAGCTGACGATCAACGGCTCCAGCAAGAATAGCCCCGGGACGACGGCGCTCCTCGATTCGCTTTACCTCGAGGCCGACCTTGGGAACTGCGATTTGATCGCCCACGGAAAAATCGCCGGCGTCATGAAGGGATTTTTGTATCAGCCCGGTCACACCTTCATCAGCGACTTCAATCCTGAGGGCACGATCCAGGCGGACACGCTGCGGTCATGGGCCACGACCGGCGGCGAGATCACCTACATGGGCGTTCCGCCGAACTCGGGCATGCGGATGGCGATCGATCGGGATCGTGACGGCTACCGGGACCGGTGGGAGCTCGCGCTGCATTCCAAGCCGTGGGATCCGTCTTCGATTCCCATGGTCACGGCGGTGGCGGGGGCGGCTGCTCCCCGCGTCGCGCGCCTGGATCAGAACCGTCCGAATCCGTTCAATCCGGAGACGGTGATCCCGTACGATTCGGGTCCCGGTGGCCGCGTCACCTTGCGGGTGTTCGACGCCTCGGGCCGCCTGGTCCGGACGCTCGTGGACGCGGTACTGCCTCCGGGTGTCCACCGCGCGCGGTGGAACGGACGGAACGATCGCGGGACCGCGGTCGCGAGCGGGCGTTACTTCTACCGGCTCGCGGTCGGCAATACGGTCCGCACCCGCGCGATGACGCTCGTGCGGTAGCGCGGGCGGGCCCTACTCCGGGAACTTCTCGAGATCCCCCGCGACGATGATGCTGAGTTTCGTGGGATCGATAACCGAACTTCTCCGCCAGCACGAGCGCCTGCGCGGTGCCGGCATTGGTGGCGAGCTGGACCCGGTAGTTCCCCGCGAAAAAGCTCTTCTGCGTTGCGACCTCTTCTTCGGTGATCCCGTCCTTGCAGTAGCTCTCGATGACCTCGCGGGTGGACTTCATGGCCTTGCCGAGATTGGCAGGTGCGACCGCGACATCGGCGAGCCACACGCCGTCCAGGAAATCGGTCATCGTAAAGCGTGAATAGATGTTGTAGGTCAGCCCCTCCGTATCCCGCACGCGCTTTCCAAGACGGGAGGAGAGCGAGCTCTGCCCGAGCGCCGCGTTCGCGACGAGGCTCGCTTCGTAATCGGGATCCTTGCGCCTCAGCCCGCTGGCGGCTCCGAACATGAGGTCCATGTTCGCCTTTCCCGCAAGCGCGACCGCCTCGTGCGACGGCCGGGCGCGGGGGACGCGGGGCATATCGACGTCCGGTCTCGATCCGCGTGGCAGATCGTTGAGAAGGGAGTCCACGAGAGCGGCTACCCGCGCCGGATCCACGTCTCCGACGATCGCGAGGTAGGTCGAGGCGCCGACGTAGCGGTCCTTGTGGAACGCGCGGAGGTCGGCCGGACGCGCGGCTGCGATGCTCGTGAGCGTCTCGTCTTTGGACCGAGCGTGATACGGATGCCCGACCGGGAAGGCGATCTGACTGAGGCGATCGAACGCCCGCTGACGCGTGTCGTCGAACGCGCGGAGCACGTCGGTTTTCATCTCGGCCTTTGCCTTCGTGAGCTCCGAATCGGAGAAGGCGGGGCTCTTCATCTCATCCGCGAGGACGGAAAGCAGAAGCTTCGTATCACGCGACAGGGAGGATCCCTGGATGGTCGCCCCGTACATGTCGGCCGTGACATGAAGCCGCGCTCCCACTCCGTCGAGGCGCGCCGCGATCGCGCGCTTGTCGAGAGTCTTCGTCCCACGCTCCAGCATCATCGCGGTGAGCTGTCCCAGAGCAGGCTTTTCCCACGGTGTATGCATCCGGCCGGCCAGTACGATCCCGTGCACAGCCACGGTGGGGACGGCGTGATTCGCTAAGACGTCGAGCGTGATCCCGTTGGCCAACACCCGATGAAGCGTTCTCTGGGCGAACGTGGCGTGTGCCGGCTCACCCGCGCTCCGCCCGCTCGAGGCGGACGACTCCGTCGACCCGCCGGCGCCCGCGGCCTTCTGGGGCTTCTTGCCGTCGGCCTTTGCGGGAACGAACCAACCGACGGTGGCGTGGTCCGGGATCAGGTACGTCGCCGCGACGCGCCGAACGTCCTCGGCGGTGACGCGGTTCATCGTATCCACGTATTGCAGGAACCACTTCCAGTTCGCGGAAGCAACGGCTTCGCCGAGGCTCGCGGCCAGCTCGTAGGTGCCATCGCGGCCTCGGATCACGGTGACTTCGAGCTGGCTCTTCGCGCGCGCAAGCTCCTCGGGGGTGACGCCGTCGCGCCCGACCGCGTAGAGGGCGGCTTTCATCGCATCCTCCACCTTCTGGTGGCTCACGCCTTGGGCGACGGTCGCGTCGATCAGGATCGGGAAGGGGTCGCGGAGCGCGTAGTTGCTCGCGCTCACACCCGTCGCGAAACCCTTCTCGACGAGCGCCTGGTACAGCCGCGAGTTGACGCCCGATCCCAGGATCGTGGAGAGCACGTCGAGTGGGATGAAGTCGGGATGGAGCGAGCTCGGGCGCATGTATCCGATTTTCACAAGCCCCACCTCGCCGGGCCTTCGGACGATCACCCGCCGTTCCCCCTCCTGCGGCGGCTCCACGGTGATCACGGAGGGGACCGGTTTCGAAGACCGGGGGAAGGAGCCGAACTCGCGGTCGAACATCCGAAGCGCCGTGGCCGTGTCGAAGTCTCCGACCAGAATCGCCTCGGCGTTATCCGGCCAGAAGAAGTCCCTGTAATGCTGGCGCAACGCCTCGGTCGAAACTCCTTCGATGTCCGACCGGTATCCGAGCGGATCCCAATGATAGGGATGAGCAACGATCGCCGCCCCGACCACGGCCTTGTAGAGGGCCCGCGCGGGATTGTTCTCCCCGATCTCGTACTCGTTCCGCACCACCGTCATTTCCGGCTGGCGCTCGGAGTCCAGGATCAAGGCGCGCCCCAGCCGGTCCGCTTCGATTCTCATGGCGAGCTCGAGCTTGTCCGCGGGGAGCGTCGAATACCCATTCATCCGGTCGTACCCGGTGGTCATGTTCGTCGAGGAGAAATCGCACCCGGCCTGGAACAGGACCTCCTGAAACGTCCGTTGCCCGCGGGCCCGGCCGAAATTCTCGGTGCTCTTGTTGAAGAGCAGATGCTCGAGAAGGTGCGCCGAGCCGGTGGTGCCCGGGGCCTCGTTGCGCGACCCGACGTGATACACGACCTCGAACGTGACGACCGGCGCCGCGTCGTTCCGCGACAGGAGGATCGTCTGCTGGTCGCGCGGCTGCGCGGCCGCTGGGCTCGGCGTGGAGGCGAGGAGCGTGAGACCGAGCCATAGGGCCGCGATCGGGGCAGCTGGTTCCAGCGAATGGCGGCGGGGGGATCGTCGAGAATACATACCGAGGGCTCCTTTCACGAGACCAAGCTGGTGAGGAAGCTCCGGCACGAAAAAGATGGTAGCGCTACGGGGATTCGAACCCCGGTTTGATGGCTGAGAACCACCCGTCCTAACCCCTAGACGATAGCGCCGCAACCAGCCGACGGCAGTTGCTCGAAATCTGAAGTGGCTGGGGGAAGAGGATTCGAACCCCTGTACCGTGGTCCAGAGCCACGTGTCCTACCACTGGACGATCCCCCAGAAAGGGAGAAGAAGACTAGCATCGGTGCCCGAAACCGTCAACGCGGCGCGGACTTGAAGTGCGAACGCAGCCAGAACAGGAACAGAGCCAGGAGGGCGATCAGGACCGCGATGTCGAACCCACGCCAGACCTCGTGGATCGATTGCCAGTGCTCACCGAATTTCGCTCCGACCCACGCGAGCACGAAAGACCAAATGTAGGATCCGATAAACGTGTACATCGTGAAGCGCGCGATCGGGACCCGCGCCGCGCCTGCCGGGAAGGAGATGAAGGTTCGCACAATGGGAACGAGGCGGGTCCAGAATGCGACCTTTAACCCGTGGCGCTTAAGCCAACGATCGGCGCGATCGTATTCTTCCACGCGCACGACATGCCACCGGGAGAGGCGCTCCGCGAGAGGTCTCCCGCCCACCGATCCCAGCCAGTACCCGATCCAGGAGCCGAGTACGTTTCCGACCGCACCCGCGAGCGCCACCGCCCAGAGCTGGAACCGTCCGGTCGTCACGAGATAACCCGAGAACGGCATGATGATCTCGCTGGGGAGAGGAATGCATGCGCTCTCGATGGTCATGCAAACGACGATGCCCGCGTATCCCCAAGCCGAGATGACGGAGAGGACGAACGAGGTGACCGGCTTGAGGATGGTTTCGAGCAAGGGCACGACCTAGGGAGCGAAGAGCGCGGTCAGCTGGAACGTCGCGGCGGCCACGGCGGCGGCGGCGGGGATGGTGAGCACCCACGCCCACACGATGCGTCCGGCGACGCCCCAACGAACCGCCGAAAGCCGCCGTGTCGAACCCACGCCCACGATCGCGCCCGTGATCGTGTGCGTTGTCGACACCGGGATGCCCAGGTGCGTCGCCGTGAAGAGGCTTATGGCCCCCGCGGTCTCGGCGCAAAAGCCCCCGACGGGTCGTAGCGTGGTCACGCGGGCGCCGAGCGTGCGTACGATGCGCTATCCGCCGGAAAGGGTCCCGAGCGCCATGGCGGAC
>VBOX01000042.1 GCA_005893265.1 Candidatus Eiseniibacteriota bacterium | reverse complement strand
TCCGCCAGCTCGCCGGCATGCGCGGGCTCATGGCGAAGCCTCAGAAGAAAATCACCGGCGGTCTCGGCGAGATCATCGAGTCCCCCGTGATCCATAACTTCAAGGAAGGTCTCACGGTGCTCGAGTACTTCGTCTCGACGCACGGCGCGCGCAAGGGTCTCGCGGACACGGCGCTCAAGACCGCCGACGCAGGCTACCTGACCCGGCGGCTCGTGGACGTGGCGCAGGACGTCATCGTGAACATCGAGGACTGCGGCACGGTGAGCGGGCTGGAAGTGGGGGCGCTCAAAGAGGGCGAAGAGGTGATCGAGCCGCTCGGAGACCGTGTGCTCGGCCGCGTCGCGACCGAAGATGTCATCGACCCCAATACGGGGGACGTGGTCGTCCGCTCGGGGGAGGAGATCACCGAGGAGGCCGCGGCTGCGATCGAGGAGAGCGGGCGGATCGAGAAAGTCGCGATCCGGTCTGTATTGAAGTGTGAGGCCACGCGCGGAATCTGCGGGAAGTGCTACGGCCGGAACCTAGCGACCGGACGCATGGTCGAGCTGGGCGAGGCCACGGGCGTCATCGCCGCGCAGTCGATCGGTGAGCCCGGCACGCAGCTCACGCTCCGAACCTTCCATATCGGTGGCGTCGCGGGCCGCATCGTCGAGCAGTCCAGGATCAAGTCGAAGCTCACCGGGTCCGTCCGCTTCCGCGAGCTGGAAGTCGTCGAGCGGCAGAACGGCTCGCTGGTCGTCGTCGGGCACAAGGGCCAGATCGAGGTCTTGGACCAGGACGGCAAGGTCCGGCACCGCTACTCGCCGCCTTACGGTGCGACGGTGGACGTGAAAGATCTCGCTCCCGTCACCACGGGCGACGATCTATTCGAGTGGGATACCTACAACACGCCGATTCTGACCGAGAAACCCGGCACGGTCCGTTTCGTGGACATCAAGGAGAAGGTCACCGTCCGCGACGAGGTCGACGAGAACACGGGTCTACGCCTCATGGTCATCGTCGACGACCGTGAGAAGGTGCTCCAGCCGCACATCGATATCGTGGGCTCGGGCGGCCGGCGCGTGGCGAGCTATCCGCTTCCCACCGGCGCGCGGCTTCTCGTGCGCGACGGCCAGGAAGTCACCGCCGGCGAGCCGCTGGTCAAGATCCGGCGCGAAATCTCGAAGACCCGCGACATCACGGGCGGTCTGCCCCGCGTGAGCGAGCTCTTCGAGGCCCGGAAGCCGAAGGACGCCGCGACCGTTTCGGAAATCGACGGGCGCGTGGAGTTCGGCGGCGTCAGCCGAGGCATGAAGAAGCTCCTCGTCGTCAGCGACGCCGGAGATACCCGCGAGTACCTGATTCCCCAGGGCAAGCACATGCACGTCCAGGAGGGGGATTACGTCAAGGCGGGAGACCGGCTGACCGAGGGTCCTGTCAACCCGCACGATACGCTGAAGATCAAGGGCATCCAGGCGGTCCAGGAGTACCTGGTCAACGAGATCCAGGAGGTCTACCGGCTCCAGGGCGTCCGGATCGACGACAAGCACATCGAGGTCATCGTCCGGCAGATGCTCCAAAAGGTCAGAATCGAGGACCCGGGCGACACCAACTTCCTCGAGGGGGAGCAGGTCGATAAGGCCTTGCTCCGGATCGAGCAGCGGCGCGTTGAAGCCGAGGGTGGGCAGCCGGCGACGTATCAGCCGCTGTTGCTTGGAATTACGAAGGCATCGCTCTCGACACAGAGCTTCATCTCCTCGGCCTCGTTCCAGGAGACAACTCGCGTCCTGACAGAGGCTTCCGTGCTTGGGATGACCGACCATCTCCGCGGCTTGAAGGAGAACGTCATCATCGGCCACCTGATCCCGGCCGGCACGGGAATGTCCCGCTATCGGGGCATCGAAGTCGTTGCTGAAGAGGAAGATGAGACCGAGCGGGCGGCTGGGGTCGAGGAAGAGATAAAAAGTGCTTGACCCGATTTCCCGGGCGTGAGTACACTGTGCGTTCTTTGCGCCCGAACCGATTGTCATGAGGAAACTTAGGTGCCAACTCTAAACCAACTTGTGCGACTCGGCCGAAAGCGGCAGCTTTCGAAGACGGCATCGCCGGCTTTGAAGGGCGCGCCGCAGAAGCGCGGCGTGTGCACGCGCGTCTATACATCGACCCCCAAGAAGCCCAACTCGGCGCTTCGAAAGGTCGCCCGCGTGAGGCTCACGAACGGGATGGAGGTCACCTGTTACATCCCGGGCGAGGGGCACAATCTGCAGGAGCACTCGATCGTCCTGATCCGAGGCGGCCGTGTGAAGGATCTCCCCGGCGTGCGCTATCACGTCGTCCGGGGAACGCTCGACGCCTCCGGGGTCGAGGGGCGCTCCGCGAGCCGCTCCAAGTACGGCACCAAACGGAAGAAGGGGCCGTAAGTAGATGCGACGCGCGAGCAAGATTCATAAGTTCGAAGTCCAGCCCGATGCGCGCTTCAACAACGTCCTGGTCACGCGCTTCGTGAACGCGCTCATGATCCAGGGCAAGAAGAGCGTCGCGGAGCGGATTTTCTACGGGGCGGTCGACATCATCGAAAAGAAGGTCGGGTCAGACGGGCTCTCGGTGGTCAAGTCGGCCCTCGCGAACGTGAAGCCCGTGCTGGAAGTGAAATCCCGGCGCGTGGGCGGCGCGACCTACCAGGTCCCGGTGGAAGTGCGCCAGGACCGGCGCACCGCGCTCGCGCTTCGCTGGATCATCCAATACTCGCGCATGCGCCCCGATCACACGATGGCGGAGCGAATCGCGGCGGAGCTCATCGCGGCTTCGAAGAACGAGGGCGGAGCCGTAAAGAAACGAGAGGACACACACAAAATGGCGGAGGCCAACAAAGCCTTCGCCCACTATCGCTGGTAAAGCGGTTAAGGACGGTTTCGAAGTGCCCAGGCAGTACGATCTTTCTCATATGCGGAACATCGGCATCATGGCTCACATCGATGCCGGCAAGACGACCCTGACCGAGCGGATCCTCTACTACACGGGGAAGGTCCACCGGGTGGGGGAGGTCCATGACGGTGCGGCCACCATGGACTGGATGGAGCAGGAGCGTGAGCGGGGAATCACGATCACCTCCGCCGCGACGACCTGTTTCTGGCACAACAACCAGATCAACATCATCGATACGCCGGGCCACGTCGACTTCACGGTCGAGGTGGAGCGCTCCCTTCGGGTCCTAGACGGCGCCATCGCCGTGTTCTGCGGCGTGGGCGGAGTCGAGCCGCAGTCCGAAACCGTGTGGCGGCAGGCCGACAAGTACGGCGTGCCCCGTATCGCGTTCGTGAACAAGCTGGACCGGGTCGGCGCCGACTTCAATTTCGTCGTGAACATGATGAAGGACCGCCTGGGCGCGCTGGCGGTGCCGCTCCAGATCCCGGTGTATATCGGCGACTGGTTCACCGGGATGATCGACCTGATCGAGATGAAAGCGTTTACATACGAGTCGGACGAGATGGGCGCGAACTACGTCGAAGGGGAAATCCCGCGCGATCTCGAGAAGAAGGCGGCCGAGGCACGGCACCACATGCTCGAAGGAATCGCCGAGTACGACGACGAGCTGCTCCACGCGTACCTCGACGGCAAGCAGGTGACCTCGGACATGATCAAGCGCGCGGTCCGCAAGGGCACGCTGGCCGGGAAGATCGTGCCGGTCCTGGGCGGAACGGCGTTCAAGAACAAGGGCGTGCAGAGGCTTCTCGACGCGGTGGTGGCGTATCTCCCCGCGCCGATCGATGTGCCCGCGGTCAAGGGCGTGAATCCCAAGACCCTGGAGCACGAGCAGCGCTGCCCGTCGGACGATGAGCCGTTTTCGGCGCTCGCGTTCAAGATCATGACCGATCCCTACGTCGGCAAGCTGACGTTCTTTCGCGTCTACTCCGGGACTCTGAAGGCGGGCACCTACGTGTACAACTCGACGAAGGAAAAGGGCGAGCGTCTAGGACGCGTCGTCGAGATGCACGCGAACAAGCGCGAGGACCGGGAAGAGATCTACTGCGGCGAGATCGCCGCGGCGGTCGGCTTGAAGAACGTGCACACCGGCGACACGCTCTGTGACAAGGACCACCCGATCGTGCTCGAGGCGATGCACTTCCCCGAGCCGGTCATCCAGGTCGCGATCGAGCCGAAGACGAAGGCGGACGAAGAGAAGATGGCGACGGCGCTTGGGAAGCTGAGCGACGAGGATCCGACCTTCAAGGTGAAGACCGACGAGGATTCCGGCCAGACGCTGATCTCCGGGATGGGGGAGCTGCACCTGGAAATCCTCGTGGACCGGATGGTCCGCGAGTTCAGCGTTCAGGCGAACATCGGGAAGCCCCAGGTCGCGTACAAGGAGACGGTCAGCAGGAAGATCGAGCAGCGCACGCGGTTCGTGCGCCAAACGGGCGGCCGCGGCCAATTCGCGGACGTGACAATCATGCTGGAGCCGCTCGCGCCCGGGACGGGATTTCAGTTCGAAAACGAGATTCGGGGGGGCGCCATCCCTAAGGAGTACATCCCTTCGGTGGAGAAGGGCATCATCGAGGCGATGGAAAACGGGATCATGGCCGGCTACCCCGTCGTGGACGTCAAGGTGGAGCTGATCGACGGTCAGTTTCACGAGGTGGACTCCTCGGAAATGGCGTTCAAGATCGCGGGCTCGATGGCGTTCAAGGAGGCCGCGGCCAAAGCCGGCCCGAAGCTTCTCGAGCCGATCATGGACGTCGAGGTGGTCGTGCCTGAGGAATACATGGGGGACGTGATCGGCGACCTGAGCTCGCGGCGCGGCCGCATCGGGGGCATGTTCCAGCGCTCCGACGCGCGCGTCGTGGCCGCTTCAGTGCCGCTCTCGGAGATGTTTGGGTATTCCACGCGGCTCCGTTCCATCACGCAGGGGCGGGCCGTTTATTCGATGCAGTTTTCACGATACGACGAGATGCCGCAGGCCATGGCCGAGCAGATCGTGACCAAGGTCAAAGGGTGACCCGCATCGCTCACACGCGAGCGCCGCGGTCGGAGGGAAGAAATGGCGAAGCAGAAGTTTGAGCGGAACAAGCCTCACGTGAACGTGGGGACGATCGGTCACGTGGATCACGGGAAGACGACGTTGACGGCGGCGATCACGATGGTGTTGTCGCAGAAGAATCCGAAGATCCAGGTGAGGGACTACGGGTCGATCGACAACGCACCGGAGGAGCGGGAGCGGGGGATCACGATCGCGACGGCGCACGTGGAGTACGAGACGGACAAGCGCCACTACGCGCACGTGGACTGTCCTGGGCACGCGGATTATGTGAAGAACATGATCACGGGTGCGGCGCAGATGGACGGGGCGATTTTGGTGGTATCGGCGGCGGACGGGCCGATGCCGCAGACGCGGGAGCACATCCTGTTGGCGCGGCAGGTGGGGGTACCGTACATCGTGGTGTACATGAACAAGTGCGACATGGTGGACGATCCGGAGTTGTTGGATTTGGTGGAGTTGGAGGTGAGGGAGCTGTTGAAGAAGTACGAGTTCCCTGGGGACGACGTGCCCGTGATCCGGGGGTCAGCGAAGCAGGCGATGGACGGAGGGGGTAAGGACGCGAAGGCGAACGAGTCGATCATGAAGTTGATGGAGTCGGTGGACACGTACATCCCGACTCCACAGCGGGACATAGAGAAGCCGTTCCAGATGGCGGTGGAGGACGTGTTTTCGATTTCGGGTCGGGGGACGGTGGGGACGGGGCGAGTGGAGCGGGGGAAGGTGAAGGTGGGGGAGAAGGTGGAGATCGTGGGGTTGAAGCCGACGCGGGAGACGGTGGTGACCGGGGTGGAGATGTTCCGGAAGCTATTGGACGAGGCGGTGGCCGGGGACAACGTGGGGCTATTGCTTCGGGGTGTGGAGAAGGAGGATTTGGAGCGTGGGATGGTGGTGGCGGCGCCGAAGAGCATCACGCCGCACAAGAAGTTTCGTGGGTCGGTGTACGTGTTGACGAAGGAGGAGGGGGGCCGGCACACGCCGTTTTTCAATGGGTATCGGCCGCAGTTTTATTTCCGGACGACGGACGTGACGGGGGTGGCGACGTTGCCAGAGGGTCGGGAGATGGTGATGCCGGGGGACAACGTGGACATGTCGGTGGAGCTGATCA
>VBOX01000041.1 GCA_005893265.1 Candidatus Eiseniibacteriota bacterium | reverse complement strand
GGACCGCGTCGCGGACGTCCTGCTCGCCTAACCGGCCGCGGCCAGTCAGCTTCCGGAATACTCCGGCCAACTTCGTGGTCAGCTCGTCAAACACGCCGGAGGTGTTTCCCTTCTATATGTAGCGGACACCACGCAAACAAACGCTGAACCGTACCACGCCGCCGGTCCTCGGGCAACTCGGAAGAAACACGGCATCCGGCCGGCCCCTGGCACTTTTTACGCGCCGGTAAGCCGAAAATCTGTTGACAGCCCGGAGACCATCGACAAAGATTCAACCGAGTGGAGTTCCCTGTCGCCTCGTGCCCAATCCGCAGCTAAAACCTAGTCTATCTAGCGGGTCGTTTCTTGCGAGGTTTTAACGTGCGAATCACGTGGATGTGCGGGGAACTTCCTCCCATTTTTTTCGACTGGAGAGCCTGACTTAGGTCGCACCATTTTGATCGTCCCCCCGTGCTCTCCGCGACCGCTTTCCCATCGGCGGTCCCTCCCCGTCCCTATTTCGATTCGCCGGATCGGAGCGCGTGTGCCCCTACGTGTTCTGGCACCCCTGCTATTGGCCACGGTCCTGGGTTGCTCGGCCCAGGAAGTGAATAGCCCCCTCGACTTCTTCCCAGGTTCGCAGCCGACTTCCTGGGCCGTATGCGACAAGTTCGGAGCTGCGGGAGACCATGTTCAGGTATGCGCCTCCTTGGTGAACGCCCCCGGAACCCAGACGGCGATTTCCTACTCGATCTCGTTTTTTCTGCCGCGAACCCTCCACGTCCGCCTCGCCGCTTTCGACGCGCACGGTGCGCTGGTCAAGGTCCTGCTTGACGGCGAGGAATCTGCCACGATCGGACAGTACCGTACGCCCCCAATCATTTGGGATTTCACGGACTCACGCGGCGTCCGGGTCCCCCGCGGGAATTACCGCTGCTATATCGCCGCCGGCCCCGATTTCGTCTCTTCGAGCGACGTGGCGGTTCCGTGATCGCGGGCCGATCTGCGGCTCTTCGATCCTGGTTTCTCGCCCTCGTCTTCCTCGAGATGCTCCTGGCGTGCGGTTCCGCGTGTCGTGCGGGAACGCAGGATTCGACGGCCACAACCCCGCCGCCACGTCCGGCCACACCGTCCGCCCGCTCCGGGGAGGAGCAGGATCGATTCGAGCTTGGGATCGGCGCCGTGCAGGGCTTTTTCGACGTGACCGGGAGCTTCGCCTACCGGAGGTTCCTGAACGAGCGCGGGCCCTTCGAGCGGAGCGCCATGGGCGAGCTTACGGGGACCACGAAGAGCCAGCTGTCCGAAGGGATCGTGAGCCTCTACGTGTTCTTTCGCCCGATCGCAACCTACCGGCAAAGCTGGCGCATCCGCCCCTTGATCGAGTTCGGCCCAGGCGTCCACACGGTGGTGCAGGTGGCCTCGCTCGAGGGCTTCAACCGCTCGAGTTACAAAGCCAAGCTCTACGTGAAATCGCATGCCTACGCGGGATTCGAGGTGCTCGCCACGAAACGGCTCGGCTTCTTGGTCCGCGGCCGCATGTCCGCGCCCAGCCACCATCCCTTCGACTACGCGCAGGCGGCGATCCTCCTGAGATAGCGTCCCGTCAGCGAGCCTTCGTTCCTCGCGATCTCCTCCGGCGACCCCTCCGCGACGAGATACCCTCCCGCCTCCCCGCCCTCGGGTCCCAGCTCGATCAGGTAATCGCACGCCGCGAGAAGATCGAGGTTGTGCTCGACGAGAACCACCGTCGAGCCGCGGCGTTTCAGCTCCCGAAGCACTCGAAGCAGTACCAGCACGTCCTTGCGGTGAAGTCCGACGGTCGGCTCATCGAGCAGGAAGAGCGTCGCGGCCGAGGTCCGGTCGGATAGCTCGCGCGCCAGCTTGAGCCTCTGGATCTCGCCGCCGCTCAACGTGGAGAGCGGTTGGCCCAGCCTCACGTAGCCCAGGCCGACCCTCTCGAGCACCCAGAGCGGCTCCTGGATCTCCGTCTCCCCCTGGAAAAGCGCCAGGGTTTCCTCGACCGTCTTGTCCAGAAGCTGATCGAGCGAGAGCCCGTGGACCTTGACCTCGAGCACCTCCGCGCGGTACCTCCTGCCCCCGCACGCCTCGCAGGGAACCCAAAGATCCGCGAGGAAATACATCTCGACGCGGTCGACCCCCGCTCCCTCACAGTGCTCGCAGCGCCCGCCCTTCACGTTGAAGGAAAAGGTTCCGGGCGCGTAGCCGCGCTGCCGGGCGAGCGGCGTGCGGGCGTATCGCTCGCGGATCCGGTCGAACGCCTTGACGTAGGTGACCGGGTTCGACCGGAACGATCTCATCACCGGGGTTTGATCCACGAGCGCGACCCGGTCGAACGGCTCGAGCCCTGTCACCGCCCTTTCAAATTGTGCTCGCGTGCGCCGCGAACCTCGATCCACGCGGCCTTCTTGGCGCGGCCGTACGGCTCCGCGGCCGCCTCCGCGACCGCCCCGGCCCACTCGGAGCAGGCCAGATCGCCTCCAGGCCACAGCTCGCGCGGCCCTTGATAGAGCACGCGGCCGCCACGCTCTCCCGCGCCCGGGCCAAGCTCGAGGATCCAATCGGCGGATTGAATGACGTCGGGATCGTGCTCGACGACGAGAAGGGTGTTCTTCCGCCCCTGCAGCCGGCGCAGGACGCGGATCAGCCGTTCGGTGTCCCGTGGATGAAGCCCCACGGTCGGCTCATCCAGAACGTAGAGCGCGTGGCTCAAGCTCCCGCCCAGCGCGTTCGCGAGCTCGATCCGCTGCGCTTCCCCTCCCGACAGGGTCTTCGAGGGCCGGTCGAGGGTGAGGTAGTCGAGACCGGTTTCGCTCAGGTACTCGAGCCTTCCTCGAAGTTCGGCGAGAATCGTCGCCGCCACCTGCTCGCCCATCGGATCGAGCCGAAGGTCCGCAAGGAAGGGGCGAAGCTCGCCGACGGTCATCGCGCCCAGCTGAGCGATATTCCGGCCGCCCACATAGACCTCGAGCGCCTCTGGCTTGAGCCGGTTGCCTCCGCACGTGGCGCAAAGGACGGCTTCCTGGTAGTGCTTCACCAGGAACCTCGCGCTCGATTTGTAGGACTTCGCGCGGAGCCGTTCGAGAAAGGGGAACACGCCGCGAAATCCCGGCGCCCCTTCGAGAAGGATCTTGCGGTGATCCTTCGAGAGGGACCGGAAGGGCCGGTCGAGCGGAATGCCGTACCGCTCGGACACCGTCTTGAGCTTCGGAAGAAAGTGCGCGCGCCACGAGTTGGCCCACGGCTCGAGCGCTCCTTCGAGCACGGACTTTCCCGGATTGGGAACGACCCTGCGTAAGGTGAACGTCAGGACATTGCCGAAGCCCCGGCACTCAGGGCAGGCGCCGTACGGGCTGTTGAATGAGAAGAGCTGGGGGAGGGGCTCCGGAAACTCGCGCCCGCATCGCTCGCAGGTCCTCCCGTCGTGGTAGCACAGGGTCTCACCTGCTTCACTCTCCACGAACACCCGGCCGTGCCCCTCGCGCCATGCGATTTCGAGGCTCTCGCGAAGGCGCGTCCGGTTCTCCGGTGCCGGCAGAAGCCGATCCACGTACACGTGAATGGGGAGCGTGAGACCCCGCGGCGGGGGCTCATCGAGCCGAGCCCAGCCGGTACGGGCCGACGCGGAAGCCTTTCGGGAACGCGGGGCCGCATCCGAGCCCGACCGCGCCCTGACGAAGCCGCGCGCGAGGGCGCGGGCCCAGAGCTGCTTGGCGGTCTCCCCCGGATGGGCGGGAAGCTCGAACCAGAGGGTCACCTCTTCCCGCTCGCGCGCGAGAATCGCCTCGAGCACCGAATCCACGCTGTGCCGCGGGACCTTCGTGCCGCACTTGGCGCAGATCGTCTCGCCCACGCGGGCGAGCAGGAGTCTCAGGTGGTCGGCGACTTCGGTCACCGTCCCCACCGTGGACCGTCCGGTCTGAGCCGCCGCGCCCTGACGAATCGCGAGGGCGGGGGCGAGACCGTCCACCCGGTCGTAGTCCGGGCGGGGGAGACGCTCGAGGAACTGCTTCGCGTAGGTCGACACGCATTCGACGTACCGGCGCTGGCCTTCGGCGTAGATCGTGTCGAACGCAAGGGAAGACTTCCCGGAGCCGCTGACCCCCGTGACGACGGTCAGGGCGGCGCGGGGGAACTCGACGTCGATATTCTTGAGGTTGTTCTGGCGGGCGCCGTAGAGCCGGACCGAACCCTCCCCTTCAGCTGAATTTGGAATGGGCACGATGCGATCTTCGCAGCGACCGACGGGTATGTCAAACCGGCCGCAAGAAACAGGGCCGCTCGGTAGAAGCCGAGCGGCCCGAGGACGTGCCCAATCCGCAGTTCTTACTTCTTCTTTGCGGCCTTCTTCTTTCCAGCCTTCTTCTTCGCCGGCATCGTGGTATCACCTCCCCTCACGTTGGATTCGTTTCCGGCTCACCCGGCCGTGGAGCTGTCTCCATTGCCGATCAGATCGTGGATCTGTTCCAACAAAACGGTCAGGTCGAACGGCTTCTTTAGGTATCGCTCGACTTTGAGCCGCTTCGCTTCCGCTTTCACCTCCGGGGTTTCGTAGGCGGTCATCAGAATCACCTTCGATTTGACCGCGCGATCACGAACCCGTCTCACAACCTCCATGCCGCTTTCCTTCGGGAGGCGGTTGTCCAAGAGGATCAAGTCGAAGGGTTGCTCGCCGAACACGTACTTGTCAGCCTGTTCCGCGGATCCCGCGACCGTGATCTTGTACCCAGCCTCCTTCAGTGCGTTGGAGAGTGTGCGTACGAGCAGCTTTTCGTCGTCCACGATGAGGACGGACTTCGGCAATCCACACCTCCCCCTGTGCACCGATGTGAGTCCATCGAATAGAAGTAGAAAGCAGAAAGCGGGCCAAGTTGGGCGCAACGGGCGCCACACGCGGGATCACGCACCGCATCGCGCGCGCGCGCGAATGGTTACGGAATCTTCTTCGAGGAGAGATCGAACGATGCGACTACGTCGCGCGTGAAGAAGCAGGTGTCACGGGAATGGACAGATGAAGATGGAGCGAGGATCGCGTTGATCGACTTTCACGAGGGAGCGGGAGGGAAAGAACACGAATTGTCGAGAAACGCGACATCCCAAGAAACGCGACAGAGTGAAACGCGAACGAATCCGTTCTACCGAAGAAGTCGAGCGCGGATCGACTCGTCTTGCGCGTGCGCTCCGCGCGATGCGGCGATCCGCTTGATTCGTTCGATCAAGCTCTGTCGGGATATCCCGAGAATGCGCGCGGCGGCCGAGCGGTTTCCGTCGGTGGAATCGAGAACCTTGAGGATGTGCTCCTGCTCCACCTCGGCGAGCGTCGGCATGTCCCCCTCCCCTTCCCCGCGCGCAGACAGCGCGTCGCGCAGGACACGGGGAACCGATTCCACTTCCGCGATCATCTCCGCGGGAAGATGGTCCTCGCGCAGAGTGTCGTCATCCTCCAGCAGCACGATTCGTTCGACCAGGTTCCGGAGCTCGCGGACGTTCCCGGGCCAGCGGTAGGAACGAACGATCTCTTGGACCTCGGGCGCGATCGAAGTGAACCGTTTCCGGAATTTCTCGTTGTAGTGGTCGAGGAAGTGGCGGATCAGGAGCTGGATGTCCTCCCCCCGCTCCCGAAGCGGCGGCAACAGAATGGAAACGACTTTGAGGCGATAGTACAGGTCCTGGCGAAAGCGGCCATCCTTGACGGTTTGATCCAAGTCCCGGTTGGTGGCGGCGACGATGCGAAGGTCCACCGCGATGTCCGCGGCCCCGCCGACGCGTTTGAACGTCCGGTCCTCGATGAACCGGAGGAACTTGGCCTGGGTCGCGGACGGGAGGTCCGCGATCTCGTCGAGGAACAGCGTCCCCTGATCGGCAAGCTCCACCAGGCCACGCTTCGGTTCCCGGGCGTCCGTGAACGCCCCGCGCTCGTGGCCGAAGAGCTCGTTTTCGAGCAGCTGCTCCTGGAACGAGGAGCAGTTCAAGGCAAGGAAGGGCGCGCCCCGCCTCGCGCTCTCGAAGTGGATCGCTCGTGCGACCAGGTCCTTCCCGGTACCGCTTTCTCCCTCGATGAGGACCGTCGTGGCCTCGCTCTTGGATACCTTGCCCACCAGATCCCAGATCCGGCGCATGGCAGGCGCCTCGCCCACGATCTTCGTCTTGAGAAAGGACTCCAGCTCCCCCCGCCGGAACGCGTCGAGCTGATTCTCGCGGGCGATGCCGGCCTTGAGCCGCTCGATCGCGAGCACCATCTCGTGCATTTCGTACGGCTTCTTGATGAAATCGGTCGCGCCCTGGCGCATGGCCTGGACGGCGGTGGGAAGATCGCCGAAAGCGGTGATCACCACGACCTTGAGGTCGGGCTCGAGGCTCTTGAGCCGAGGCAAGAGCTCGAGACCGCTGCCGTCGGGAAGCCGGAGGTCGAGAATGAGGATCTGGGGCGGGTCGTTCCGAACGGATTCGAGCACCTCCGCCGCCGAGCCGACCGCGTCGACCTCGTATCCCTCGGCGCTCAGGAGCTTCACCAAGGACTTCCGGATTAGCTCCTCGTCGTCCGCGATCCTGATTCGGAGGTTCATCGCTCCTCCTTAGCCTCTTCCCCGTCCGGTGAAAGCAGCGCGGGGAGGCTGAACTTGAATACGGCCCCGCCTTGAGCGCTGTTGCGGGCGGTCAGGTTGCCGCCGTGCTCGCGCGCGATCTGGAGGGAAATGGAGAGACCGAGGCCGGTTCCCATGGAGCGGGTCGTGAAAAAGGGGTCGAAGATCTTCTCCTTCACCTCGTCCGGAATTCCGGGACCCGTGTCGGCCACGACCACATCCACATAGGCCTTCCTGTACCGCGTGCGCCGGAGCCCGGTGCCGATCTTGAGCATGCCCCCTTCCGGCATCGCTTGGAGGGCGTTGATCCCGAGGTTCAGGAAAACCTGCTGCGCCATATCGGGGTCGATGAGAACGGTCGGGAGCCCCTCGTCGAAATCGCGCTCCACCTCGACGGCCGCCTCCTGGCAGCGCAGCGCCAGGTTGTCGAGAACCTTGTCGAGGACTTCGCGGACATCGGTGGGGACGGGACGAGGCGCCTGGGGTCGGGCGAAGAGGAGCAGATCCGTGATGATCTGCTCGATCCGGTCCAGCTCCTTGAGCACGTCGTTCAGATCATCCCGGCGGGAATCGCCCGCCCTCAGCTTAGACGCGACGAACTGAACGGTGGTGCGCACCCCGGTGAGCGGATTCCGGATCTCGTGGGCCACCCGGGCCGACAGCTCGCCCAAGGAAATGAGCCTCTCGGTGTTCCGGAAGACCTCTTCCTCGGAATCCGCGTCGACCAAGTCCTCGACCCGGACGATGACGCCGCCCGTATCCCCGAGAGCCCGCACGCTGTAGCGCATGAGGACCTCGCGATCCGCAACCGATCCGCGGATCTCCCTGGTTCCTCGTCCCGACTCGCCGCGCACCCCGCGCTCCGGCAGATACCATCGCTCCGCTTCCGGCTTGAAGACCTCCGCGAGCGGAAGGCCCTCGATCTCGGAGCGGTCCACGCCCCACCCCTTGGCCAGGGTGTCGTTGATCGCGACAACGCGCCGGTCCTCGTCGAGCGCAAGAAGGCCGGTGTCGAGCGCATCCAGAATGTGGAGCAGAAGTTCCCGTTCAGCGCCGGGAGCTTCAGCGCGTGGCATCGCGGATCCCCCCGATGTCTCGAAGCGTCACGGAGTTCACGTTGCATCGGCCGCCGCATCCCCGTCAACCCAAATTGCACTCGGAAAGCCCCTCGTCATGGAGCCGAGGGCTCGCTTGCGCAAACCCCGAGAGCGCGATATTCTCGTCTGTTGAGCACTGGGTTCTCGCGCGCCCGTGGGGCGCCGCATGCGTTTCGTCCGCTTTCGATCGAGGTCTTTTCTCCATGATGCAATCCATGCGGGACAACATGAAGGTGATCATCTGGATCACCGCCGTCATATTCCTGGTCGGGTTCGGCGTCCTCCAACTCGGCGGCGTTCTGAATCCGCCCTCGGCGGGGGGGCCGGCGGGCGTGATCGCCAAGATCAACGGCGAGCCGATCCGCTATGAAGAATTCATGGGGATGTATCAGAACATCCTGAACCAGGTTCGGGCGAGCCGGGAGCTTCGCGAGGGGGAGGATAGCTACATTCGCGAGCAAGCCTGGCAGCAGATGGTACAGGCGAGGCTGATGGGGCAGGAGGTCCGCAGGCGCGGCATTACGGCGAGCCCGGAGGAGATCAAGATTGCGGTCCGCTTCGCCCCGCCGGAATTCGTGGTGCAGGCTCCCGGCTTCCAGACGGGCGGGCGATTCGACTACAAGAAATACATCGCGGAGCTGGAAAACCCGAACTCGCAAGTGCCCTGGAGTCAGATCGAGGCGTATGTGGCCCAATCCCTCCCCCAGCAGAAGCTCCAGGAGCAGATTGTCGCGGCGGCCAAGGTTTCCGAGGCCGACGTGCGCGATCGTTTCATGCTCTTGAACGACAAGCTCAAGGTGCGGTACGTCTATTTCCTGTCCGACAGCTTCCCGGTGGACACCACACGGATCGGGGGCGCCGACATCGAGACCTACTACCGATCGCACCCCGACGAGTTCACCGGTCCTCCGGAGGTGAAGCTG
>VBOX01000040.1 GCA_005893265.1 Candidatus Eiseniibacteriota bacterium | reverse complement strand
TCGTAGAGAAAGACGAAGGTGTTGACCAGGATCAAGGACAGCGTGATCAGCGGGAAGGCCCCCGACGGATTTCGATCTCGAAGCGGAATCATGGCCGGAGGAGCGTAGAGAGAGGGCGGCCCTCTGGCGAGCGAAATCCGCTATCCTGCCGGGCCATGGCACGCGCACGCGTACGCGGACCCTCACTCGGGAAGGCAGAGACTCCCCACCTCTTCGCGCCGCTTCATTCCTTTCTCGAATCGCGGATCGCCGCGGGGCTCGTCCCCGGCGCGGTCTTCGTCGCGGGAAGAAGCGATGGCGCCGTCCACCGCGCGGCGCTCGGACAGCGCGCGCTCAAACCGCGTGTCGAGCCGATGACGGCACAAACGATCTTCGACCTCGCCTCCTTGACCAAGCCGATGGCGACCGCGGCGCTCGTGGTGGAGCGCGCTTCGGCGGGCGGCCTGGATCTCGACGATCCGCTCGAGCGGCACCTCGAGGAGACGCGCGGCACCGAGGCGGGATCGGTGAAGCTCTCGATGCTTCTCACCCACACCGGGGGCTTTCCCCCGATGAACCCGATCGAGGACTACCGGGGCGGGAAAACCCGGCTCTACGACGCGATCGCCCGCGAGTCGCTCGAAGCGCGGCCGGGAGAGCGCTTCACCTACAGCGACGTGGGCTACATGCTCCTGCAAGGAGCGATCGAGCGGAGGCTGGGGAAAACGCTCGATCGTGCCGCACAGGAGAGAATCTTCACTCCGCTCCGTTTCCGCGACACGCGTTTCGGCACGCGCGCCAAGGATCTGGCGCGCGTCGCGCCCACCACGCGCGAGGGAGGCAGATGGCTTCGCGGGCGGGTGCACGACCCGCGCGCGAGATCGCGCGCGTTGGGTGGGGTCGCGGGGAACGCGGGGATGTTCGGGACGGCGGAGGAAGTCGCCCGCTTCTGCGAGATGCTCCTACGCGGCGGGATGTACGGCAGCCGCCGCATCCTGAGCCGAGAAACCGTCCGCCTCATGACGACGAACCAATGCGGGGCGTCTCTCGGCGTGCGCCGCGGATTCGGCTTCGACATCGAGAGCCCCTACTCGGCGCCCCGCGGAACGATCTTCTCCGGCGATTCCTATGGCCACTCGGGCTTCACCGGGGTCTCGATGTGGATCGATCCCAGAAACGACGCCTACTTCGTGCTCCTCACGAATTCGGTCCACGCCGGAGGGCACAAGGATCTGAAGGCGTTCCGCTCCGAGGCCGCCACCCATGCCGCGCGCGGGCTGGGGATCGCGGGAGGCTAGTACGTATACTTCGGGTGCCAGTCCCCCCCTGGGACGGTGACATCCCAGTCCTCGGCTCTCCATTGCGGAGAGCCGAGTCTAGACCCGGAGCGTGAGGAGGAGCAACCGAATCAGAACTGTGCTTTTTCCGTCGAGCCTTGGAGCGCTACCGTCGAGGAGTTGCCTCCGGTGATGACCTGGATCACCTGGTCGAAGTATCCGGTGCCAACCTCGCGCTGGTGCCGGGTGGCGGAGTATCCGTGGGCTTCCGACGCGAACTCCGCCTCCTGAAGCTCGGAGTAGGCGGCCATGCCCCGCTCGCGGTAGGCGCGCGCCAGCTCGAACATGCTGTGGTTGAGCGCATGGAACCCCGCGAGGGTCACGAACTGGAACTTGTAGCCCATCGACGCAAGCTCCCGCTGGAACTTCGCGATGGTCTGGGGGTCCAGCTTGGCCTTCCAGTTGAACGAAGGCGAGCAGTTGTAGGCGAGCATCTTGCCCGGGAAGCGGGCGTGCACCGCTTCGGCGAACTCCCGCGCCTCCCGGAGATCGGGCGTGGAGGTCTCGCACCAGAGGAGGTCCGCGTAGGGCGCGTAGGCCAACGCCCGCGCGATCGCGCACGCAAGGCCGCCGCGAATCCGATAGAACCCCTCCGGCGTCCGCTCTCCCGTCAAGAACTCACGATCGCGCTCGTCCACGTCGCTCGTCAGGAGATTCGCGCTGTCGGCGTCGGTCCGCGCGACGATGATCGTTGGGACATCCAGGACGTCCGCCGCGAGTCTCGCCGCGATCAGGGTCCGGATGAACGCACCGGTCGGGATAAGCACCTTGCCGCCGAGGTGGCCGCATTTCTTCTCCGACGAGAGCTGGTCCTCGAAATGGACACCCGCCGCTCCGGCCTCGATCATCCCTTTCATCAGCTCGAACGCGTTGAGCGGGCCGCCGAACCCCGCTTCCGCGTCGGCGAGAATGGGCGCAAGCCACCGGCGACGGTGCCCGTTCGGGCTGCCGTTTCCGTCTGCCCGCTCCAAGGCTTCCGCGTGCTCGATCTGATCCGCCCGCAAGAGGGCCTGATTGATGCGACGGACGACGCTGGGGACGCTGTTCGCCGGGTAGAGGCTCTGGTCGGGATAGGTCTGCCCTGAGAGATTGGCGTCCGCCGCGACCTGCCAGCCGCTCAGATAGATCGCCTGGAGGCCCGCCTTCACCTGCTGGACCGCCTGGTTTCCTGTGAGCGCGCCGAGGGCCGCCACGTATTCCTGCTTGGTGAGAAGGTCCCAGAGCCTGAGGGCTCCCATCCGCGCGATCGTGTGCTCGACGCGCACCGTTCCCCGGAGCCGCTCGACGTCCGCCTCGGAGTAGGGCCGTGTGATGCCGTCCCACCGGCCCATCAGTACGGGCTTGGTCTTGATGGGCTCGGCCTTGGCCGTGCGGCCCATCCTGTTTCTGCTTCTGTGAGCAGGGATTCCGGTCAGTGTCTGTCGCCTTGCGCGCGTTGTCGGCATGGGAGCTTCTCCTGTGGCTGGGGCAACTTGCTTCGTGCTCATCGTGAATGATCCTTGGCGGACTCGACGGAGCCGCGGTCTAGAGCCTCGTATGCGGGGAGGGTCAGGAAATTCTCAAGCGATTGGGCGGTGGAAATCCGCTCGAAGAGCGCGCGGGCTTCGCGGAAGCGTCCCGCTTGAAAGCGTTGGGATCCCAGCTCGCTCTCGATGGTCTTCATTTCATCGTCGATGACGCTGCCGATCAGCTCCGGCGTGACCCGGCGGCCGTCTTCCAGCGCCGCGCCGTGCCGGAGCCACTGCCATACCTGGGCACGGGAGATCTCGGCGGTGGCGGCATCCTCCATGAGCGAGTAGAGCGGAACGCAGCCATTCCCGCGCAGCCAGGATTCGATGTACTGGATCCCGACCCTGACATTGAGCCGCAATCCCTCTTCGGTCCGCGTGCCTTGAGGGACTTGAAGGAGATCGGCCGCGGTCACCTGGACGTCCTCGCGGAGCCGCTCGAGCTGATTCGGACCCTTCATGTGCGCCTCGAAGACCTCCCGCGCGACCGGGACCAGACCCGGATGCGCGACCCACGTGCCATCGTGGCCGTCGCGAACCTCACGAAGCTTGTCCGCGCGGACCTTCTCCAGCGCCGCCTTGCTCCGCGCCTCGTCGTTCTTGATCGGGATCTGGGCGGCCATCCCCCCCATGGAATGGGCGCCGCGCCGGTGGCACGTGCGCACGGCGAGCTGCGTGTAGGCGCGCATGCACGGCTGCTCCATGGTCACCTGGGAGCGGTCGGGAAGCACCGCGGCGGGGTCGTGCTGGCGCGTCTTGATGAAGCTGAAGATGTAATCCCACCGCCCGCAGTTGAGCCCCGCGGAATGCTCGCGCAGCTCATAGAGGATCTCGTCCATCTCGAAGACCGCGGGGAGGGTCTCGATCAACACCGTCGCCTTGATCGTGCCGCGCCCGATGCGGAGAGCCTCCTGAGCGTGGAGGAAAACATCGTTCCAGATCCGCGCTTCGCGATGGCTCTCGAGCTTCGGAAGGTAGAAGTAGGGTCCCGTGCCCCGGGCCAGAAGCTCGTGCGCGTTGTGGAAGAAGTAGAGACCGAAATCGAGGAGACAGCCCGGTATCGACCGCCCTGCGTAGGTCACGTGGCGCTCCGGAAGGTGCAGCCCGCGGGGGCGCACCAGGAGCACGGCTGTTTTTTCGTTCAGCCTGTATTGCTTGCCCGTGGTCGGATCGTCGAAGGAGAGCCGGCGGCGGACGGCGTCGCGGAGGTTGAGCTGTCCCTGGATGAGGTTTTCCCAGGTCGGAGAGTTCGCGTCCTCAAAATCCGCCATGAAGAGATCGGCGCCCGAGTTGAGCGCGTTGATCACCATCTTCCGGTCGGTCGGGCCCGTGATCTCCACGGTCCTGTGCTTCAAGTCTCCCGGAATTGGGGCGACCCTCCACGTTCCCGCCCGGACGGATTTCGTGTCCGCCAGGAAATCGAGCGGCTCGCCGCCCGCGAAACGTCTCAGCCGTTGATCGCGATTCTTCAGAGCCTCCTCGATTCGCGGCGCGAAGCGACGCACCAACTCTTCCAGGAAGGCGAGCGCTTCCGCGTTCAGGATCTGCTCGAAGCCGTGTTCTATCGGCGCCCCGATCACAAGCGCCTGCGGCTCTGTTGCGTTCCGAATGGCCATGTACACATGTTAACACCGAAAACATGCATCGGCAATAACTATCTGTAAAATAAATAGTTAACATGACAACGAATTGTCAATTGTTGTTGTAAATAGTTAAAAGTGGTAAAATACAGAAATGAGATCAATACAGCACTTAGGCAAGCGGATCCGGGCCCTGCGGCTCAGGGAAACCCTGACGCAAACCGCGATGGCGGAGCGGCTGGGCGTATCGACGAGCTACCTCAACTTGATCGAGCACGACCGCCGGCCGGTCAGCGCGAACCTTCTCATCAAGCTGGCGCAGTTCACCGATCTCGACCTCAAGTCCTTCGCCGCCGGGGAGGACACCAAGCTCGCCGCGGTCCTGATGGAAGTGTTCGGCGATCCGGTCTTCGAAGGGAACGTCCCTTCCACCTCCGAAACCCGAGAGTTCGTCGCCTCGAACCCTGAGGTCGCCCGCGCGGTCCTTCACCTCCACCACTCGTTCATCGAGGCGCGCGGCTCCGCCGCTACGCTCGCCGCGCAGGTCCTGGATCGCCAGGACCTCACGGGCATCGACCGCGGTGGCATGGCGTCGGAGCAGGTGACCGATCTGATCCAGCGGTACAGGAACCATTTCCCGGAGCTGGAGGCCCAGGCGGAACGGCTGTGGAAGGAGGCCGGGCTCGAGGGGGAGGAGATTTTCGGATCCATGGCCCGCTACTTGAAGTCGAAGCACAAGGTCGACGTCCAGGTGCTCAAGGTAGGCGAGATGGGGTCGGCGGTGCGCCGATTCGATCCGGATCGCCGCGAGCTTCAACTCTCCGAGGGGCTCCGCCGCGGGTCGCGAAACTTCCAGCTCGCCTACCAGATCGGATTGCTCGATGGCTCCGGACTCATCGATCGCATCACCCGCGAGCCCGAGCTCACCTCCGATGAAGCGCGCTCCCTCTGCCGGGTCGCGCTCGCCAATTACTTCTCGGCGGCGGTGTTGATGCCCTACGAGGAATTCCTGCGGGCCGCCCAGGAGGAGCGCTACGACCTCGATCTGCTCCAGCATCGCTTCCGGGTCAACTACGAGCAGGCATGCCACCGCCTCACCTCTCTGCAGAGGAGAGGGGCCGAAGGCGTTCCCTTTTACATGGTCCGGATCGACATCGCGGGCAACATCTCCAAGAAATTCAGCGCCACTGGGATTCACTTTCCACGCTTCGGCGGCCTTTGCCCCCTGTGGAACGTGCACGCCGCCTTCCTCAGCCCCAACGCCATCCGGGTCCAGATCTCGCGCCTTCCCGACGGGAGAACCTTCTTTTCGATCGGCCGCACGATTCGAAAGCACCGCGGCGGA
>VBOX01000039.1 GCA_005893265.1 Candidatus Eiseniibacteriota bacterium | reverse complement strand
AGCCGATCGCCGTGGGACCGTATTACGTAGTGGCCCGGGTCGAAGAGCACCGGGTGCCCGCCCCTCGCCCGTTTCGGGACGTGGTCCCGCTCGTGAAGCGACGTGCTGACGCCTCGCTTCGCGACGCCGAGCTCGACTCCCTGGGTCGCCTGGACTATGCCGCACGCCCGGATCGCTACCGCGTGCAGCGCCTCCAGGCTTCGATCATCGCCCGGGCCACGGACTCCTTCGTGGATTCGCGCCCAGTTTCGGACCGTGACGTCGCAAAGACACTCGAGCGGATCCGGAAATCATCGGGCATGCCGGATACGGCCCGCGCGTGGTCGGACTCAGTCGTGAAATCGCTTCCGAACCTTGTCAGGAAGGAGCATCAGCTCGACCTTGCGTTCAAGACGATGGCGGAGGCAGCGGCGCGCCTCAAACGCGGCGACCGGGCGGACGAGGTCGCCCGCCGTTTCGACGCCACGCTGGATCAAGCCTCCATCTACGAGGGGCAGCCTCCCGAGCAGCCCCGCCTCGTCGAAGGGGGGCTTCTCGATTCGCTGTACAAGAACAGCCCTGGAACGGTGGTCGGCCCGCGCGTCCTCCGCGATTCCGTCTTCGTCGTGCGGGTGACGGCCGTGGACGCCAAGTTCTTGCCCGCCTACGAGGCGGTTCGCGCCATCGCCCGCTCGGAAGTGGAGCTCACGCGCCGGGCCGAGACCGAGAAGGAAGCCCGGACCTATTTCGAATCGCACCGCGACCGATACGAGTCGCCTCAGCGCTGGGTGTTCGACTACGTCGTGTTCCAAAAACCGAAGCCCGATTCCGTGCCGGTCCCCGAGGATTCGATCCGCACGTATTACGACCGGCACCCGCTCGAGTTCACGATACCGGCCCGAGCACACGCGCGGCACATCATGGTCGCCTACCGTCCCGGGGATGGACCCGGGGCGCGCGGAAATGCGCAGAAGAAGGCGCAGGATCTCCTGAAGCGCGTCAAGGCCGGGGAGGATTTCGCGGCAGTCGCCAAGGAAGGATCCGACGACCGGGGCTCGGCCGCCAAAGGAGGGGACCTGGGCGAGATCACGCGCGGCGAGGTCGTCAAGGAGTTCGGCGACGCGTTGTTCGCGCTCAAGCCGGGGCAGACCAGCGAAGTCGTCGAGACCAAATTCGGCTTTCACATCATCCGCCTCGAGACCATCACGCCCCAACGGCTCCGCACGCTGGAGGAGTGCCGCGCGGAGATCCACGGCGTCCTCGGCGAGAGCGTCTCCGATTCGCTCGCGCGCAGCCAGGCGACGGCGTTCTCGGCGGCCGCCTCGCATTCAGGCGCACGCTTTGAGGACCTGGCGAAGCCATTCGGCGGGGCGTCGACAAGCGGTCCGCTTGCGCGGCAGGAGCCGGTTCCGGGCCTGGGACCGCTTGCCACCATGGAGTCGGACATCGGATCGCTGCCGGAAGGGGGCGTCTCTCGGCCGATCCCGGTCCAGACGGGATACCTCGTGGCTCGGCTCACCCGCTCCGTGGCGCCCCATCCCGCCCCCTTCGCCGACGTGAAGGAGGAGGTAATTCGGGACGCGCAGACCGAGCGTAGGCGGGTGATGGCCGACTCCGTCGACACAGCGCTCGCGCGGGGGCTCAAGGCGGGGAAGGATCTCGAAACTCTGGCTCTCCCGCTCGGCGGGCTCAGGGCCTCGCGGCTCTTCTCACGACACGGCCCGATCCCGGATCTGGCGCGCGATTCGCTTCTCGCGAAGGATTCCACCCTCTACGCAGAGATCTTCTCCTCGCACCCGGGCAGGGTGCTCAAACGGCGGCCCGGATCGCTCGGGACTCTTTACGCCGTGGTGGATTCCCTCATCGCGGCGAGCCCACAGCAATATGCGGAGCATCGAAGCGAGCTGAAACAGGAGCTCTTCGATCAACGATCCGCGGCCTGGACCGATCGGCTTCGAGCGCACGGGAAAATCCAGCTTTACCGGAAGGACCTGAAGCTCGAGTAGGATCTTGCTTGCGCCGAGTCTGGTTCCCCCATAGCATCGCGTTACCTCGCTCATCACACACGGCGGTCCCGCTCCCGGGGGAACACTGGGATGCGGCGGACGAAACGATCCACGATCCACCGGAGGGCCAGGCGAAGGTATTCTCGAGTTATCGGCGCGCGTCACGGCGGCGATCCCACTCCGGCAGCTTCATCGCGTGCCCGTGGAGGAGCTCTTGCAGGTCCGGGGCATGGGCCAGGCCCGCGCTGCGCAGCTCCTCGCCGCGGCGGAGCTGGGACGAAGGCTGTGGCCGGACGGCGATGCAGCGCCTCTCGTACGCGGTCCGGAGACGGTCTTCGATCTGACGCGAGACATTCGCGCCGCCAACCGGGAGCACTTCGTCGGCTTCTACCTGAACTCACGGAACCAGGTGCTTCGCCGCGAGATCATCTCGATCGGTAGCCTGAACGCGAGCATCGTCCACCCGCGCGAGGTCTATCAGCCCGCGATCGCGATTTCGGCGGCGAGCTTGATCCTCGCTCACAATCATCCAAGTGGGGATCCGACCCCGAGCGAGGAGGATCTCGCGATCACGCGCCGGCTCGTGGAGGCGGGGCGCATCTTGGGGATCGACATCCTGGATCATGTGGTCGTCACACGGGATGCGTACGCAAGCTTCAAGGAGAGAAAGCTGCTTCATGGCTAGGCTGACCCTTCTCGCGCTCCTTCTCGGCGCCGCGGCCGGGTGTGCAGGCGGGCGTGACGCCCGCCCCGCGCTTCCCGAGGGGACGGTCGCGATCCCTGTCTTGCTGGCGGAGGCGGATTCGACGGCAGCCGGCGGGAACCCGGCGGACGCACGCAGCGCCTACGCCCGCGCGGCCCGCGCGGCGGCTCGGGCAGGCTCGAAACCGCTCGAGATCCGCGCGCAGCTGGGCGCGGGCCTCACGTCGCTGGCCCTCGCCGATGCCGAGTCGGCCCGGCGCGCGTTCCTCCGCGCCGTCGAGCTGGATCCGGCTCTCGCGGCCGCGCACGTGGGACTCGGGCGATACCACGCCGCCATCCGACATTACAAGGACGCCAAGGAGGAGTTCGATCGCGCCGCCGCGCTCGATACGCTGAGCCCCGAGCCGCTCTATCGTCTGGGGCTCGCCTACGTCGAGGCGAAGCAAACGAAGCTCGCCGCGGAAGCGCTCACGCGCGCGCTCGCGCGCGATCCGGGGCACGCCCCGTCCCTGGAGGCATTGAGCGCTCTCTCGGAATCACGCTATCTCGCCGCGGGTTTGCCGGAAGGCTACGCGGCCCTACGCGCGCATTCGAGCGTCTCCCGCGGGGAGCTGGGGGTGATGCTCGCCGCGGAGTTGGGAGCCGATCCCGAACGGCCAAGCTGGCACGGCGCGAAGGAGTATCCGTCCGACACCGAAGAGGCACGCGGCGCCTGGGGAGAGCGCTGGATCCGGGTCTCGTTGGCGCGCGGCTGGCTGGCTCCGTTTCCCGACGGGTCGTACCACCTGGGCGATCCGGTCACGCGCGGAGCCCTGGCGCTCCTGATCACGGGGATCGAGAAAACCTGGTCCCAAAGCGGGGGCGGATCGCGGATGCCGCCGTCGCGGGGGAGTGGGAACGATCCGCTCGCGAAAGGAGTCCCGGCCCCCGACCAATTCCCCGACCTCGGCTCTCGCCACTACCTTTTCCGCTCCGCACAGGAGGCGGCGCGGATGGGGCTCCCGCTCCGTTCGGGGGGACGCTTCGACCCGTGGGCGTCGGCCGCCGGATCGGAGGCGTTCGCCGCGCTCAAAGGCCTCGCGCGGGTGCTGGGTGTCGAGGCTGTTCTTCCAGAGGAACCGGGGAGGAGGAACATGGTAAAATAGGGGCGTGAGCCGCCCCCACGCCTCCGCACCGAAGCTGGTCTTCGCGCTTTGCGTCATGGCGGGAGTCCTACCCGGACAAAGGGGGGCGGCTGCCGATCCATCTCCTTCCTTCCGAGCGACTTCGGCCCCGAGCGCCGCAAAAGCCTACCCCGAGCCGAGCCTCGGCAATGTGAGCCCTATTCGCGTCGGGGCGCCCTCGAGGCGCGTCTATCGCAGCGGCCAGGCCAATCAAGACGGGGACACGGTTTGGGTCTTTCG
Source organism: Candidatus Eiseniibacteriota bacterium (assembly GCA_005893265.1). Lineage (GTDB taxonomy): Bacteria > Eisenbacteria > RBG-16-71-46 > SZUA-252 > SZUA-252 > WS-7. Next base: position 10,974 of record VBOX01000039.1, on the reverse strand, counting down.
GGACAGCCTCGAAACCAGATCCAGCCCGTCGAACGAGGATGGCTGGACCCACGTGGACGCTTCCTTTCAGCCGGCCGCCTGGCACATCGATACGGTGTACGGCTGCGAGGGGCACTCGTTCTGGTGCGGCCGAATCGACTCGAGCTGGGTCAATGACGCGAATCGGCGCGGATACGATAACAACTGGACCCAAGTACTGAAAAACTTCGTGAATCTCAGCGGAGCGGCAAGCCCGGTCAAGATCTCCTTCAAACAACAACTGGAATCCGAGGATAGCTTCGATTTCGGGACGCTCGAAGTCCTCGACATTGACGCTTCCTGGGTGCCCTTGCGGACCTGGACGGGATCGGTCCACGGACAGGGCGCGGCGCCGTGCGACACGTTCACGATCCAGATCCCCGACACGATCATCGCGAAATACAACCCTGTCCAGTTCCGGTCGTGACGGTGAAGGCGGGAACCAGCGATCTCCGCTTTTTCGACGATTTCGAATCCGGTCCCGGGACCTGGACCGTATCGACGTTTCCTGCCGTGGGGGATAACTGGCGGATCCAGGCGAACGTTCCGGCGGAACAGGTCTGCACCGCCAACACAAGCAAGGTCTGGACGGTGACCAGCCCAGTGAGCGGAGCGCTCATCCCCCGGATCGACGACAAACTGATCAGCCCGCCCATCTTGACGAACAAGGGGGACCAGGTTTTCGTGGCATTCGACGTCTATCGGAACCTGCCGCTCCTTGCCTGCTTTTACTACAACATCCAATACCGGACGCGAAACGTTGGGGCGGCGTGGTCCTTGTGGTCCCAGTCCTCGAGCCAAATCTATTTCGGGACCGAGAAGGAGTGGATACGTCAGACCGTGGCTCTCCCGGGGGCCGCCGGCAAGGATTCGGTCGAGTTCATGCTGAACGTGAAGGATTACTCGCAGGTCTACTGCGACGGCGTTTCCACCCCCAGCGGGACCGCGGTTTATTTCGATAACCTGGCGCTCGGGGTGATCGGGCTCGCGCCTCCGTCGATCGTCGCGTCGGAACAGGATCTGTTCCAGGATACGTTCAACACGGCCCCGTTCTGGGTGAATGACAACATCAACACCCCATCGGGGGACAGCACGTCGGTTCGAATCTCGGCATCCCGCGGACTCAAGCAGGGCACCTTCTTCTACAGCCTGAACGGCAGTTCCTTCGCGAGCCTTCCGCTCACGCCATTCGGCGCCTCGATCCCGTCCGCCTATTCGGCCGACGTACCCGTGGGCTCCTACGCGCGCGGCACGAGGGTTCGGTACTACTTCTCCGTGACCGATTCGCTCAACACGACGGTCACGCTCCCGTCGGACGCGCTGGCCGCATCCCACTACTTCGACGCGACCGTGCTGCCCGCGATCCAAAGCCCGTCGGGCACATGCGCTGGAGACACGGCGAAGGTCCTGTACGTGAACGCGTTCTCGGGGCCGGAAGGCGGAGCCTCGATGGATCAGAGCCTGACGGCACTGGGCCTTCGGTTCGACCGCTACGACGTGAACTCCCCCGCGAGCTCGCTCGGCAACTCACCCGGAGGCGGCACGCCGGGTCCGACGCGGTACTGGCCGGCCACGTCGGCCGCGACCCTCGGGATGTACTCGGCGATCATCTGGGATGTTGGGGAGCGTTCCTCTTCGGCGCTCACAGCGGAAGAGCAGCAGCTCCTCCAAGCGTGGATCAAGCGGCCCGGGGCGAATCGGGGGCTTCTGGCCGCCGGGGACAACCTCGCATACGATCTCGTGTACAACGGCCAGGAAGTCAACTCGTTCTTCACGTGCACGCTCGGCGGCGTCTTCCTTCGAGACATCTGGGAGAACACGCCACAGGATTCGCTGACCCCGACCCTGACCGGCGCGACCGGGACGAGGATCGCCAAGGAACCCTTCCCGCTGGACGGGACATGCCCGTCCATCAACCGATTCGACGCGCTGGGGACGTCCTCATGCGCCGGCTCCAAGGCGCGCGGATGGATCGCGTATCCAAATACGATGCTCGCTTCCATCGAGAAGCGCGATTCCGTCGGCGTGATCGCGGACTCCTCCCGCTCCGTCCTGCTCGGTTTCAGCCTCGGCGCGATCCCCAGCATCGTCCGGCGCAACCTCCTTCTCTATCGCACGATCGTCGAGGAGTTCGAGGTTCCCGGCTGCTACGTCGCGACGGGGGTCGAGGAAACGCCGGCGCCTGCCGGCTCGCCGGCGGCACGCCTCTTCGGGGCCGCCCCGAACCCATTCAGCCCGTGGACGACGATCCGATTCACGCTCTCGCGCCCCGCGCGCGTTCGGCTACTCATTTTCGACGTCTCGGGTGCCCGGGTTCGCAACCTCACCGACCGGGCGCTGCCGGCCGGGGAGTATCACATCACCTGGGACGGGAAGAACGACCGCGGGCGGGAGCTCGCCAGCGGGGCCTACTTCTACCGGCTCGAGGCGGATCGAGAGGTCCAGGCCAAGAAACTCATCCTCTTGCGCTGACGGCCGTTTCGCTCTACCATTCCCTCGATCAGCAGACATCCTTCGGGGCGGGGTGAAAGTCCCCACCGGCGGTAATAGCCCGCGAGCCAAAGGGTCTAGGACCTGGCGGCAGATCCCGGTGAAATTCCGGAGCCGACAGTTACAGTCTGGATGGGAGAAGGATGACTACATTGGACGGATGCGTCCGGCCCTAGGCCGTGTGCGCCCCGCGGGTGTCTGCCTGCGGGGCGCTTATTTTATGGGGACTTCGTGAGCATCAGGGTCTCACCGATCGGCAAGGATCTGGCGGAGAAGGGGCCGTCCCGCCCCGTCTCGACGGCCGAAGAGCGCGTCATGCGGGCCGCGATCCGGCTTGCGCGTCGGGGCATCGGCACGACCCATCCCAATCCGCGTGTCGGCGCTTTGGTCCTGCGCGACGGCGAGGTCGTGGGCCGGGGCTTCCACGCGCGCGCAGGGGAGCCTCACGCCGAAGCGCGGGCGCTCGAAGAGGCTGGGGGCCGCGCCAGGGGAGGGACGCTCGTTTCCACCCTGGAGCCGTGCGCGCACCAAGGGCGCACGCCGCCGTGCGTCGACGCGATCCTCGGTTCCGGCATCCGCCGCGTGGTGCTCGGCATGCGTGACCCGAACCCGCTCGTGGACGGGCGCGGCGTGGGCGCTCTCCGTGCGGCGGGCGTCGAGGTCATCGAGGGCGTTTTGAACGCGAGCTGCCGCGACTTGAACCTTCCGTATCTGAAGTTTCTCGCGACCGGCCTTCCATGGGTGACGCTCAAGTCGATGGTTTCCCTCGACGGTCGGGTGGCGAGCGAGAGCGGCGACTCGCGAGGAATGGGGGGAGCGGCGGAAGTCAAGCTGTGCCACAGGCTCCGGGCCGGCCAGGACGCCGTCCTGGTCGGGATCGGGACCGTGCTCGCGGACGACCCCGAGCTGACGGTTCGCCTCGTGCGGGGGAGGAACCCGCTTCGGATCGTGCTCGACTCCCACCTCCGCGTGCCACCGGGCTCGCGGCTGGTCCAATCGGCCGCGCGGGTTCCCCTCCTGGTCGCGACCGTTTCGGAGGATCGCTGCCTGACCGACGCCCTCGTCCGCCGAGGCGTCCGGGTCTGGCGCTTCGAGCGCGACGCGACCGGGCGGGTGCCGCTCCGCCCGCTCTTCAAGAGGCTGGCCGAGGAAGGGGAGCTTTCCATCCTCGTCGAAGGCGGCCCGACCGTGCATACCGCGCTCCTGCGCGAGGGGCTCGCCGACCGCGTGGCGATCGGGCTCGCGCCCCTCATCTTGGGCGGCACGAAGGCGCCGACCTGGACGCGTGACCTGGGGCGCGCGCGCCTGGACGAGGCTCTGGAGGTCGACTCGCTCGTAATGCGCCGCGTGGGGCGCGATCTCTGGATCGAGGGATCGCTGCGCACGGCGGGGGGACGTGGTGTTTAGCGGCATCGTCGAGCGTGTGGGGCGCGTCGAAGAGGTCGAGCGGACGCCGGAAGGCGCGGCACGGGTCGCGATCCGAGCCGGGTTTCAGGCCCCGCCCGTTCCGGGGGCGAGCGTCGCGGTGAACGGCGTTTGCCTCACGATCGAGCGCGCGCACGGCGACCTGTTTCATGCCACGGTTGTTCCGGAGACCGTTCGCAGGACGACGCTCGGAGCGCTCCGGGTGGGGGACCGGCTCAACCTGGAGCGCGCGCTCAGGGTCGGGGACGAGATCGGAGGCCATTGGGTGCAAGGGCACGTAGACGCGACGGCAAGGGTCTCCTCGGTCGAACGCACCGGAGGCGATGTGCTCCTCGCGGTGGAGATTCCTGAGGGCCTCCGGCCGTACGTGGCGCCGAAGGGGTCGCTGGCGGTGGACGGCATCAGCTTGACGATCGCGGCGTGGGCTGAACCATGCGCGACGGTAGCGCTCGTACCCTATACGCTCGAGCACACGATCGCGTCGGAATACCAAGAAGGGGGAATCGTGAATCTGGAAGTGGACATTGTGGCGCGCTACCTCGAACGACTCATGGTGTCTCGGGGGCTCGTGGAGCCTTCCCGCCATGTGCCGGCGCCCGCGAGGCGGGCATGAGGCGCGCGGGGGTACATCTGGCTGCTCACGGCCGCGCGGGTCGCGGTCGCGGTGCGCCGCCGGGGCGGTCGGATGGTCTCGCATCGTCCCTCTCGACGATCGAAGAGGCGCTCCGAGACATCCAGGCGGGCAGGATGATCGTTGTCGTGGACGACCGGCGCGCTGGGGCTCGGGCTCATGGCCCCCATCAACACGGCGCGTTTCTCCACCCCGTTCACGGTCTCCGTCGATCTGCTGCGAGGCACGACGTCCGGATCGTCGGCCCACGACCGCGCGCTCACGATTCGTGCGCTCGCCGATCCGAAGACAAGGCCTGAAGACTTGGCCCGACCGGGACACGTGTTCCCCCTGCGGGCTTTGGACGAAGGGGTCCTGAAGCGCCCCGGCCACACCGAAGCGGCGCTTGATCTGGTGCGTCTCGCGGGATTCCATCCGGCCGGGCTCCTCTGCGAGATCCTTTCGCCGGACGGGCGGATGGCGACCGGGCAGGAGTTGATCCGGATCGCGCGACAGCATCGGCTCAAGCTCGTCACGATCCGGGATCTGATCCGCTACCGTTACCGGCACGAGCGCCATGTCAAGCGGGTCGCGTCCTCGCGGCTTCCGACCCGATTCGGGAACTTCCGCGTGGTCGTCTACGAGAGCCTCGTCGACGGGCACCACCATGTCGCGCTCGTCAAGGGATCTGCCGGTACCAAGCCGAGGCTCGTGAGGGTCCACTCGCAGTGTTTGACCGGAGACGTTTTCGGCTCCCTGCGGTGCGATTGCGGGGAGCAGATGGAGGCAGCCCTCGAGCGGATCGACCACGAGGGTGCGGGGGCGTTCCTCTACATGCGGCAGGAGGGACGAGGCATCGGTCTGGCGAACAAGCTGCGCGCGTACGAGCTTCAGGACTTGGGACTGGATACCGTCGAAGCGAACCTCAAGCTCGGATTCGCGCCCGACCTTCGCGATTACGGCGTGGCCGCGCAGATCCTGCGCGATCTGGGCTACGCGAGAATCCGGCTCCTCACCAACAACCCGCGGAAAATCGAGGCGCTCAGCGAATATGGAATCGAGGTGGTCGCCCGCGAGCCGCTCGAGATCATGCCGAACGCCGCCAACGCCCGGTACCTCGCGACGAAGCGCGAGCGGCTGGGGCATCTGCTTCACCATCCCGCTCTCGAGGGCGCCCGTCGAGTCCACACGAACGGAAAGCGGGGAACGCGCGCGTGAAGTCTGCGCGCCGCTCGGTGCCCGCGCGCCGTCCGCCTCGGGGGCCGGTCGCCGCCCCGGAAGTGATCGAAGGTTCCCTCGAAGGCGCGGGACTCAAGATCGCCATCGTGGTCTCGCGATTCAACGAGTTCATCGGGAGCAGGCTCTTGAGCGGAGCGCTCCACGCCCTCGAGCGGCGCGGCGTCAAGGCGCACGACACCGTCGTGATCAAGGTGCCGGGAGCCTTTGAGATTCCCACCGTCGCGAAACGCCTCGCGGATTCCGGCCGGCACGACGCGGTGGTCTGCCTGGGTGCTGTTGTGCGGGGGGAAACACCGCATTTCGAATGGGTCGCCGGGGAGGCCTCGAGCGGGATCGCCCGCGCGTCCTTTGAGACCGGCGTACCCGTTCTCTTCGGCGTGCTCACGGTGGACACTCTGGATCAGGCGCTCGACCGCTCCGGGGGGAAGCACGGGAATAAGGGCGCGGAGGTCGCGGAGGGCGCTATCGAGATGGCCAGGCTCGTGCGCACCCTCGGCGCGAAAGCGCGTTGACCCGACGGCGCCAGGCGCGCGAGATCGCGTTCCGCGCGGCCTACCAGGCAGACGTGACCGGTGACCCGATCGACCGCTGCCTCGAGGAGATCCTGGAGGATCTGGAGCAACCGGCGGACCCCGAGACCAAGGAGTTTGCCTCGTCGCTCGTGTCCACGCTGGCGCTGCACCAGCTCGAAATCGATTCCGTGGTCTCCCGCATTGCAAAGAACTGGTCGCTCTCGCGCATGGCGGCCACCGACCGTTCCGTGATCCGGCTCGCCGCCGCGGAGCTTCTCTACCACGCGGAGGTGCCCGTGCGGGTTACGCTTGACGAAGCGATCGAAATCGCGAAGAAATACGGCATGGAGACCTCCGGGGCATTCGTGAACGGTATCCTGGATCGGCTCGCCCACGATGTGCGGCCTCCCGGATGAAGACCGCACTTCTCTCCGACGTTCATGCCAATCTCGAAGCGCTGGAGGCGGTCCTCAAGGCCGCGGACGAGCGCGGCGCGGGCCGGATCCTATGTTTGGGGGACGTCGTCGGCTACGGCGCGAGCCCGAACGAATGTCTGAAGCTCATTCGCGAACGTTGCCAGGTCGTCCTCCTTGGAAATCATGACTCGGCGGCGAGCGGCGGTCCGGAAGCCGCCCGGTTCAACCCGAACGCGAAGGCGGCGGCGCTCTGGACCACCAGGACGCTCACGCCCGACAACCGCGATTACCTTCGCTCTCTGTCACTCAGCGACAAGGTCGATTCCTATCTCTACGTCCACGCGTCCCCCGCGGCGCCGCGGGACTGGGAGTACATCTTCGATCGCTTTGACGCCGAGCCTCAGTTTCAATTCTTCACCGAGCACGCGTGCTTCATCGGTCACACCCACCAGCCCGCGATCTTCGAGCGGTCCTCCTCAGGGTGCATCTACTTGCCGCCCACGCGGCTCCTCTTTCATTCCGCGCACCGCTACATCGTGAACGTCGGAAGCGTCGGACAGCCACGGGACCGCGATCCGCGAGCCTGTTTTGTCCTGCTCCACGAGCCTGCGGGGGAAATCGAGTTCGTGCGTGTGCCCTACGATATCGAGGCCGCGCAGGAGAAAATCCAGGCCGCGCGCCTGCCCCTCGTCCTGGCCTCCCGGCTCGCGACCGGAGAGTAGGACGGCGTGCGAACCTCCACGGAAGCCCACTGGTCTCGCTTCTGGCGCGAGCGCTCCGAGATCGAAGACGTGTATCCGACGGACGGTCGCGTGGTGGAGCAGATCCTGGCTGAGGGGCCGGTATCGGGGAGGCTGGTTCTCGAAGTCGGCGCCGGGTCCGGGCGCGACAGCATCTCGCTGGCCGAGGCGGGGGCGACGGCCGTCCTCCTGGATTATTCGGCCCCCTCTCTCGAGGTCGCGCGGGGCGTGGCGGCGCGCGCCGGCCGGCGCGTGCACCTTGTCCGCGCGGACGCGCTCGCGATGCCCTTTCGCGACGGCTCCTTCCACGTCGTATTCCATCAGGGCCTTCTCGAGCACTTTCGCGATCCGCGTCCGCTCCTAAGGGAGAACGTGCGCGTGCTCGGGGAACGGGGCATCCTCCTTGTGGACGTACCGCAGCGCTTCCATCTCTACACGGTTCTCAAGCACCTCCTGATCGCCGTCGGAAGATGGTTCGCCGGATGGGAGACGGAGTTCACGATCGCAGAGCTGGAGCGGCTCCTGCGCGCGGCGGGGGTCACGGTGACGCGACGGTACGGCAGCTGGATGGTGCCGGGTCTCTTCTATCGCTCGCTACGGCTGGTCCTGCTTCGCTCCCGTGTCGCGCGCCTGCCGCTCTATCCGCCGCCCGTCCCGATCTTGTCGAAGCTCGAGACGTCGTTTCGCGAGCGTTTCCGCCGTACCCGGGCGTCTTTCTACACCTACTTCGTCATCGGCGCCCTGGGTCGAAAAGAGAGGGCGGATTCGCCCCGTTCCGGTGTACGTATCGGGTGAGGCTGCTCGCGTTCAATTGGCGGGATCCCAAGCATCCGGAAGCGGGGGGCGCCGAGCTCCACCTCATGGAAATCCTGAGCCGGGCGGTCCAGGACGGCGACCAAGTGACCTGGCTTGCCGAGGCGTTCGCCGGATCCGCGCCGGAAGAGGATTACCGGGGCATCCGGATTCTCAGGGGGGGATCGTGGTACAATGCGCATCTTGCTCTGGCCCAGCTCTATCGTCGGAGGCTATGGGGAGAGCGGTTTGATCTGGTTCTCGAAGACATCAACAAGGTTCCATTCTTCACGCCCTGGTACGTTCGCGCCCCCGTGCTCGCCGTGGTGCCGCATCTATTCGGTACCGCCGTGTTCCGGGAGGCGTCGCCCGTCGTCGGCGCCTTGGTCTGGGCACACGAAAGTTTGATTCCGCTCGTGTACCGCGATGTTCCCTTCCTGGTGATTTCCGAAAGCACCCGCGACGACCTCGTGCGCCGAGGAATACGCCGGGAACAGATCTCGGTCGTACGGTGCGGCCTGGATCAGAACGGGTACGTGGTAACCATCCCTCCTGGGGACCGAACCGAGCCGATCGTGCTCTTCGTGGGCCGCCTTCGCAAGTACAAGGGGGCGCAATACCTCATCCGTGCGTTTCCGGAAGTCCTGCGTGCTGTCCCTGGCGCGCGGCTTCAGATCGTGGGAGACGGCCCCTACCGGCCGCATTTGGAACGGCTCGCCCTCTCCCTCGGCATCGGAGAAGTAGTCGAGTTCCTCGGAGCCCTCAGCCATCGCGACAAGGTGGCCGCGCTCAACCGAGCGCAGGTCGCCGCGGCCCCCTCACCCAAAGAAGGTTGGGGGCTCACCGTCATCGAGGCGAACGCGTGCGGCACTCCGGTCGTGGCGAGCAGGAGCCCGGGTCTGGTCGAGTCCGTGCGCGACGGCGAGACGGGCCTCCTCGTCCGGCACGGTGACGTCGGAGCCCTCGCGCGAGCCACCGTCCGTCTTCTCACCGACAGAGCGCTCCGCCTTTCGATGACGGAAGCGGGTCTTAGGTGGGCGCACGGGTTCACGTGGGACCGCTGCTACCGCGAGAGCCGGGCCGTGATCCTGCGCGCGGCCGGGGGGCAAGCCGCGTGAGCCACGGCTCGACCTCGGGAGTATTTCAAAAGCTCAAGGTGCCTCTCATCGCGCTCAAGATCGTACTGAGCTTCGCGCTGTTCGGCTACGTGATCGCCAAGGTCTCGCCGCGGAACGTATGGGATACGATGAAATCCGCGGATCCGATGCTGATCGCGGCGGCGGCGGGGCTATTCCTGACCTCGAGTCTGATCGGGAGCTGGCTTTGGGCCAGGCTGCTGCGCGCTCAAGGCGTCTCCATCCCGTATCCGAAGGCGGCATCCTACTATTTCGTGGGCCTCTTCTTCAACAATTTCCTTCCATCGAACGTCGGAGGCGACATCGCGCGGATTTCCGATGCCGCGAAGCACGCCGAACACGTGAGCCCCGTCTTCTCCGCGACGCTCATGGACCGCTTGATCGGCGTCCTGGCCATAGGGCTCCTCGCCGTGGTGGCTTCGGTGGCGGTGATCGACCGGCTGCATCTGTACGCGATCTACTGGGGCGTTTTAATCGTTTTTCTCGTGGCGGCCGCGCTCTTCGCGAGCGTCTTCAATCGGAACATCCTCGAGGCGTTCGAGCGACCCTTCCGCGCGGTCGGAGCTCACAAGATCGAGCGCGCGATCGCCCGCCTGATGGACGACCTCCACGGATTCCGTAGCGAGAGGGGCGCTCTGCTGGCCGCGTTCGCCGCCTCGACCCTGGTCCAGATCAGCCGGATCTATGTCCACTACCTGATCGGGCTCTCGCTGGGAGTGCGGATCTCCCTCGCGTACTATTTTCTGTTCGTCCCGGTGCTGGCGGCGCTCATCTCGCTTCCAATCTCACTGAACGGCATCGGCGTGCGGGAGGGGGCGGCGGTGGTGCTCTTCCAGCTCGCCGGCTTGACGCGCGAGCAGTCGTTCAGCATTCCGTTTCTTACCTACATCCTCTCGGTTCTGATCAGCTTGCTCGGAGGGCTCATCTTCATCTCACGTTCGCCCCGACGGGCGATCGGGAAGCATCTGCGGCGACGAAAACTCGCCCGTGCCTCCGAACGCGGCGCCACCCCTGGAGAGGGACGGGCGTGAACTCCTGGAAGCGCTGGCACCTGGTCGCCACGGCGCTCGCCTTCTTTGTGCCGCTCTTCGTCTATCTCCGCACGCTGACCCCGACCGTGCCGTTCTGGGATTCCGGGGAATTCATCGCCACGTCCTACATTCTGGGCCTGCCGCATCCGCCGGGAAATCCGGTCTATACGATGATCGGCAGGATGATGAGCTTCCTCCCGATCGAGACCGTCGCCTGGCGCGTGAACTTCATGAGCGCCCTCGCTTCCGCCCTCGCGGCCCTTTTCACCTTCCTGATCACCGTGCGCTCCCTTCGGCGCTGGTTCATGGATCGGGCCCAGACGCCGGCGAGACAGCTTGCGTGCGAGGTGGGCGGGCTCGTCGCCGCGTTCTTCATCGCGTTCTCGAATTCCTTCTGGGACAGCGCCATCGAGGCCGAGGTCTACTCGCTCTCATCGTTCCTTGTCGTGTTCTCGATCTGGCTTGCCTTCAACTGGTGGGATCATCTCGGGGAAACCAACAACGACCGTCTGCTGATTCTGATCGTCTACGTCCTGTCGATCTCCGCCGCCGTGCACCTCGGCAC
>VBOX01000038.1 GCA_005893265.1 Candidatus Eiseniibacteriota bacterium | reverse complement strand
TGGTTGCCTGTCGCTCTGACATGATGGTGCGCACCAAGGCCGCTTCGTGGATCGCATCGGCCTCGTTCGTTCTCCTGATCGCCGCGGCGCTGCTTCTTCCGGGGTCCCACGCGCGCGGAGCTTCGACCTCCACGAAGGTGGCGGCCGACAGCGCCGCCCGCCCGCCGGACGAAGGGATCTCGGTCCGCGTCATCGAGCACGGAACCCAGACGGTATCCAAGAAATCCCGCTCCGCGCACCCGACCGCCGAGGGTCAGACCGACGAGGTGGACGTACCCGATAAGCCAGAACCGCCGGAGCCACCCGAGCCGCCGGATTCTCCGCGCTCGAATGAAAACGACCTCGTGCGCTTCGGTCAGGACATCGTCGTCCCGGCCGGCAAGGTGATCGAGGGGGACGTGGTCACGATCGGAGGCGACGTCACGGTTTTCGGCCACGTGAAGGGCACCGTCACCGCCGTGGGGGGAGGTGTGTCGGTCCGGGACAAGGGCGTCGTCGACGGAGACGCCGTCAGCGTCGGCGGCAGCACGACCGTGAGCGACAGCGCGACCGTTGCAGGGCAGAACGTCTCCGTCGGCTCTTGGCCGTTCAAGGGCCACGGCAGCATGCTGCCGGTTCTCGGAATCGTGGGGCTCGGGGCCCTCGCGGGGGTCTTCACCACGATCGTCCAGTTCCTGCTCACCATTCTCTTCGCCTGGCTCTGCCTGCTCCTCATGCGGGAGCGGGTGGAGCACGCGGTGACCCGTATGGGCACCGATTTCTGGAAGTGCATCCTCTGGGGGTTGCTGGGCTGGATGGGGATGATCGTGGCAATCCCGACCATCGCGGTCGTCTGTGCGATCGCCATGGTGATCCTCGTGATCACGATCATCGGAATCCCGGTCGCGATCCTGCTGGCGATCGCGATGGTGTTCGCGCTGATGGCCGCGGTGCTGGGTATCATCATCGCGACTTTCGTGGCGTATCTGAACGGAGCGATGTACCTGGGCCGCCGCGTCCTCGCCAGGAGATCCCCTGGCGCCTCGGTCTCTCCGCTCCGGGCGATCGTGGTCGGCGCTCTCGTCATCCTCGGGCTCAAGGCCCTCGGAGGCGTCCTGGGGCTGATCGGAGTGGTCTTTGTGATGCCGCTCGGCATCGCTCTCGGCATCATGGCGGGTGCGCTGCTCGCGGTCTTCACGACGGCGGGCCTGGGCTCGATGATCCTGACGCGCTTTTCGAAAGGGTCCGAAGCTGGGGCCACGGTAGCCCAGCCGGCCGCACCGGGCGCGGGATGGTACGCGCCGCCGCCTACTCCTCCGTCACCGGTCCCTCCGCCTGCAGGAGGCACGTCGGACGCGCCCTAGGCGCGGGGGGAGCAGCGATTCCGGATCCGAGCCACGCCGGCTCTCTACTGCGGCGCTTCGAGGCGCGAGGGCACGAATGTCTCGCCCTTCGCAAGCGCCGTTCTGTCTCCCAGCCCTGAAACATTGACCGCGATTCCGAGAAGGTACCCGGGCAGGCCGCGGGGCGCGCCGGCCGGATTCTTCACCTCGCCCGATAGCCAATCTTCGATTTCCCCCAAATCCTCGGCCGAGAGCGGTCGAATCGTGACGCGGACGGAGACGTAGTAGCGGCCCGTCGGGTCGAGCGCCGCGGCTGGCACCAGGGGCAGACGCCGTTCAGAGAAGAGGAGCGTCTCCAGGGAGTCGAGCGATGGCACGGCGCGCGCCTTGCGCTGCGAAGAATTGGAGCGGACGCGGAACGCCTTCTCCCACGGATCGTAGACCACTTTGTGCTCGCTCTTGATCGCCAGGACCAGCTTGTCGAACCAGAAGGTACGCCGTTTCCAGACTCCGACCTCGAAGGCAACCGTGGCGGGCATGCCCCGAAGAAGGGTCTCTTCGAGGCGGGGCGTCCACGGGTTCTCCGTCCGATAGGAGACGGTGATCGCGCCGTTCACCGACTCGACAGGGTCGACGCTGAGCCCGAGATCGTTTCCCGCGAATGCTGGACCGGAAAACAGGACGGCCGCGAGGATCGCCCACCGCGCGCGGATCAGGAATCCATCGCCTGCTTTCGACACCCTACGCTGCGGCTTCAGAACCGGTCTCCGAGGCGAACTCCGACACGTAGCTTGGACTTTTCGTCGCGGAGGTTCTTCGCCACGGTTATCGCCGCGGGTCCTTCGGCGATCCGCACTCCCAACCCCAGATCCGCGGCGGGTCGCTGTCGGCCGAGATTATCGCTTCCGAACCAGGCTGCGCCGGTGTCCAGAAACGTGAACGCGTAGATGTTCTTTCTCGCGCGCTGATAGAACTCCGCGTTCGCGACGAAGAATTGGTCTCCGGCGAACGTCTTGAAATCATGTCCCCGGAGCGTGCCGATTCCACCCACGTACCAGGTTTTCTGTCTCCCGTACTCGAAGTCGCCTTTGAGGGGCGGACCGGACCGCTCGTACACCGCCTCGCCGTGCGTGCCACCTCGAATCGGAAGCTGGGCGGGGCCAATCCGGCATCGGACCGTGAACGCCTGTTCGTCCCCGTCCTCGATCGGCGGATTCGGGGGGAATTCCGGATCCCTGCCGGTCAGCGAGACCCGTGTATGGACGCTGAGGGAAGCCTGCGACTCGAAGCGGGCGCCGCCGCGAAGCGAGAAATCCGACCCGGGCGACCACACGACGTATCCCTGTCCGCCTTGGGATTCGTAGTGATCGCGGTAGTCGGTTCGCGCGACCAGCGCGAAGATCGTATTCTCCCCCTCGGTGACGATCCAGTCATCCTCGGTCGACGTCCGCCGATACACGGAGCCTCCGATCTGGAGCCACGGGCGGTCGCCGAGGGGCGCCTCGAATCCCGCCTCATAGAGCGGTCGCTTTCTCGAGAAGGCATAGGTTCCCTCGACGAACAGAACGGGCGCGGGCGCGCGCGCGGGCTGGAAGGCGGCGCCGAGCGTGGGGGCGGGGCCATCGACGCGGTTGTAGCGCGCGCGGAAGATCGAGTGAAACCGCGCCTCTTCCGGGAGACCGGTCTCGAGTGTTTCCCATTCGGCCGCGCGCCGGACCGGGGGCGGCGGAACCGGGCGCGCGAAGGTCGAGTCCGATCGGAGCGTCTCGCCGCACGCGCTCCCCGCCAGGGAGAGCGCTCCCGCGCAGGCAATCGATATGGCGGTGAGGCGAGCGGCGCTACGAGGTCTGGGCATCCCGCACCAGACCGTACCGCTTGATCTTCCGGTGGAGGTAACCGCGGTCCATGCCAAGCCGCTTCGCCGCTTCGGTCACGTTCCAGGAGCATTGCCGAAGCGTCGCTTGGATGGCATCGCGCTCCGCGCGGTCGCGCGCCGCGCGAATCTCGCTCACCGGCTCTTCCTCGCTGTCGGCGGGAAGGGCGGCCTCGACCTCGTGGGGGCCGATCGTGTCTCCTTCGGTCATGATGAGGAGCCTCTCGATGAGGTTTTTCAGCTCGCGTACGTTCCCCGGCCATGAGTATCGCGTCAGGCGCTCAACCGCTTCCTTCGCGATGCGGCGCATCGACCGGCCGTGCTCCTGTCCGAAACGTCCCATGAAATGCTCGACCAGGAGGGGGATGTCCTCCCGTCGCGCGCGGAGCGGCTGCACGTGGATCGGCACCACGTTCAGTCGGTAGAAGAGATCCTCCCGGAACCTACCGGCCTGGATTTCCTCGGAGAGATTCTTGTTCGTGGCGGCGACGATCCGCGCGTCCACCTGGATCGTGCGGGTGCCGCCGAGGCGCTCGATCTCACCCGTCTCGATCGCGCGAAGGAACTTGGCCTGGGTCTCCAGGCTCATGTCGCCTACCTCGTCCAGAAAGAGGGTGCCGCGATCGGCGGCCTCGAGGCGTCCGCGCTTCATCTGTGCCGCTCCGGTGAAGGCTCCCTTCTCGTATCCGAAGAGCTCGCTCTCGACCAGATCCTTGGGGAGGGCGGCGCAGTTCAGCTTCTCGAAGGGGCCCCGACTCCGAGGGCTCGCGCGGTGGATCGCCCGCGCCACCAGCTCCTTTCCGGAGCCGCTCTCCCCGGTGATGAGCACCTTCGCCTCGCTGCGCGCCACCTTCGCGACCTCCGCGCGAACCTGCTCCATCGCTCGGCTTTCCCCGACCATCGCGTCCGCCGCCCCCGCGAGGCTGCGGAGCGATTCGTTCTCGCGCTTGAGCTCGCGCAGCTCGAGCGCCCGTTCGACGGTCACGTTCAGGCGGTCGGGCCCGAACGGCTTCTCCACGAAATCCGCCGCGCCCATATGGGTCGCGCGTACCGCTTCCTCGATGGTCCCGTGGCCGGACATGATGACGACCGGGAGATCGGGGCTCAACGTCTTGGCCGACTCGAGCAGATGAAGGCCGTCCTTTCCCGGGAGGCGAAGGTCGGTCAGCAGGAGATCGATCCGCTCCTTGGAGAGAATCGCTTCCGCGGCCTCGGCGCTCTGGGCCGTGACAACGTCGTAGCGGCGCTTGAGCGCGCCCGAGATCTCGAGAAGCACCGAGGGCTCATCGTCCACGACGAGCACGCGCGTGCGGGAACCCTGGCTCACTCCGAACCCTCCGGAGTGAGCCCCAATCCGCTCCCCGTCGATTTCGTCGTGAATCCGGGTGCCACCGCGCGCTCGAGGGTGGCGGGATCCATCCCGCGTCCCTGGTCCTCGATCTCGACGCGGAGCAGAGGCTCCGGGCCGTTCGTATCGCGGAGCGCGCGAATCGTGATGATCCCCCGCTCCGGAGAGGCCTCCATCGCGTTCTTGATGAGGTTCACAAGGACGCGCTGGATCTGAGCCTCGTCGGCCCAGGCTAACGGCAGAGGTGCCGCGACCTCAACGCGGAATTCGATCGGGGTCGAGCCCCGGTAGAGCTTGGCCACATTCTCCGCGAGCCCGCCGACGTCGCATGACGCGAAATGCGGCTCGGGGAGCTGGGCCACCGCGGAGAATGAGGTCACGAATTCCTGGAGCGAGTGGACCTCGTTCAGGATGAGGTCCGCGTTCTCCCGCACGACCTCCGCGCGCGGCGCTTCGGGCCGGCGCGCCTCATCTCTCAGCCGCTCGAGCGCGAACTGAATCGGCGTCAGGGGATTCCGGATCTCGTGGGCGACGGCGCGGGCCACCTCCCGCCAGGCGGCGAGCCGTTCCGCGCGGACCAGCGCGCGCCCCGAGGTCTGAAGCTCTTCCACCATCTGGTTGAACGTGGTCCCCAGGAAACGGACTTCCTTGGTTCCCGAGGGTTTCACGCGGTGGGATAGATCCCCCGAAGAAACGCGCTCCATGGCCCCGCGCAATTCTAGAATTGGTCTCGCGGTATCCCGTGAGACGAAATACGCGAGCGCGAAGCTCACGAGCCCGAGCACGACGGTCCAGATCGCCGCGAAGATCCAGAGGCTTCGCTCCGAGATCCACGTATAGACGCCCAGCTTTCGGTACATCGTGAGATTCTGCTGGAGCGAGAGGATCTCCTTGGAGATCCCCGGATCGAGCTGGTATCCGGCGAGGATCATGGCCCCCTTGCCCAAGGGAGCCGCGCCGCTCACCTGCCGCGGAGCATCGCCGCCGGTGATGAGCCCGCCCTGCTCCAGCGCGCCGAGCAACGATTCGCGCTCCGGCTCGGGGAGCGTGATGCGAGGCCCGAGCCGGGCCCCGAAGACCCGCTCGATCGGGGGGCCGAGCCGGTACAAGCAGACGTAGTCGAGCCCGCGGCTCCTCGCTTCCTCGCGCAGATGGCGCTCCAGATCGGCGATCCGCCCGGACGGGAAAAGCCGCTGCGTCGTGGGGTCGAGCGCCATCACTTCGGCGTCCAGGCGTGCGTCGCTCCCGAGGCGCTCGATCCCTTCCCGGATCACTTCGAGCGATTGGGCGAGCGCATGCTCCGTCTCGGGGTTTCGAAGCGCCGAGATGCTGCGGGAGAGATAGTAGGTCACGACCAGGGTCAGGCCGAGCGACGGGATCAGGGATACGAGGAGAAAGAGCGCAAGAAGCCGCTGGCGCAGCGTGCCGAGCATCGTCTCCCCCGCGCTCTCGCCCGGACCTAGGTGGCGGATTCCGCTTCGCCCGCGAGCTGCCCGCACGCCGCGCCGATGTCAACCCCCTGGCTGTAGCGCACGGTCACGGCGGGAACGCGCGGCCTCAGATACTCGGCGAAGCGCCGGATGCGCTCCGGCGTTGGCCGTTTGAAGCGGCCGTCGGCGACCGTATCATTCAGCTCCTCGAGAAGAATGTACTCGAAGGTGACGCGCCGACCCGTGCGCTCGACGTGGTGGCGGACTGCCCGCATCAGCTGCTCGAGCGGGAAGCGGCGATTGATCGGCATCAGCTTCGATCGCTGCTCGTCCGCGGCGGCGTGAAGGGAGACCGCCAGCCTGAATCGATGGCCCTGGTCGGCGAGCCGGATGATTTGAGGCGCGAGCCCGACCGTCGAAATCGTGATGCGCTTGACGGGCACGGCCATCCCGGCGGGATCGGTCAGAATCGTGAGCGCTTCGATCACGGCATCGTAGTTTTCGAGCGGCTCCCCCATCCCCATCATGACTACGTTGAAATCACGCCCGCCGGGCGGGAGCTCGTTTCTCAGCCGGAAGGCCTGCTCCAGGATTTCCCCGGCAGAAAGGTTCCGGCCGCGCCCCATCCGGCCGGTAGCGCAGAAGCGGCACGCGAACGCGCAGCCATGCTGCGAGGAGAGACAGAACGTGAAACGGCTGGGGGTCGACATGTACACGGATTCGATGATTCCGCCGCCAGGAAGCTCGAATGCGACCTTCCGCGTGCGCCGATCGGCGGTCTCCCGGCGGGACCGCTCATCCAGAACCCCGATGACGAACCGCTCCGCGAGCTTGGACCGCAGGGTCGCGGGAAGGTTCGTCATAGAGGCGAAGTCGGACACGCCGCGGCCGTAGATCCAGTCCGCGACCTGGCGTCCCCGGTAGGGCTTCTCCCCGATCGAATAGAAAAGTCTTTCAAGATCGGACACGGGCCGACCAAGCAGGTTCTCTCGTGGTTCGGGAGCGGTCAAAGGCGGCCCATTTTTCGACCTTGCAAGGGTTTCCGACTTTACTTCCATGGTAGCTCATGGTAAGGTCCCTCTGTAGTTGAGTCAACGGGGGGGGGTCTCATCGCTCTCAATCTCTCCTCGCGAGGAGGGCAGATCAGGCGCCACATCTGGCTCAAGGCATGGTGAGGATCGGCGCAGTCGATATCGGCACCAATTCGGTGCGTCTACTGGTCGCCGACGTGGACGAGAAAGAGCGCCTCAAGACAGCCCACCGGATGGGAGAGATCTCGCGCCTGGGCGAGGGGCTCGATCGGACCGGCGTGATCGATGAGGCCGCAGCCGCCAGAACCCTCGATTGCCTCGAGCGCTTCGTCCACGAGGCGGAGTACAGCGGGGCGAGCCAGATCCGCGTCGCCGGAACCAATGCCTTCCGCGTCGCCCGCAACGGGCGCGATGTAGCGGACCGCTACGAGCAGCGCATCGGATACCCCGTCGACATCCTGACCGGAGAGGAAGAGGCGCGGCTCGTATTCCTCGCGGTGATGAGCGGCCTGAGCGCGCCGCACGGCCGGTCGGTCGTCGTCGACATCGGCGGTGGAAGCACCGAGATCATCTGCGGTGAGGGGGAGAAGGGCACACAGCTTATCAGTCTCGAGCTGGGTTGCGTGCGGCTGACCGAAAGGCTGGTGCAGGGTGATCCCCCGTCCGACGGCGAGCTGGAACAGATCCGGGCCCACGTCCGCGAGATTTTCGCCGAAAAGCTCGGGGCGTTCGACGGCAGCCGGATCGATCGGGCCGTCGGGGTCGGGGGCACCGTAACCGCATTCGGCGCGCTCGACTTGGGCCTCACGAAATACGATCCCTCCCGCATCGAGAATCACCTCCTGAGCCGAGAACGCATCGCGTCCATCGAGAAACACCTCTGCTCGATCCCCCTAAATCAGAGGCGCGATCTGGCCGGCGTGAGCCGGGGCAGGGCGGATATCATTCCTGCCGGGGCCGTAATCCTCTCCGAATTCGTGAACCGATTTCCGGTTCCCGGGGTGTACGTTTCCACGAGAGGGCTTCGTTACGGCCTGGTCTTGAGCGAGGCCCGGAAGGTCTGGAGGGCCCAGGGGGAGCCGGTCGGAAACTGACCCGGTTGCAAAAGGCACGTATTTCTCTTGACGAAGCTAATTGAACGAGCTATATTGCCTTACAAAGGCAGTGAAGTCTGCGGAAGGCCTGTCCCCAGGGACTCCCTCCCAGGGATTCGACCCAGATCGTCGGATTCCAAGCCAGTCGCAGACGGAAAAGCCCGAAAAATCGTTTTCGGGCGACCGCTTTCGCCGGGTGTCTTCTCCGAGGAGCAATTCATGAGGATCCGGGTTCCAGGTCACTTTGTTGCCGCGTTGGCAATCCTCGCCGCAGTCCTTTGTCTCCTCCCTGCGAGCACGAAAGTCGCCGTCGCCAGGCCCATCGGATGGGAAGACGTCGGCCCGCCAGATCCAAATCCAAAAGGTGATAACGATGGCGTCGTGCTCAAAGCACCCAGTTTGCGCCCGCCAGGCCCAAACAGAGAGGTGCCGGGAGGGAACTCAGGAGGCGTATGGACGGTGAGAACCGCCCGTTACGATTTCCGCGGTGTGAGGTTGTTCTTTGCGGTAACCCGAGTGAGCTACTGGCCGTTCTGGCTGCGGTAGAGCACTCCAAGCTCTCGCATCTGAGCGACCGTAAATCGGCAGTAGAGGGCCGGTATGGAAGGATTTGTTCCCAAAGACCGACCGAGCAGACATAACCGGACCCTTGGGGATCCCCCGCCCCCGTCGAAAGAAAAGCCAAACGCGGATGGGGATCGCAAGGCCCAGGAGCTCGGCGATCTCTATTTCGCAGCCGATAACTTCGCGGTAGCGCTCGAGTACTACCGCCGCGCCTTGGAGAACGAGGATCGGCGTGGCGAGGGCGCGAATCAGGAATCGCTCCTCAAGACAGGGACCCAGATCGTCGAGTGCCTTCGCCACCGGGGCGATCTGAACGAAGCGGTCGAGGCGCTTCACGACCTCCACCGAAAACTACGCCCACACGTCACGCGCGAGCAGATAGGCCGGCTTTCCTCGCGGCTTGGAATTCTGCTCTTCGAGCGCGGCCGTTATCGCCCGGCGCATCGCGCCGCGTCGCTGGCCTACCGGCTACTTCGTGACACAACACTTAATCTCGACCTGGGCCACACCGAGATGTGCCTCGGCGCGATCGCCCTCCGCACCGGGGAATGGAACTCCGCGCGCGATCACTTCGAAAGCGCCATCGCGACCTACCGGCGCGCCGACTACCAGAGCGGGATGGCCGTCGGCTACAACAACCTCGGGCTTCTCCACAAGAACCAGTGCAGGTTCAAGGAATCAGTCCGCTTCCTCGAGCAGGCACTGCGCATCAGTGAGCGCTCGGGGCATTACCACGACGCCGCGACCTACGTGCACAACCTCGGGCTCGTGCACGACAAGATGGGGGACTGGGATCTGGCCGAGGAGCACTACCGGCGCGGGCTCCAGATGTACACCGAGGTCGGGTATGCGGCGGGACGCGCCCGCGCGCTGGGATGCCTGGGGAACCTGAAGCGCAAGCGCCGGGATTGGGGGCAGGCCGAGGAGCTTATTCGAGAATCCTTGGCGCTCGCGACCGAGCGCGGGTACCCGCGCGAGACGATCCTGGCGCGGGAGGCGCTCGGCGATTACTTCCTCGACCGCGGCGTGCTGCTCGAGGCGCGCAGGGAATTCGAGACCGCCTTCACGATGGCCGACCAGGTCGCGCCGGACTCCGATCTCACGGTCGAGCTGTTGCGCCGCTTGGGCGAGGTGCATCTGGCCGCGCTGGAGCTGGAGCCGGCGGTGCGGTTCGCGGAGCGCGCACTCGTGTCCGCGCGGCGGCTCGGGGACAGGCTCGAGGAGGCATGCTCCTTGAAGCTCATAGGGCTCGCCAGCGCAGAAACAGGCGACCTGGATCAGGCCCGGGGCTACCTCGACCAGGCGAGCGAGGTCCTCCAACAAATCGGCAAGCGCTACGAGCTGGCGAAACTGTGTTTCTCCGCCGGCCTCGCGTGGAGAAAGCGCGCCCGCCGTGGAAAATCCCGCGCGATCCTCGACGAATCGGTCAGCTACCTCCGCCGCGCCGTTGCCGGATTCGAAAGCTTCGGCCTCTCCGAGCTCACGGCCGGCGCGCTCTTGGAGCTCGCCCGGAGCGAAATGCACCGAGGGCTCACCGACGAGGCGGTCATTCACTTAGACCACGCGGCCTCACTCTTCACCGACCGCGAGGACCCCGCCCTGGAACATCAGATCGAGGCGTTTCAGCGCGAGGTCGAGCAGGGGCTCATCGAAGGAACTTCGGCGCAAAGCAACGAGTTCGCCGCTTTCGACGAGATTCGCCGCGTGCTCCGCGTCGAGGAGGGGGAAGGATCGCTCCAGGAGATCTTGGCGATGCTCGTGCGGCGCTCGGGCGCAGCGCGCGGCTGCGTCGTCGCCCCGGCGACGGACGGAAGCGCGACGGTCCTTGCCGCGGCCGGATTCTCCCTACGAGTGGCGCAGGATCTACTCCGCGAGCTCCTGGCGCGCGTCGGCGCCGAGCGGCTTGGCTCGGGCCCGGTGGTATCGAGCCGGGCGGGTGTCGATCCGCGCTTCCGCGATTTCCCCGCGAGCCACGCATTGAGCCCGCGCACGAGCCTCGTGATCATGCCGCTCTCGCTCCCCTCGGGACAGGCAGGCTTCCTGTACCTGGACCGCCCGGCGGACGCGCCCCTCGGGGCGTTCAAGCAGCGCGAGGTGAACCTGATCGCGGCGCTCAGCAACTACATCTCGGTTGCGATCTTGGAAATGCAGCGCCGCGAGCTGGCCCGGGAGAACGTGTCGCTGCGCGGCCGGCTGTTGGGGGCGGCGGACGACCACGGCATCATCACAAGGAGCCGCGAGCTGCTCGAGATCATCTCGCTGCTCGAACGGGTCGGACCGAGCGACGCGACGATTCTGATCGAAGGGGAAACGGGTAGCGGCAAGGGTCTTCTGGCCCGCGCGATCCATGCCTCGAGCAACCGCGCGAACAGACCTTTGATCCAGGTGAACTGCGCGGCGCTTCCCGAGCCCCTCCTGGAATCCGAGCTCTTCGGCCACGTGCAGGGCGCTTTCACGGGTGCCGTTCGTGAGAAGGCGGGCCTCTTCGTCGAGGCGAACGGCGGGACGTTATTCCTCGACGAGGTCGACAAGACGACCATCACGATCCAGGGGAAGCTTCTCCAAGTGCTGGACAACCGGGAGGTCCGGCCGGTCGGGGGGAACAAGTCGACCAAGGTGGATGTGCGCGTGCTCTGCGCGACGAACGTGAATCTGAAGTCCCGAATCGCGAAAGGGGAGTTCCTCGAGGATCTCTACTATCGCCTCAATGACATTTGCTTCCGGGTACCGCCCCTTCGCGAGCGCCCGGAGGATATCCCGCTTTTGGTCGATCACTCCTTGCAGAGGTTTGCGGCGGAGATGGGCAAAGCCATCCACGCCGTCGAGCCGGAGGTGCTGCGCCTCTTCGCGGAGCTGCCTTGGCGCGGAAACGTGCGCGAGCTGGAGAAGGTGATCAAGCGAATGGTGGTTCTGGCGAACGACGGCGAGCCTCTTTCGATGCGGCTTGTTCCCCGCGAGCTCCTCCGCGCGGAAGAGGAGGTCAGCGATTCCCCCGCTACACTCAAGGCGGAGGTAGCCAAGGTGGAGCGCAAGCTGATCGGGCAGGCTCTGGAGCGGAACGGCTGGAACAAGCTCAGGGCTGCGCGGGCGCTTTCATTGAGCTACCCCACCCTGCTACAGAAGATCAAGATCTACCAGCTGGACCGCCGCCTGGTAATTCGGCAAAGGTCTTAATCTTTCGCTATAAAACTTCTTTATCCTGCTAAGTAGCAAAACCCCAAACACCTATCCCAAAGCGCCCTCGGAGCTATTAAACCACCTGTAATATTCCTTGATACTCACGGCCGCGCCCGGCCCGCCTCGGGCCGATACACTGGAACGTAAGCTAGTATGGATAAACATGTTACGTTTCTGTCAACGGAGAAACAGGCCAGGTGAGATTTTTGGCATGCAGGGTGCAATAGCAAGTAGTCGGAGGGGGGGACCTCCAAGGAGCCCGCAGGTCTAGTCAGCGTTTGATGGTGGGTTAGCTGCCCGATCGAGCACCGGCCTTGTTCGAAGCAGCCGTAACCCAATAGAGCTGACAAGGCCGGGGCTCATTTTTTTCCGGAAGTATATACTTGACGCAAATTGGGTGGGCACGTTAGTCTCCTATCTGCCGTGGGCGGCAGAAAAGGACTGAAACGAGGCTGCCACCCACAGGGATAAAACTATTTAGAGCGTTTCGCGAGCGTCCTTTTGCGAAGCGCTCTTTTTGTTGCCCGCTCGAAGCCCCCGCGAATCACGAGCCGCGTTCCTTCCGGTCCGCGCTTCTTCGGTTTCTTCCTATGGGTTCGAATCCCATCCGGGGGACCATCTATCATGGCTCCCTATAGCGGAGCCGCTTGCCGACTGCGCTTTTGACGGCGAGCGTCACACGGTCACCATCGTTCATCTTGCGGGTGTTGTACCGGTAGGCGAATTCCGCCAGGTACCGATGAAGATGCTTCCGCGATACCGCGTGGAACGTTCCGTACATGCCGCGCTTGATTAGGGAGAAGAATCCCTCGACGCGGTTTGTCGTCACGTCGCCGCGCACGTATTCTTTGCGACCGTGATTGACCGTATCGTGGCCGCCGAAGAATCTGCGTCCGATCTTCGTGTAAGCCCAAGACTCATCGGTAATCAGCCGTGCACGCGCTGGATTGATGTTCTCGTGGATGATCCGACCTATGTTCCTAGCCGTAACGCCCACTGGCACGTATGCCCTCACGTCGCCACCGCGCTGCAACAGAGCGATGATCGGCTGCTTGTCGGTTCCCATGCCACGCTTGCTGCGCGGTCCCTTGTGGCGCGGCTTTCCTCCGATATAGGCTTCGTCTACCTCAATCGTTCCTTCCATGCGGGCTGGCGTGATCGGATCATCGGCTAGGGCGAACCGGATCCGATGCATGAGGAATAGAGCGCTCTTGTAGCTCACTCCGGTCATGCGGTGAATCTGTAAGGCAGAGACACCCTTCTTCGAAGCGCACGCGGCCCAAAACGCATAGCACCAGTGGCGGAGCGCAATGCGGCTATCTTCCAGCACAGTGCCTATGCGTACCGTGAATTGGCGCTGGCAGATTTCGCAGTACCAGAGAAACCGCTTACTCCGCGCCCCGTTCCCGCGCTGCCTGAGCTGATGGACTCTCCGAGACTCGCAACGCGGGCAATAGGGATCGGGCCCCCAACGTTGCCGTTCAAGGAACTCGGCCGCTGCGGTTTCGTCGCTACAAGCCTTTGGTAATTCTTTCGTTTGTTCGTTCATGTCTAATAAGATAGCCGAGTCCACTCAGTGCGTCAAGTAAAAAGTTATGGTAAACGGTTCCCCAATCGCCGTAGTCCCTCACCGACTTGGCGAATCGTGAAAAGTTCGGGATCTCTGAGGGCCATTTCATCGAGATCGGGATCGCTCAACTTATACCCCTTGAGTTCCGCAACAACGTCAGCCACCGGCCCAGCGAAACGATTCTTATACTGACGGATCGTTTCGGAGTCGAAATCGGCTTGTTGCTCGGGGCTTAGCGGTATCGCTGCTCCAGCCATCGGAATTGCGCGCGGTGCGGTTCT
>VBOX01000037.1 GCA_005893265.1 Candidatus Eiseniibacteriota bacterium | reverse complement strand
CGAGAGAGCCCATCCAGGTCCGACACCCGCATGTCGCGCTCGATCGCGTCGCCGGCCATGATCCGTGTGAACCGGGCAGCAGGAGGGGCAAGGTCTTCGATCAACTCATCCCGCCATGCGCGCGCCACCTGGACGCCGAGCGAGGCGTCTCTTGGGGATGCGCGGAAAGGCACGACGGCGACCCGCGACAGCGCCTCGTCGAGAGCCCGGTCCGCTCGCTTCGCCGCGTCACGATAGCCTGTTACGAAGCGCTCGGCATCGCTGAACTCGCCGCACGCCTTTTTGGGGCGCTTGGATTGGAATGCCTCGATCCCATTCTGGTAGTGGAGCCTCGCCGCCGCGCGACGGAGCGTCCGCTCCTCCTCCGGCCAGCCGGCACCGACGGGGACGGTCGCATAGTGCGCGGCGTTCGCACGGAACTCGGCCAGCTTTAGGACTTCCCCCGCCGCGCCCATGCTGTCCACTTCCGCGAGTGCCCGGATGCGTCTCTGCCATTCCTCGGCGATCGAGGCGCCGGCCGCGGTCGCGGCCGCGCGAGCCCGCGGATTCCCTGGCTCCTTGTCCAGCGCGCGGGTCGCTAGGTGCCACGCACGCCACGCATCGCCGCCCGCGAGTTTCTGTTCGCTCTTCTCGGACAACTTCGAGGTCCCGGCGCAGCCGACAACCAACGCGATCACCAAGAGAACTGGTGCCAGTCTTCGGAACATGATGAGTCCCCCTTTCGTCACGTAAATATCGGCGGGGGTCGAATGCATCATGAGGACATGGAGGCAGCGTCGACGAGGTGCGGTGACATCTGTAACGCAATGCCCGATGGCGAGTTCAGAGCTCCGGGTACTGGCCGCTTTAGCGGGTCGGTGTATACCCACCGATACGGACAGCCAACGTGTGATACAAGCGGCCAGGCGTTTGAAGCGATGTGGGCGCGCGTCAATGCCAATGCACGGGCACGTCCTTGGCACCTTCCTCATCTGGCCTCAGCCGTTGAAAGAGGACCATCGTGTTCCGACCGGCAATCGTGTTCCGGTACAACCCGACTCCGAGGAACGGGCTCCACTTATAGGTGGAATCAGAATCGTAGAACACGATGTTGTCGACACCTGGATCCCGGACTCCGTATGCGGCGAACCAATCTGGGAAGATCGCCAAGAGCTGCGGACGATAGTGGGTCAGGTTCTCCGGAAACGTGCGCCTCGGGGAGACGAGGCCCACGAGATCCACGACGTAACACCCGCTGAAGTACCCCATCGCACCCACGTCGTTTACCGCGATGGTGTCTCCTGGGGTCGCCGCCTGGTGAATCCTCTCCGCCAAGAACCTGTGCATGGTATTGATGTTCTGCACATTCCATCCGTGGGTGATCCCTCTCAGCCGTGCCTCATGAATCTGCCAAATCATGCAGACCGCACCGAGCATCACGAGGGCCGGGACGGACTTTCGCCCGAAGGCTCGCTTGGAGAAGTACTCCAAACCCCTGAGTCCAAGGATCAGCCCGAAGGGGACGACGTACATGATGTATCGGGCATTGGCGCTCCAGGGTGCGCCGGCGAGTGCGAAGGCCAGAGGAACGCCCAGAACATACAGGCCGAGCGCCGGAAATCGCCTGAAGCAGATGACCGCACCCACCACAAGGGCAGGTAGGAGGATGATCGCGTGCTCGCCCACATTGTTGGGTCCGAAGGGCATCCCCCACAACCCGCCCCAATGACGGAACGATCCCAGAATCATGGCGGGTGGGTTCACACCCGGGTGGGACTTGACCCCAACCGAGTTGGGCAAGAGATGCCCTCCAACCTTCTCATTGAAGAGAAGGAACCCGCCGATGATCGACGCCGCGACGACCAAAGGAGCGATCGAATTCTTCAAGGAAGGCTTCGGCCGCGCCACGAGTCCGACGAGCGCAAGAAAGAGACCATCGGGTCGCAGCCATACTCCGAGGGACCACCACATCACCGCCAGGGTCCACTTTTGCCTCACGTAGGCGTGGAGCCCGAGGCACACGGCGAGGAAGTACACCGGAATCTCCATCCCTGAAGCACTCCCCCACAGGAGCGACGGGGAGAGCGCGGTTAGGAGGCCGGCGAGGAGCGGCTTGACCCGATCACGAGGGCCGATGTGCTGAACCGAGTGGTAGACGAGAAGACTCGATCCCGCGAGACACAAGAAGCCCAGGATCTTCACGGGCCAGATCACCTCGTGGAAGAGCGAATAGAGTCCCGCCAGGATGAAGACGTAGAGCGGACCCGTCGCACCGCCGGTCGTTTCTCCTGGATTGAACGAATAGCCGTGCCCGGTGGCGAGGTTGCGAGCGAAGGTCGCGTAGATCCAGGAATCGTCGAGCGAGAAACCCCATTGGACGGCGATTGCGTGCTCTGCAGACAGAAACCAGGCTGCGCCCGCCAGAACAGCGACCACGATAATCGCCCGATCCCACCAGAGCTTGGAGCGATGTTCCGGAGCTGCCGAACGACCCTGCCCAGGCATCGGGGATCCACCGTGTGATTCGGGCCGCGGGGAGGCGAGAATCCTAGATCTCGCCGGCTTCGGCTGCCCGATCCAGCAGACGATCGGCGAGCGAGATGAGTCGGTCGGCCTTGGCGATATGCGCCGTCCAGCGATCCGGAATCGCGCTCGCGCCGTGAAGAGCTCCCAGAATGGCCCCGGCTACCGCTCCGTTGGTATCGGTGTCGCCTCCCGCTTGAATTACGGCGACGAGGGACTCCTCGAAATCCGCAGAGTGCTCCAAACACCATAACCCCGCCTGCATCGCCTTCAGTGTGAATCCGACCGCGCTTCCATCCAGTCGGAGGTGCTCCAGGCTGTGACCGGCGACGTCCCGGACGGCATGGAGCGTGTGCGGGCCCACGTCGGAGCTCTCCAAGGTGTTCGCGATCGAATCGATCGACGCCGTTCTTCCGGTCAGCGCCTCGGCCACGGCCAGATTCACGGCGAATGCCGACCAGGAACACCGGGGATCGTGATGCGTGACGCGTGAGCTATTCTCCGTCTCCTCGAGCAGTTTCACCCGATCGCGCGCCCAGCGCATCGCCACCGGCGCGCACCGCATGACGGCCCCGTTCCCAGCGGGTTGCCCACCGTCCCGCTCCCACACGAGCCTGGCCGCCTCGGACGGCAACATGCCCTGGCGAAACGCGCTGATAACGGCTCTCGTCTGCGAGCCCATTCCGCGCCCGTTCGACTCGAACCAAAGCATCAGGCGCGCGGCGAGATCGTCGTTCCGCAACGTATCGTGCTCCAGGATGGCTTCGGCGAGGATGACAGCCTGCGCCAGATCGTCATCCCAAGGGAGCTTGAGCTCCAGAGGATCGATCTCGCGAATTCCATGGGGATATCGCCGTCGGATTTCTCCGCTGGGCCAGGATTCGACCGGCAGGCCCAGCGTATTCCCGACCGCGAGTCCTAGGAGGGTGCCGCGGTAGCGGTCGCGGAGGGTAGTCATGGTCCCGGGATTGTAGAGGAGCGCCTGAGCCCTAGGGAAGAGAGCTCGCGCGTCCCGCGGCTAAGCCTGCCGATCGAGAACGACGGAAACATCTTCTCGAGGCGTATTCACACCGGATCGGGACAGCGCGGCTCTTGCTCGACGATTGGAAGTTTGCTCCCGCCCAGGCGCACGGCCACGCCGTGTCGGATTACCTCATTGTTCGCGTACCGCTCGGGCCGGCGGGATGAACCGCGGGCCCCGGAATCCCGCCGGACCCAAAGAATCAGGCCTCGGCGGTGAGTCCACCGAGGCCTGCGCTCTTAAGCCGCCGAGTGCGGCGGTGCCACCGCCCTGAGGCCCTAGCGATTTACGGGCACCCGCTACCAGTGCATCTGCCGTTGACGATCTTACAGTCGTCTCTCGCGCCCTCCGACCGGCAGAAATAGAGGGCTTGGAGAACCTCGCATGTGCGGTGATTGCAGCCATGCGATGCAGCAACAGCCGTGCCGACAGCGATATCGGACAGCGCTGAAACGTAAGGCGACTTGGCGGGCGCCTTCGATATCCTGGGCGCCGCAGTCCCGAGCACAATGAGAGATATGGTGAGAATGGTGGCGAGTCCGATTGCTAGCTTGAGGTGTCTTGTCATCGTGGACTTCTCCTTCCTCGACCATGCGAACACGCCGAGCGAGGGTCGAGCCGCGCCCGGGGGCCGGCGGCACCGCCGGCGGACCTTACCCCCTAGTAAGAATAGCACCTCTCTGGGCCGCGGGCCCGGCCCGGCTCTGCTCGGCCCCGCTCACTTGGCGCCCGCCGGCGCCAGAAGGGCATGCCCCTCCTCGAAGTAGTCATGGCGGACCTTCGGAAGCCTTTCCGCGTACACGAAGTGATCCGAGTGATCCGGGTTGTGGCATTCGAGGCAGACCTTCTCGGGAACGACCCGGCGAATATTGGATCGTGAGGGCGCCGCCACGTGCGGGCCTCCCGGACCGTGGCAGATCTCACATTGGACGTTGCCAAGCGGCTCCTCCGGCGCCCCGATCCTGTACCCATGGGGCGTCCCGTACCCAACGACATGGCATGAAATACACCGCGGCTGATAGTGCCGGTGCACGTCCAGCAGCGTCTTGTAGGCGGACGCGTGTCCCGTCGTCTTCCATTGGATGTATTCGGTCTGATGGCAGTCCTTGCATTGGGCCGCACCGACATAGCGTCCATCGAGACGTGCAGGATCATCCTGGAAGAGCGGCTTGACGCTTGCCTGCGCCGCGTCGAGCTTCCCCACCTCGTCGTAGAACCGGTTGAGCCGCTCGCGAACCACTGGATCATCCTTCACGTCGTGATACAGCATGTGGCTCTCGATGGCCGCGGAAGTGATCCTCCCCTCTTGATCGAGACCCAACCTCGCGCTGCTGAACCCGTAGTTTCTCAAGGGCGTGTAGAGAACCAGCGTTCCCCCGAGGAATCCAGGAGGATCTTCCTTGCTCAGTTCCCACCCGCCGGCCCCCTTGTGGAAGGTGGGGGCATCGCTGTCGGTAGAGATGATGACGTCCACCCCCGTACATGCCGCGACCAGGCGACGGATCGTGACCGGGGTGAGGCGGCCCATGGCAATGACGAGGTCCGCCTGGCTGCGCAGAGCCGGCAACGCTCCCCTCAGCGTCTCGAGCGGGTTTTCGATCAGTAGCGAAGAGGTGTGCGATTCGAAGAGCGGATCCGCGCTCTTTCCACGCAACGGCTCGAAGAGACCGATCACGGCGACGCGGAGTCCGTTCGCCAAGAGCAGGGTCCACGCGGACGCGACCCGTTTTCCGTCCTCCAGAATGTTCGCGGAAAGATACGGCGTTCGGATCCCGTGGGTCATTTCTCGGAAGTGTTCGAGACCGAAAGAAAGCTCGGTGGTCCCCACAACGGCGGCGCCGTAGCGCATGAAGTCCATCAGCCGGAGGTAGAGGCTCTGCTCTCTCCGCGAGAAGAAATCCGGCTTCTCCTGTTTCTCCGGCCGGATGAACGCGCTTCCCGCATCGAGCAGGAGAAGCCCGGGGTCTCGTTCGCGCATGTGCCGGATCACCGTGGCCCTGCGCGCGGCGCCTCCGGACTGATTCACCTTGCAGCCGCAGTTCTCGAGGTAGCCGAAGGTCTCGCCGGTGTAGACCAAGGTCACCTCCCGGACCGCCCTCCCACGAGAGGGCTCGGGTCCGGTTTGCGTGGGCTTGATGGCGATGTAGCGCTCCACGGGCGCAAGCGTGGTGCCTCGAACGTACCAAGCTCGGAAGTTCTGCCACAGACCGGGGCGACCCTGGGGCAAGGAGGACCAGAGCGAAGGGGCCGTCCGGCCGTGGAACATGCGAGCGAGAACCGAGTCGAAGCCGCCCTTCTCCCCCGGGACCGAGCGAAGGGTGCGGTCGAGATGGAGCAGGACAAAAGGCGCGAGCGCTTCGCGTTCCAAACGGTTGCTTTTCGTGGTCCCGTACAGATTCTCGAGGTTCCGCTCGACACCCTCGGCGGTGAAGGCTGAGAGGTAGCCCGCGGCAAGCGATCGGTTCAACTCGTCCTCGCCCATGAGTCCCGCGGCTGCGACCGCGCGCCAGGCGTAGAGGTTCGTTATCCCATCAACAAGCCAGTACTCCCCCGGAGCCCGAACCTCGGTGCGGTATGGCGCGTAGCGGATATAGGCATCAATCAGCCGGGCGGCGAAATCGTGGAGCCGGTTGCCCGTGAGCGGGGAAAAGGTTTGACCTTGTCCCGTCGCGCTTCCCTCGCCTGCGATCTCGTCTCCGGACGGGGCGGTAGGCACGATGATCGTCATGTACGAGCGTCCGAGGTCCCGGCCAAAGAGAC
>VBOX01000001.1 GCA_005893265.1 Candidatus Eiseniibacteriota bacterium | reverse complement strand
GATTTGGATCTGCCGCACCGCAACAAGCTCCGCTCGGTCTTCGAAGAGGGCGGCGGTGCCAAAGTCGTCGCCTTCATTCAGGGGTCGGCGGATCCTGAGCTGCGGCGCAAGCTCTATACGCTCGCGAGGCAGGTTCTCCCCGAGCGGAGCGACGCGAAGCGAGGATTCGACGACGTGATCCGGATCGCGCGGGCAGGCATCGCGGAGGGACTCCGGCAGGCGGAGCTGGCTCGCCGCCATCTGGAGACGGGCCTGCGCGCGGCGTGCGACTGCATCGTCTGGCGCCAGGAGCTGGGCAAGCCGCCCGACCGGCGAGCGATGGCCCACTGGGCGGCGGGAATGCATCAGCTTTCGCTGGGTAACCTCGTCGAGGCGGTGTTCGGGTTCGAGGCTGCCCTCGGGCTCGCGGTCCAGGCGGCCGCAGCCTCCCCCGCGACGTCGGAGCCGAAACCGGAGGCCTACGTCAAGCCGGGCGGCGACTTCGGGGTCATTCTCTACTACGGCTACGCGGGGATCGCGCGGCACCTTATCGGCGACGCGTCGGGCTCGCGCCAATTCGAGAAGGCGTGCGCCGCGTTCGAGGGGACAACCCAAACCTCCAAGGACGAAGAGGCTTTGGAGGACGCGAAGTTCGGCTTGGATCAGCTCCGGTGGGTGGAGCGGAAGTTCGTCGGCGCCGGAACGGCGGCCGCGACCTCGAAGTAACCCCGCGGGGCCCCACTCAGGGTCGAGACGCGTCTTAAAGCCCGAGCACCTCTCGGATGCGTCCCACGACGCGTCCGGCCGCCTTCCCGTCCCCGTAAGGATTCACGGCGCGGGCCATCGCCGCGTACGCG
Source organism: Candidatus Eiseniibacteriota bacterium (assembly GCA_005893265.1). Lineage (GTDB taxonomy): Bacteria > Eisenbacteria > RBG-16-71-46 > SZUA-252 > SZUA-252 > WS-7. The sequence goes on along the minus strand of VBOX01000001.1, from coordinate 46,195 downwards.
TCCTTCGAATCCAACAATTCTCTGGCCGCCGATACGATCGCCTTCCGGTGCGGACCCACGAGCTTGACGGTGCCGGCCCCGACGGCCTCGGGCCTCTCCGTCTCGTCCCGCAAAACGAGGACCGGTTTCCCAAGCGACGGAGCCTCTTCCTGGATGCCTCCGGAGTCGGTGAGGATCAGATACGACTCCGCCATGAGATCGGCGAACGCCTTGTACTCGAGCGGATCGATCAGGTGGACGCCCGGCACATCGGAAAGCTCCTTCCGGACCGGCCGGTCCACGTTCGGGTTTCGGTGCACCGGGTAGACGAGATCGACATCGGGATAGCCCCCGGCCAGATCGCGGATCGCCCCGGTAATCTCGAGCAATGGAGCGCCGAAATTCTCGCGTCGATGCGCCGTGATGAGGATGATCCGCCGGCCGCGGAGCGTCAGCTTGGGGGCGCGCGAAGGCTTCATCGCCACCACGTCGAGCAGCGCGTCGATGACGGTGTTGCCGGTCACCACGATGCATTCGCCCGCCACACCCTCCGCCAGGAGGTTTCGGCGCGCGCGCTCGGTGGGCGCGAAGTGGTGCCGCGCGAGCACCGACGTGATCCTCCGATTGATCTCCTCGGGATAGGGGTAGTCGGGATCTCCCGTGCGAAGCCCCGCCTCGATGTGCCCCACAGGAACGCGCTCGTAGAAGCCGGCGAGCGAAGCCGCCATGGTGGTCGTCGTGTCCCCCTGCACCAGCAGGAGATCGGGCTTCACCCGCACGAGATAGGGCGCGAGCTCGGTCAGCGCACGGGTCGTGATCTCGCCGAGCGACTGGCCGTCCCGCATCAAATCGAGGTCTTCGTCGGGACGGATCGAAAAGAGGCTCAGCACCTGGTCGAGCATTTCGCGGTGCTGGGCGGTGACGCACACGAGGGACCGGATATCGGCCTCGCGCGCCAAGGATTTCAAGATCGGAGCCATCTTGATGGCTTCGGGGCGCGTCCCGAAAACGCTGAGGACGGTCTTCACGCGTCGGAATGTCGTATGGGAGCCGGGCCAAGTCAATAGCCCGGGAACACCCTAGGGCGCGATCAGATCGCGGGCGCCCTCCCCGGCGGCTTCCGCCGAGGACGCGCTCTGCTCCCGGGTGCGTGGGAGTGAAAACGAGAAGGTGGAGCCCTTGCCGGTGGCCGACTCGGCCCAGATCTTTCCGCCGTGCTGCTCGACGATGCCTTTCGAGATGACAAGCCCGAGCCCAGTGCCCCCGGCTTTCCGTGTGGTCGAGGAATCGAGCTGGGCGAAACGCTGGAACAGCCGGCTCATGTCGCGTTGGGAGATCCCCTTGCCGTGGTCTCTCACGTCGACGATGACCTCGTCGTCCGTGCCGCGCGCCCACACCTCGATCTTTCCCTTCTCGGGCGAGAACTTGATCGCGTTCCCGAGGAGATTCGTGATCACCTGGGCCACGCGCATCGGGTCCGCCTCGATCACGCCCGCCGAGCCTTCCATGTGGACGTCGATCCCGATGCCCTTAATCGCGGCGAGGTTCCGGATGTGGTCCACCGCCTCCGGCACGATCTTCCCGACCTCGACGCTCTCGAAGTTGAGCGAAAGCTTGGAGGACTCGAGCTTCGAGAAGTCCAGGATGTCGTTGATCAGGTTGATCAGCCGCTCGGTATTCGCCTGGCAGATGCTCAGGAGCTCCCGTTGGGGCGGCGGCAGCACGTGGAAGCGCTCGTCCCCCAGAAGCTCCAGCGATCCCTTGATCGAGGTGAGCGGCGTGCGGACCTCGTGCGACACGACCGCCACGAACTCCGACTTCATTCGGTCCAGCTCCTTCGTGCGCTCGTAGAGGAGGGCGTTCGTGAGCGCGATCGAAGCCTGGCTCGCGAACATCGTGAGAACCTCCTGATCGTCGGGCGTGAAGGGGCGCCGCCCGTCCCGGCCCAGGGCGGTGATCGTGCCGAGCACGGTCTCATTCGAGAGCAGCGGGATGACCATGACGGAAGACGCCTCCAACTCCGAGAGGAACGGCTCGACGCCCACGGTCTCCTCGATGTTTCCGCAGCGGACCGGCAAGGCGTTGCGCACAGCCTGTCCGTGAAGGCCGACTCCGTTCCCGAACCGGAACTCCCTGAGGCGATCCTGCGGAACGCCCGAGCCCGCCTCGGCGACGTATTCGCCGGCGTCCGTGTCGTAGAGGAAGACCAGGCTCGATTCCGTGGCGGCGAGCTTCGATACCTGGTTCACGATGACCGCGAGGGTCGCCTGCCGGCTCAGGCTCGTGCTGATCTCCTTGCCGGCCTCGTAGAGCGAGGTGATCCTCCGCGTCGCCTCCTTGACCATGCGGCTCAGGATTTCCTCGTGCCGCTGGAGCTCGTGGTTCGCCTCTTCCAATATTGTGACGAGGCGGCGGTTTTCGATCACGAGGAAGCGGCTCTCGAGCCCGCGCTCGATCGCTTTCGCGGTCTCCCAAAGATCGAAGGGCTTCGTGATGTAGTCGTAGGCGCCCTGGCGGAGCGCGTCGATCGCTGTCGTGGTCGAGGCGTATCCCGTGATCAGGATGACGCAGGTGTCCTTGTCCGCGGCCTTGGCCGCGCGGACCACCTCCAGCCCGTCGACTCCCGGAAGGTTGATGTCGGTCAGCACGAGATCGAAATGCCCGGTCGTGACCTTCACGATGGCGTCGTCGCCGTTCGTGCTTGAGACGACCTCGTAACCCCGCTGGGCCAGGAGGTCCTGGAAGATCTGGACCACGTGGGGTTCGTCATCGACGACCAGGATCCGGGGCTGCGGGCGCGGCTCCTCGGCAAGCGCGGTCGCGCTCGGTCGCGCTCGCGGGGCCGTGACCGGCTTCTCCTCCGCGGCGTCCGGCGGATCGGGCACGGCCCGTCCTCTTGTCTGCGGCGGGTGCTTGGTCATGGCTCGCTTCTCGGTGGCCTCAGTTGATCGCGTTGGCTTCCGCATCGAACGCCGGAGCCGGCACGGGCTTCAACGCGCCGCGCCGCGACTGGTAGAGGGCTTGGTCGGCCCGAACGATCAGCTCTGTCTGTTCATTCGCGTCCACGGGGAACGTGGCGATTCCCACACTCACGGTGAGACGCTTCCGCCGCGGAAAGGAATGCGATTCCACGATGGTCTGGAGCCGCACCGCCGCGCACTTCGCCTCCTGGGCGTCCGTATGGGGCAGCATGATCATGAACTCCTCCCCGGAGGTCCGGGCGACGCAATCCGTGGTGCGGGCGAACTTCTTGAGGAGCTTCCCAAAATCGGAGAGCACTTCGTTTCCGACCGGCTGACCATGACGCTCGTTCAGGGCCTTGAAGTTGTCGATGTCGAGCACCATGACGGAGAGCTTGTGTCCGTAGCGCCTGGCCTTCTCGATCTCGGCCCCAAGGCTCAAATCGAAATGCCGCTTGTTGTAGAGCGACGTGAGATCGTCGGTCGTCTGAAGACGCTCCATTTCCCGGCGCAGGATCACACGGTTCACCACGCCCGCGATCTGGTGTCCCATCAGCGAGAGGAGCTTCTGGCTCTCCTCGTCGAAGGCCTCCGGACGGGAGTGGCTCAAGTTGATGACACCCATCGATTCACCCTGGAGGATGATCGGCACCGAGAGGAACGAGCGAACCGAGGGGGCATGCGTCCCCCCTTCGCGATGAAGGTCGTTCAGGAGTACGGGCCTCCGTTGCTGGGCGACCCACGAGGAGAAGCCCCTGCCGCGATCGAAGTTCACGTGTCCGATCAGATCGATCGGCTCGCCGACGGTGGCGACCGGCTCGAGCTTGCCCGTCATCCGGTCGGTGACGAACAGCGTCGCGTTCTCGAACGCGATGCCCTCGCGCATCCGAAGGAGCATCTGGCGAAGCGCTTCGGAGGGATCCTCGACCGTTTGCACGACCCGGCTCATCTCGTAGAGGACGTCGATCGCCGTGGCCTTCGCGGCGCGGGCGCCGGCCTTCGAGCCCGCGAGAACGGCCATCAGTTTCTTGTTGATCGCGATCGCGCTCCCGAAGACGTCCGAAGAGCGCTTCTTTGACGCGGAAAGGTCGAGATCCTTCGCGAAGTGTTCGCAATCCGCCTTGCGCAGGATTCGACGGGCGAACAGAACCTCGAGCAGCTTCTGCTCGGACCGTATGAACCTCTGGGTAGCCTCCACGAGGCGCTTCGACCCCGCTCCATTACGTTGCTTCATTACCCCCTCCTTGAACGCCCCGACGCGGCTTGAACTAGCTCGACCGCTCCTCGTAACCGGGAACCACAGCCGAATCGACGGTGGTCACGGATGACGCTCCTGTTTGAGACCGGTCACCTACCCGCGCGAGCACGAGCGGAGGACCAAGGTGCTTCACGTAGACCGGGAAGGTTTCTCCCGGCTTCCAGTCCGGCGCGCCGTTCGCCATCAGCGTGTATCCTTGGAAGCGAAGCAGCGTGCGGCCCCGGCCGAGGGTGCGCGTCACGGTGAGCGGCGCGACCTCCCCCGACTTGAGCGATGCGTAGAGCGAAGCCCCAAGTCCCGGCTCGAACCGAACGCGGATCTCGAAGGTGCGCTCCCGGCGTTTCGTTGCGGCAACCGTCATGTCCCTGCCTCCTGCGGGTCGCGGAAGTGGCGGAAGAGTTCCTGCTCCCGCTCCACGGCGCGTCGGATGAACGGGACGAGGTCTTCGAGCAGCGCCTCGCGCTCCGCGTCTCCGAGCTGAACGCACTCCCAGGCGTACACCGAGATCGAGCCGTTCTCCGCCTCAACCGGCCATGAGTTTCCGGTCAGCCCGGCGAGCGAGTCGGCAATGTGAATGAGCGACGTCAGCTCGGGATTGAGCCGCGCCTGCTCGGGCCGATGGTGGCAGGCGATGGCTTCGACGAGATCGTCGGGCAGTCCCCAACGCTCGGCCAGCCAGCCCCCGACTTCGGCGTGGTCGGAGCCCAGCACACCGCGCTCGGCCTCCACCATGGAAATTCCCTGCTCCCGCACGAGAGCCACCGCGGCTTCGAATCGCTCGGGATAACTCTGGCAAAGCGCGACCTTTCCGATGTCATGGAGCACCCCGGCCGCGAAGGCTTCGCCGTCGAGGCGGTAGCGGCACCGGTCGGCCAGTGCTCGCGCCGCCACGCCGCACGCGAGCGAATGGGTCCAAAGCCCCGTCAGCGCCCTCCACGTCGGATCGAGTGTCTGGAACACGGCGGCGCTCAGGACGAGATCGCGAATCGTATCCGGCCCGAGAACCACCACGGCCAGGTCCACGGTGCCCACCTTGCGTGGGAAGCCGTAAAAGTCTGAATTGGCGAGCTTGAGCGTTCTCGCGGTAAGGGAAGGATCCAGCGCGATGACCGCGCCGATCTCTTCGGAGTTAGCAGAATCCGGATCCGCGATCGATTCGAGGAGCCTGGAGGCAACCAAGGGGAGGGTCGGCAAAGCGACCATCGACTCGGTCACCTTCTTGAGATGGACGCGGTCCATCGATTTCAAGCCGGTGGCCTTCATCGGGCTAGAGCACCCTCCCCAGCCGCGCCTCCAAAGTCTTCACCGCGCGGGTGTGGATCTGGGAGACGCGCGACTCGGAGATGTGGAGCGCCTCTCCGATCTCCTTCAGCGTCATTTCCTCGTAGTAGTAGAGGGCCACCACGAGCCGCTGCTGTTCCGGCAGGTGGTCGATGGTCTCGAGCAGGACCTCACGCGCTTCGTCGGTCTCCATGACCTCGAGCGCGTCCTTGTGGGAAGGATCGTCGACGATGTCCTCAAGCTGGATGTAATCCTGCTCCTCGTCGCCGGATACCGATTTCGAAAGGGAGAGAAGGGCCGTGCCGTGGACCTCGTCGAGGAGTCGTGATAGCTCGGTCGGACTCAAATTGAGGGCGTCCGCCACCTCTTCCTCCGTCGCGGCTCTGCCCAGGCGCTGGCCCAGGTCGCGCGCGACCGAATTGTATTTCTCGAGCGCGTCGAAGAGCCCGATGATCGCGGCCGAGATGAGATCATCCCGCTCCACCGATTTCGGCAGATGAAGGGCCAGCCGGTCGACGACGTATTTCACGAGCGGCGCGTATTTGCTGAGGGCGGCCTCCTTCTTGCGCTCCTTGCGGTTCCTGGAGCGTGGGGCGTATCCCTGCAGTCGGTGGAGTACGGAGGAGCTCGATGACATGATCATGGGCCTCCCGCCCTAGCGTTGCGACCTCGGCCGCGATTCGATCTCAGCCGTCCGTCGTTGCTCGTAATAGCGGCGCAGCGCTGTGCGCATGAGAACGAGGCTTGCGCACCATCCGGCCAGGACGATGATCCCGAGCGCGAGACCCGAGCGCAGGATGAGGAGCGGCCACGGCGTACCGGACATCCACTCCGTCGCGACCACGGTCACCACGACCGAGACCGCCGCGATCACAGTCCACTTCTTGATGAGCTCGCGCATCGCCTAGACCCCCTCCGGCACTTCGTCGGGCGTGACGAGCCCCTGGGGCCCGGCGATCGGCACCCCTTTTCTCTGAGGGCTCTGCCCCAAGACGCGGCCGGCGAGCCGATAAATGCAGCTGGACGCGGGAGAGTAGGGATAGGTCGAGAGGAAGGGCTCCTGGCGCACGACCGACTTGGGAACCGATTCGTCGGCCAGGACGAAGCCCCAGTACTCGATATCAAGGTTCAAGAAGCGCTTCGCCACCGACTGCACGCGGCGGGAGACCTCGAGCGCTTCGTCCTCCGAATTCGCCTGGTTCACGAGGAGGGAGGGCGTGCACTTGAGCGGACGCTGGGAAAGCACCTTGATCATGGCGTAGGCGTCCGAGAAGGCCGTGGGTTCCGGCGTGGTGACGACGATGATTTGATCCGCGGCTTGAGAGAGCGAGACCGCGTGCGTGCCGATTCCGGACGGCGTGTCGATCAGGATCAAGTCCACGTCGTCTTCGACGCTCGCCAGCGATCGGAGGACACATTCGGTCCGGTATTCGTCCAGGTTCGCGAGCTCCTCCACGCCGCTGCTCGCGGGAATGACCCGGATCCCGTCCGGCCCTTCGAGAACGATGTCGTCGAGCGCGCGATCCCCCAGAATATGGTCTTGAAGGTCGTACTGGGGCGCGATGCCCAGGAGAAGGTCGACGTTCGCGAGGCCGAAATCTCCGTCCAGCACCAACACCCGCACTCCCTGGCGGGCGAGCGCGATCGCGAGGTTCGTTACGATGTTCGTCTTGCCGACCCCTCCCTTGCCGCTCGTGATCGCCAGCACCTTCCGGCGGGGACGCGATTCGGGTGGCGGCTCGGCCTGCCTCCGCGCGATCGACGGCGTTCGCGGCGCCTTGCCACCCGGTCGTGCGTTTTTCGCACCCCGCGCGCGGACGCGGCGTTTCGCGGTACCGTTCGTGGTTCCTTCGCTCGTCATGAGCCTGAGCTCCTCTGTTTCGCGTGGCATGTTCGGTCTATCGAGCAATCGTTGTGCCGCGGAGATAAGTCCCTGATTTCACGAGGATTGGGCTCCGGCGCGCGCCTCCGTGCGCGGCCAGATCTGCGGCGATGCATCGGCTAGCGCAAAGAATCCGTCCGCCAGAACCATCACGAGCTTCTCCGCCCTCGGCGAAGGCGGTCCGCGCTCAAGGCGCGGTTCAGCTCGGCATCGATGGTCGAAGCAGGCTCCTGGCCGGGATGGGCGGTACGCCCGAGGTCGGCGAGCGCGGTCCACTGTCCCCGCGTGAGGCCGAGCAGGATGCGCCGCCCCTCGAACTGGACGAGCACGAGCGATCGTCCCATTCCGATGGGTGTGCGGCTCAAGACTTCGATCTTCGGCGGCTCAACGAACAGCTCCGCGTCGCTCTCTTCGCCCGTGCGGTGGCCGAAGAAGCGGATCGCCCCGAAGAGCGTCGCAGCCGCGGCAATCGCCGCGATCGCGTAAATGAAGAAGACGTTCATCGCGGGCCCTTCTCCGCCGCCGATCCCGCCTTCGCGAGGGTCGCGATCCGGACGCACAGGCGTCCCTTGGCGGCGATGAGGTGCCCGAAGGCGATCGTCGTTCCGTTCGCGACGACCTCGACCGGATCGCCCGAGGCCCGGTCCAATGGCAGAAGCGCGCCGGGGGTGAGCGAGGGCAAGTCCGCGAACGGGATCGACGTTCGCCCGGCCTCGATCACGATCTGAAGCCGCTCCTTGGGACCCGGAATGATCGGCCCGCTCGCGAGCAGCGCTTCGATCTCCGCATGGGAGAGGAGACGTGACATGGCGCTATCGAGCACCGCGGGCGTACGCCCCGTTTACGATGGCGCGAACGAAAGCAAGGTAGCGGCGGTTCTTGATCTCTTCCATGATCCTCGCGTCGCGGATTCCGGGTGCCCCTCTCCTGCTTCGGTCCAGCGGCTTGCGGCGTTGCTTCGTGCGCGTCATGGGCGTTCCCTCCTTGTCCTCGTCCACCCCGAAACATCCCCCACGCGTCGCGCTCCCGAGGCCGGATGCCCCGGTGGCGAGGGCGCGTTTTCACACAGGCAAAAGGCAATGCCCGTGCCTGCCGCGCATGGAGTGACAGCAAACGTGGTAAGAGGTGCTGCTAGAGATGGTTAGCTGAGGGCGGGTGGGACGAGAAGAGCATCAGCTTGATCGGCAGGTCCGGCTGAAACTTGAGCGAAATGCGAGCGACCGTGCAGAACGAAACCAGCAGCTAGGTCAGGAACATTGCATCGCCGTAGGAATAGAAACGGTACCCATCGGCGACCGCAGCCTCATAGGCACCGAGAACCCTCTCTCGGCCGGCGAACGCGCTGACGAGCATGAGGAGGCTCGAGCGCGGCAGGTGGAAATTCGTGACCATCCCACCCACAACGCGGAACTCGAACGGAGGAAGGATGAAGAGCCCCGTGTCGCGCCACGCCCCCTCCGGAGGCTCCCCATCGCGCGCCCAGGACTCGAGCGCTCGCACGCAGGTCGTCCCGACCGCGATCACGCGTCCACCGAGCGCGCGGCTCGCCTGAAGCGCGGCCACGGTCTCCGGCGGGACGCGGTAGGGCTCCGGATCCAACGAGTGCTCCTCGGGATGCTCCGTGGCAACCGGCCGGAACGTTCCCGGACCGACGTGGAGGGTAACGTACGCGATCTCGACGCCGCGCTCCTTCAGCGCGGTGACGGTTCGATCGGTGAAATGCAGCGCCGCCGTGGGCGCGGCCACCGAACCCGGCTCGCGCGCGAAGATCGTCTGGTAGCGCTCGCGGTCACCCGGCTCGTCGGGCCGGGCGATGTAGGGCGGGAGCGGCACGTGTCCCACGCGCGCGAGCCAGGTCTCGAACGAGGGCGCCCCCGCGCTCGCCGCGGTGAAGACGAGATGGCGCACCCCGCGCTCGCCTATCCCCGTGACCTGGCCGCCATACGAGGGATCCGTGAACCGCAGCGTGGCCCCGGGCCTGAGCGCTTTCGCCGGCCTGGCCAGCGCGGACCAGACATGCTCGGAGCGTTGGGAAGGCTCCTCGCGCAGGAGAAGGATCTCGACCTCCCGGTCGCGGCTCACCGCCTCGCTCGCGCCGCCGGCGACGGCCGCGTAGAGCCGCGCGGGCAGGACGCGGGTGTCATTCACGACCAGGAGGTCTCCGCGATTCAAGAGCGATGGCAGCTCGTGGAACCGATGATGCCGGATCGCCCCCGTGGAGCGGTCGAGGCCCATCAACCTCGACCCGTCGCGCGCGGGCGCGGGGTGCTGCGCGATACGATCCTTGGGAAGGTCGTAATGAAAGTCGGATGTCTTGAGTCGGTGCGGCGCGTTCAGTGGAAACCAGCTCTTAGAAGAGGGTGCTTTGCGGCGATTCCGGATCGGCGGCCGGGGTCCGCTTGGGAGGCGCCAGCCCAAGGTGCACGAACGCGAGGTCGGTCGCCTCACGCCCCCGCGCGGTGCGCTTCAAGAATCCTTCCTGAATCAAATAGGGCTCGTACACGTCCTCCAGGGTATCCGGCTCTTCCCCAACGACGACCGCGATCGTCGAAAGGCCCACAGGACCCCCGCTGTACTTGATCACGATGGCCTCGAGCATCCGCCGGTCCATGTCGTCCAGCCCCCGCTCGTCCACTTCGAGGAGGGCCAGGGCGTCGCGGGCCACCTTGGCCGTGATCTTCCCCTGGGCGCGCGTTTCGGCGAAGTCCCGAACGCGACGGAGGAGACGGTTGCCGACGCGCGGCGTCCCGCGCGAGCGCGAGGCCAGCTCGCGCGCGCCCGCTTCGTCGATCGGCACGCCGAGGAGCTTCGCCGAGCGGTTGATGATCCGGGCCAGCTCTTCGGCGGAGTAGTAATCGAGTCGGGCCGTCATGCCGAAGCGTCCGCGCAGTGGGGCGCTCAGGAGCCCGGTCCGCGTGGTCGCGCCGATCAAGGAGAATCGCTTCAAGTCGATGCGCACCGAGCGTGCGCTCGGACCCCGATCGATCATGATATCGAGGCGGAAATCCTCGATCGCAGGATAGAGATACTCCTCGACGACCGGGTTCATCCGATGGATCTCGTCGATGAAGAGCACCGCGCGCTCCTCGAGATTGGTCAGGAGCCCGGCGAGATCGGCCGCGCGCTCGAGAACGGGACCGGAGGTCTGGACGATGGGAACGCGCATCTCGTGCGCGAGGATCGAGGCCAGGGTGGTCTTTCCCAGCCCGGGCGGGCCGTGAAAAAGGAGGTGATCGAGCGCCTCGCCCCGTCCGCGCGCGGCTTCAACCGCGATGCGGAGCTGCTCGCGAAGGGACTCTTGCCCGACGAACTCGTCGAGCGATTGGGGCCTTAGCGTGCGGTCGAGATCGCGTTCGTTGCCGACCGGCTCCGGATCGGTGATCCGCTCGTGCTCTTTCATTCCCCTCGCATCCCGCGGGAGCTTCCCACTAGCGCGCTCCCTGGCGCAACGCTTTCCGGATGACCTCCTCGACGGAAGCGCCCGGACCCAATTCCTGTAGCGCCTCCTGGACCGCGTGCTGGGCTTGGATGCGCGAGAAGCCGAGCGAAACGAGCGCCGACGCGGCGTCCCCTCCCGTGCCGACGTGGAGCGCCCCGGGGGTGCCGGAGGCCAGGGGTAATTTGGCCGGGGCTCCCGGTGCGAACTTCTCGCGGAGCTCGACGACGAGCCTCTGGGCGAGCTTCTTTCCTACCCCGGGCAGGGTCACGAGGAACTCGGTGTCCCCCGCCTCGATCCCCTCGCGGAGCCTCGCGGCCGTCGCGCCGCTCAGGATGCCGATCGCGAGCCTCGGACCGATGCCCGAAATGGAGATCAAGTTTTCGAAAAGGCTCCGCTCCTGCTCGTCGGTGAAGCCGAAAAGCTGAAGGGCGTCCTCGCGGACGTGGAGGTAGGTGAGGAGATGGACCTCCCGTCCCGCGGCCGGCAGCGTCTCGAAGCAGGAGACCGAGATCTGAAGCCGGAGGGTCAAGCCGCCGATCTGGACCAAGGCCGCGGTGGGCATTTTGGCGATGAGGGGGCCCTGGACGGCCGCGATCACGAGCGCACCCTCGCGATGCCGAGCGCGCGGGCTCTGCCCCGGTGCATGTGGCAGAGCGCGACCGCGAGCGCGTCGGCTTCGTCTTCTTTGAGCTTCGTGAGCCCCGGCAGGAGCCTCCGAACCATGAACGCCACCTGCTCCTTCTGGGCGCCACCGTTTCGAACGACGGCCATCTTGATCTCGGGCGCCGTGTATTCGAAAACCTGCGCCCCGCTTTTCCTCGCCGCGACGATCACGACCCCGCGCACGTGCCCGATCTGGAGCGCGGCAGCGGCGCTCTTTCGCACGAACGCGCTCTCGACGGCAACCTCGGCCGGGCACATGTCGGCCAAGAGCGCCTCGAGGGCGTCGTGGATCGCGAGGAGACGGTCGGGGAAGGAGAGCTGGACGCGCGGGGTGATGACGCCGGAACGCTCGCAGCGGGCGCCGCCTCGCTCCTGGATGATGAATCCGTAGCCGGTCGCCCGGCTTCCGGGATCGATCCCGAGAATGAGCGGAGCGCCGGGACGGGGCTCGTCCGGCCGGATCGTGGGCTCGCCCGCGCCGACGGTGGCGCTAGGCTTGGATGCGGGCGAGAACCTCGTCCGCGATGTCGAGATTGGACGAGACCCGCTGGACGTCGTCATTATCCTCGAGCGCCTCCATGAGCTTCAAGGCTTGCTCGGCGTCCTTCTCGCTGAGCGTGATCGTGGTCTGCGGCACCTTGGCCAGCTCCGCCGATTGCGACGCGATGTTCTTCGCCTGGAGCGCCGCCTTTACGGCCTCGAACGCCTGAGGCGACGTCGTGATCTCGTAGACCTCCGGATCGTCCGTGCTCGCGTCTTCCGCGCCGGCATCCAGGACGACGCTGAGCACGGTCTCTTCATCGGCCGCCGATTTCGGAATCGAGATCGCGCCCTTCTGGTGGAACATCCATTGCACGCTCCCGGCTTCCGCCATCCGGCCACCGCTCTTGGTCAGGATATGGCGGATCTCGCCGGTCGTACGGTTGCGATTGTCGGTCAAGGCGTCGATCAGGATGGCGATCCCGCCCGGTCCGTACCCCTCGTACGTGACTTCCTCGTACGAGACTCCCGGCAGCTCCCCGGTGCCCTTCTTGACCGCGCGATCGATGTTATCGGCGGGCATGTTCACCGACTTGGCGCCCGCGATTGCGGTCCTGAGCCTGGGGTTGCTTCCCGGATCCCCACCCCCCGCTCTCGCCGCGACCGTGATTTCCTTGATGTACTTGGTGAAGACTTTCCCGCGCTTGGCGTCGGTAGCGCCCTTCTTCCGCTTGATGGTGCTCCACTTCGAATGACCCGACACGGTCGCTCCTCCCTCTGAGCGGGCGCGGCAAGAATCAGGGACCCTACAATCGGTGAATCAGCGCAACACGACCATCCGCCTGGAGAGGTCCTTCCCCGCCGCGGTGAGCCGATAGTAATAGATTCCAGAGCTCACGCGTCGGCCCTTCTTGTCCCTCCCGTCCCAGGCCTCAAAACGGGCAAGGGGAACGGCGGTCGGCTCGTTCTCGAGAAGGGTCCGCACGAGATGCCCGGCGGTATCGTAGATCCGCAGCGTCACAAGGGTCATCCCATTCGGCGAGGACGCGGCGATGGCGAACGGAATCAGGGTCGAGGACTGAACCGGGTTCGGTCGATTCGGATAGAGAACCACGCCCGAGGCCGGCGGGGAGAGAACGACCCCCGTCGTCGAGCTGGTCACGAACGTGAACCGCTCGCGGCTTTCGCGGCCGTGACTCGCCGGATCGCTGGCGCTCACGTACCAACGGTAGGTCGTGCTGGGCCCGAGGTATCCCGGAAACGTGATCGTGGTGTCGGTCGTGGTCGCGTCGAAGACGGAAGAGTCAGACGGTGCCTTCAAGATCTTGATCCGGTAGGTCACCGCGTCCCCGTTCGGATCCACCGTCCTCCTCCAGCGAAACAGGAACGGTGGCGTTGTGATCGTTCCGCCGTTCACCGGAAACGCGAGGTCGAAGGGTTTGGGATAGACAGGACCGCCGAGCGGCGAGCTGTAGATGGCCGCGACCACGTTGGCCCGGCCCCAGCCGTAGGTCGTGCTGTCGGGCGCACCGGCCTTGTCCGCGGTGACCTTGAGCGCGTACCGGAGCTGTTGCACGGTCCACTCCGGGTGCGCCTCGCGGACCTGGGCCGCCGCCCCGCCGATGAGCGGGGTCGCTAGGGAGGTGCCGTCGACGCCCGTGACCTGCGTGGCGTTGGCCGCGACCGCCCAGATCGTGTTCACCCCCTGAGCCACGATTTCCGGCTTTCCCCGGCCGTCGGCCGTCGGGCCCCGGCTGGAGAAGGGCGCGATCACGTCGTTCGCATCCACGGCGCCCGTCGAGAGGATGCTGTCCGCGTCCGCGGGCGCCTGGAGCGATCCTACCGCCGGCCCCGAGTTCGCCATCGCGTTCGCCACCACGATCCCACGCCGCGCGGCAAGCGCCGCCGCCTTCGTGACCGTGGTCGTCCGGCCGTCCAGCTGTCCATAGGTGTGGCTATCCGCTGGGTTATCGAAGGCGAAATAGGCGAGCGACGAAGAAATCACGTCCGCCCCGATGCTGTCCGCCCACTCGACCGCGGCCAGCCAGTTGTCCTCCTCGACCGGGGTCTCGGTGCGCACATCCTCCGTCTTCGCGAGGAGAAAGGAGGCGTTGTACGCGGGACCAATCAGGTTGCCCGAGTAGTACCCGCCGAGAACCGACCACGTGCCGGTTCCGTGATCCCAGGCCCCGAGGGCGTCGTTCCCCTGGTTCGCGGTCTCGCCGTCGTGGAAGACGAAATCGTATTCCGCGATCCGCTTGAGCTGGATGGTCGCGTTATGGGCCTTGTTGAATCCGGTGTCGAGCATGGCGACCAGCACCCCCGCGGCCGTGTAGCCGGAGTCCTGCGCCGCCTTGGCGTTGATCCCGTTGAGCTGGGTGATCGAGGCACCGTACCCCGCGGGCGGGCCGAGCGCGGGCGCCTGCCCTAACTCCCGCTCTTCAGGGGTGCCAGGAGCCATTCCCCGCTCGGGCGCCGGCGTTGGAGCGAATCCGGGCGCCACGGGCGTGACAGGACCGACCGGCGCGACCCGCTTCGAGTAGGCGATCGGCTCGATTGACCGGACGAAGGGGAGCGTCGCGATGCGCTTCGCGCCAGCCGCATCCGCCTCGACGCTCACGGCGTTGAGCCATCGCGAGGAGTGACGGACCGTGGCGCCCGTGGATCGCACCGCGTCGAGGTAGCGCGGCGACACCGGGACGTCGTAGTAGTCCGGCACGAAGCGGCCCTGCATCTCGCGGGCGCGGCGGGATCGGGCGCGGTCCGTAACGCGACCCCCCGCCTCATGCACCGATCGGGCGAACGTGCGCGCGTCGGTTTCGCCCTTGTCCGTGAAATAGATCCACAGCGCCGCCGCACCCCGCTTCAAGCGGGCCGTGGCCGCCGGGGTGATCACCTCGGCGCCTCGCGGCGCGGGGGGAGCATACCGGGCGTGCGGGTCCTCGGCCGCGCGGGACGGGCGCGGGACGCATAGAACGAGCACCGCGATGAGCGGGAGCAGGACGCGCGGGTGCGGGAGCGTGGTGCGGCGCATGAGCACTCCTTGGGGGCGCCCTATGCGGACGCCATGGCCTCTTTCTCGGCGCGGGCCTGACTGACGACCTTTTCCGCGAGCTCGCGCGGGATTTCCTCGTAATGGGAAAACTTGGTCTTGTGCGACGCCCTTCCCTGGGTGAGCGAACGAAGATGTGTGGAATACTTGTACAGCTCCGCTTGCGGCACCTGGGCGCGGATGACCTCGTAGCGCCCGTCGGTCCCCATCCCGAGGATCTTGCCGCGCTTCGAGGACAGGTCCCCCGTGACGGCGCCGACGAAGTCCTTGGGAACGCGCACCTCGATCTCCACGATCGGCTCGAGGAGAACGGGACCGGCCTCCCTCGCGCCCTCCTTGAAGGCAAGCGAGCCGGCGATCTTGAACGCCATTTCGGACGAATCGACCGAGTGATAGGAACCGTCGTAGAGGGCGGCGCGCACGTCCACCACCGGATACCCCGCGAGGACCCCTTCGTGCATCGCTTCCACGATTCCCTTCTCGACCGCGGGGATGTAGTTCCTCGGCACCGCGCCTCCGACGATCTCATCCACGAACTCGAAGCCCGAGCCCGACTTCAGAGGCTCCAGACGGACGTGGACGTCGCCGAACTGCCCGCGCCCCCCGGTCTGCTTCTTGTGACGCCCCTGTTTGGACACCGACTTTCGGATCGTCTCGCGGTAGGGGATGCGAGGCTTCATCAGCTCCACATGGACGCCGAACCGGCGCTGGAGCTTCTCGATGATGACATCAACCTGCAAATCGCCCGTGCCCTGAAGCAGGGTCTGGTGAAGGGAGGAATCCACGTGGACGTGCAGGGTCGGGTCCTCCTCGCGCAGCTTGTGGAGGCCGGATCCCATCTTCTCCTCATCCGCCTTGTTCTTCACGAAGATCGCAACCTCCAGCTCGTGATGCGGGAAGGGGATGGGCGGGAGAAGAATGGGCGCGCTCTTGTCGCAGAGCGTCTGCCCGGTGTGGCTCTCGCGAAGCTTGACGGCGGCGCCGATGTCGCCGGCGATGATCTGCCCCGCATCCTTGCGCTCTTTGCCGAGCACGTAAAAGAGCTGGCCGGTCTTCTCCGCGCGCTGGGCGCTCGCGTTCCAGACTTCCTTTCCAGGGGAGAGCGTTCCGGCGAACACCCGGATCATCGAAAGGTCTCCGGCGTGGGTCTCGCTGCTCGTCTTGAAGATGAGCGCGGCGAGGTGCGAGCTTGGCTCTGGCTTGAATTCCACCTTCTCCTCGGTCCCCGGCTTCGTGCCGACGACAGGTCCGCAATCCAGAGGGGAAGGCATGAGCCAGACGAAGGTATCGAGCACGTGGTCGATTCCCATCATCGGATAGGCGGCAACGGGAAGCGCCGGCACGAAGCTCTTCTGGAGGAGCCCGCCGCGGATGCCTCGGCGCACCTCCTCGGTGGAAAGCTCTTCCCCCCCGAGGAACTTCTCGAGAAGGGCGTCGTCGGCCTCCGCGGCCGCGTCGACGAGGGCCCCGCGAGCCTTTTGCACCTCAGCTTCGAGCTCGGGCGGGATCGGAGCTTCCATGGCGGATCCATCCTTCTCGAAGAGATACGCCTTCATCGAGACGAGGTCCACGAGCCCCCGAAACTTGTCTGCTTCTCCAATCGGCCAGGCGGTCGCGACAAACCGCTTCCCCAGCCTCCCCGAGGCGCCCTCGAGCGCCTTGGAGAAGCCGGCATGCTCCCGCTCCATTTGCGTGACCAGACACAACACCGGGCATCCGCGCTCCTCGACGCGGTCCCACGCCGATTCGCTGCCCGCCTCGATTCCGGCCGACGCCTTGATGCAGAAGACGGCAGCGTCGGCAACACGTAGGCCCGCGACCATGTCGCCCACGAAGTCGGAGTAACCGGGTGTATCGAGGAGATTGACCTTCGTGTCGCGCCATTCGATCGGGGCGATTCCCAGACTGATCGTGATCTTGCGGTGGACTTCCTCGGGCGAGAAATCGAGGGCAGTCGTCCCTTCCTCCACTTTTCCGTGGCGGGTCGTCGCTTTGGCGCGGAAGAGGAACGATTCGGCCAGCGACGTCTTGCCCGTTCCGTGGGGAGAGACCAGAGCGATGTTGCGAATGTTGGCGGGTTGATGGTCCTTCACTGGAATGCCTCGTCTGAGTGGTCAACCGGGAGTAACATCAAGCATCCACCTAGCTTACGAGGATACCACATCGGTTCACGCATGGCAACAAGCCGGAGCAGGCAGCCGAGCCCACCACGACTGCCTTGCGATTCGTACCGTTCGCTTGGAGAAGCGTTTTTGAGTGGAACTTGGGGACCGACGCCGCCACACTGAAAGGCTATCCGCATGAGCCAGACCCAATCTCTCCTGATCCGCGTCCCCGGTCGCGAGCACGAGCTCGTCCATATTGAGGGGGACGGCCCCTTCCTTCTCGGCCGCGCGGCTGAGAACAAGATCGTCGTCAACGATTCCACGGTTTCCAAGAAGCACGCGGAGATCGTTCTCCGGGAGGACTGCTATTGGATCCGGGATCTCATGAGCAAGAACGGGACGAAGGTGAACGGGGCTCTGATCCAGGAATCGCGCCTGAAGCCCGGAGATCAAATCGGGCTAGGCGCCTGTCAGATTCAATTCGCACCCGAAGGGGGAGACCCGGGATCCTCCGCGCGGGTGGCCGACACGAAGGCGCCGGGCACCGTCCAGGCCGTCCCTCTTGCGGATCTGGTAGGCACCTCCCAGTCCGGGACGAACATCAACGCGATCGCCGCGACGGGCACGTCCCCGCAGCGCATGGCGCAGTTCTTTCAGGGCATGGAGCGACTGGGCCCTGCTCTCCTCGCGCACAAGCCGATGGGCGAGCTGTTTCAGTTCATCGTGGACCTGACCTCGGACGTTCTCCATTCCGATCGGACCGTGCTGGTGTTGCGCGGCGAAGACGGCCAGGAGCTGATTCCCAAAGCGACCAAGCAACGCGGCCGGACCGTGGGGCAGGAGATCATCGTCAGCCGGAGCATCGCCCGGCGCGCAATCGACGACCGCACCGCGATCCTCACGAGCGATGCCCAGAGCGACGCCCGGTTCAAGGAGCAGCAAAGCGTCATCCGCCAGAGGATCCACTCGGCGATGTGCGTTCCGCTCTGGCACGAGGACGAGGTCCTCGGCGTCCTCTACGTCGACAACGTAGCCGCGCCGATTCCGTTCGAGCACACGGACCTCCTCATCCTCACGCACATCGGGCACCTCGCGGCCGTGAAGATTCTCGAGACCAAATCGTTCGAGGAGCTGCAGCGAAGGAAGCAGATGGAAGAGGAGCTGAAGCGCGCGGCGAACATCCAGCAGTCGCTTCTCCCGACGGGGCCGCTCCATCGTCCTCCCTACCGAGTGGCGGGGAAAAACATCCCCTCATCGGACGTAGGGGGGGATTACTTCGACTTCATCGAAGGGGAAGGCGCGTTGCTCACCGTCTGCCTGGGGGACGTGGCGGGGAAAGGGATGCCCGCGGCGCTCCTGATGACCAACCTTCACGCGAGCGTCCGCGCGCACGTCGAATCGGATGGAGACCTGCCGACCGTGATGGCCAGGCTCAACCGCTCGATCCACCACGCCGTTCGAGGAGAGCGCTTCATTACCCTCGTGCTGATCGCAATCGATTGCTCGACCGGTGAGATCCGCTACGTCAACGCGGGGCACAACCCTCCCTTTCTCGTCCATGCATCCGGGCAGACGGAGAAGCTCTCGGTCGGGGGGCTCTTGCTCGGCATGTTCCCGGAGGCGACCTATGAATCCGCCGCCATGCGGATGGTCCCGGAGGACATCCTCGTGCTCTATAGCGACGGCGTGACCGAAGCGAGAGACGACGCGGATGACGAGTTTGGCGAGGAGCGCCTGCAGGCGTTCTTGCGGAAGAATCGAGGGCTCGCTCCGGAACTCCTCGTGGAATCCCTGATCCGCACGGTCCACGAATTCTCGAGCGAGGGGAAACCCGGCGACGACGTCACGGTCGCCGTCATACGCTGCGACTAACCCGACCGCGGCCTGCCGACGTCCACCGCGTGCTCGGCGTGGCGCTCGACCACCTTCGCCTGAAGGAGCGCCGAGCGATAACTCCCACGTTGGAAGGACTGACGCGCCTTGGCGAGATAGTCACTCGCGAGCCGGACCAGGCGCACCGCCTCCGCATTGGGCTTCGGTCCCAGCTCCTTGGTCGCCTGCTCCAGGGCCGCTTGCGCGCCGCCGATGGCTTTCTCCGCCGTCTCGCGCGGGACCGGGAGGTCTTGGAGCTGCCGGAGAAGGACCAGCACCCCTTCACGAACGGCGAGCGTCTGTTTGTAGGCGGATCCGACGTCCCCGCCCTTGAATGTCTTCCACGCATCCTTCTGCTGATTCCTCAAATCGTCGTGGCTACGCCATGAGGCGCGGTCGGCCCCGTTCCTGAGTACGTCCTTCGTCCGCTCGAGCGCGTCGTCCGTGCGCCTCAAGATGTGCTCGACGAAGTCCGGGTCCTCTCGTGGCGGTCCCACCATCCGCGACGCGCGGTCCGCGAAATCCCGCGCGGCGAGGGTCAGACGCTCGGCGCGGGCGTACTGGCGCACCTTGTAGGCTTCGCGTGAATCGGCCTGGAAATCGAGCGCGGAGGTATACAGCTTCATGGCGCGCGTATTCTTGGAGTTCAGAACCACGCGTTGCGCCCGCCCGGCGAAGCGCTCGGTGCGCTCCAGCTCCAAGCCGACCCGATCCGATTCGGAGGGACCTTCGTGTGGGAGAATTGAAGGCGGAGCGGCTCCATCCGACGGTTGCCTGGTCGTCATGGGTTTTGCGATCGCTCCCGTCTTGGGTGCGCCCTTCTGCCCTCGACCGACGGCAGGGCGCGTGGCTCCCTTGGGGCGCGCCTTCGCGTCGGGACCTGTGGGGATCGCCTTCTGTTCCTTGGCCTCAGCTTCAGAAGGCCTGGACACGTTCGCGGGTACGGACGCGGCTTCCGGCGCCTTTCCCGGAGGGGTCGCGGCAGCATCTTCCGCGCGCTCTGCCGGCGGCGCATCCTTCGCTTTCGCGTCATCCGCCGCGGGGGTCGTCGACGCGGAATCCTTCACCGCCTCCGCGACGACGGAGTCCGCTCGGGCGCTGGTAGCCGGTGCCGGTGCGGGGGTCGAATGAGCTTCGGCTGGAGGGACTTTTTCCGGGGGCGCGGGCGTTCTTGTTGCCACGTGCGTGGAGTCGTCCGGCGCGGTCTTTTGGGCAGCAACCGGACCGGGCGCGCCGAACATAGCCAATCCCATGAGCGCGCAGAGCGCGACGAATCGCGCCCCCGCGCGTGCGGCGGACATAGTTCGGCGACTCACCGGCTGGAGTCGGTGCACGGTCGGGGGGACCATAACCCCCCACAACTCCGCAACCTCTATGCCAGACTTGAACTTATGGCTTCGGACGTGGGGCGATTCAGAGAAGGTTCGGCGGCTGATGGAGTTACAAAACCGGCCGAAACGGCTCTCCGTAACATCACGGGCGCCCGACCTGTTGGGAATGGCCGCCGCCGTACCCGGTACGTACGGTTCGGTATTGTTTCGAGGGTCGCCGGGAGGCTTCCGACCGGGCCGGCCTAACTCAGTCCGCGGGCTCCGATTCAGCGCCCCCGATCGGGATGCCGTGGCTTTCCATGCGCGAGTAGAGCGCGCGGCGGGAGATCCCCAGAAGGGACGCGGCTTTGGTCTTATTGCCCTGGGCGCGCTCCAGCGCCTCCTTGATGAGGCGCTTCTCGATTTGATCGAGACTCAAGCCGAGGGAGAGAAGCTCGGCCGGGTCCGCCGTGAGTCGTGTCTTCCCGATCGGAAAATGCGAGCGCTCTATTTTTCCCGTGCCCGCGAGGATGCACGCGCGCTCGATCAGGTTCTGCAGCTCGCGGATGTTACCCGGGAATTCGTACGCTCGGAGATGCTCCAGCGCCTCGGGCGTGACGTCCTCCACCGATCTCTCCTGCTGCTTCAGAAAGAATTCGACCAGCTCGGGGATGTCTTCGCGCCGCTCTCGCAGGGGCATCAATCGGATCGGGAAGACATTGAGACGGTAATAGAGATCCTCGCGGAATCTTCCCGTGTGGATCATCTCCTCGAGATTCCGGTTCGTCGCCGCGATCACGCGCACGTCGGCGCGGCGCATTTCCTCGCCGCCGACCCGCACGTAGGTCCTATCTTGTAACACGCGGAGCAGCTTCACCTGAATGCTCTGCGGCACCTCGCCGATCTCGTCCAGGAAGACGGTGCCTCCCTCGGCGAATTCGAAGCGGCCCGGCTTCGTTCGGATCGCTCCCGTAAACGCGCCCCGCTCGTGACCGAAAAGCTCCGATTCGAGGAGCGTCTCCGGGAGGGCGCCGCAATTCACGGGCACGAAGGGGGCCTCCGAGCGCTTGCTCGCCGCATGGATCGCCTGGGCAAAGACCTCCTTCCCTGTGCCGCTCTCCCCCAGGAGCAGGACGTTCGCGTCGGTCCGCGCGACCCGCTCCGCCAGGCTGAGAGCGTCCCGCATGACGCGGCTCTGTCCCACGATCATGTCGAACTGGTGGAGGCTGATCTGCTCCTTCAGGCTCTCGATGCGTCCCTTGAGGACGGTGGACTCCTGCTTGAGGCGCCTCCGCTCAAGCACCTGCCCCACGCGGGTCACGAGCTCGTCCGGATCGAAGTCCTTGAGGATGTAGTCTGCCGCGCCGTCTCTCATGAGGCGCACCGCCTCTCTCGTGTCGCCGAAGGCGGTCATGAGGATGACGTCCGGCTGATACACCTGCGCGCGCGCTTCCTGGAACACGGCCACGCCGGTGGCGCCCGGCATGCGCATGTCGGAGATCACGAGATCGAAGGGGTGCGACTTGATCTCGTGGACGGCCGCGTCACCGCCGAGCGCGACCACAACCTCGTATCCCGCCTCGCTCAGCGCGCGCTCAAGAATCCGGCACAGGTTCTTGTTGTCCTCGGCGATCAGAATCCGGTCAGGCATTGTTCAACTCTCGATTGGAAGAATGATCTGGAATTGGGCCCCTCCGCTCGGCGAGGAGCCTACGGAAATCGTCCCCCCGTGCTCGAGCACGATCCGCTCCACGAACGCCAGGCCGAGGCCGGTCCCCTCGGCGCGCGTGGTGAAGAACGGCTCGAAGATCCTCGAGCGGATGGTCCGGGGGATGCCCGGGCCGCTGTCCTGGAAGTATATCCGGAGTTCGGACTTTCGTGCCTGAACCAGGACGGTGAGCTCTCCCCCGTCGGGCATCGCGTCACGCGCGTTGAGCGCGAGATTCAGGAACAGGTGGTGCATGGCTTGGGACCGCCCACGGATGCAGACCCCGTCCTCCGCCTCCCAGCGCACGCCCGAGCGGACACCGCACCGCGACAGCTCCACATTGATGATCTCCATCGAGCGCTCGAGAACCGGGCGCAGGACGAAGATCGTGGGCTCGGTGTCGGGTCGGCGGGAGAGGTCGAGAAAGTTCTGGACGACGTTCCCCATCCGGTGGACTTCCTCGTTGATCATGCTGAGGAGCTCCTTTCGATCCTCGACCGTAAGCTGCTCCAGCTTTTGCAATCGCGCCGAGGCGCCGCGGAGCACGGCCAGGGGATTGCGGATCTCGTGAGCCACCCCGGCCGCGACCTGCCCGACCGTGGCGAGAAGGTCGGCGTGGTTCATGCGCTCCTCGACGCGGGCCAGCCGCGCTTGCGTCCGCACGTATCCCAGCCCGACAAGCACGACCAGGATCGACGCCAGGAACGCGGCCGTGTAAAGGGACGCCTTCACCTGCTCGAGCGGGCGAAAGGCGCTCGATCCCCCCTCGACGACGACCGCGCCGACGATTCGTCCGTCGTACTGGATCACCGGGGCGTAGCCGGCCTTGAGGTACGTGTCCCCTTCTTCGAAGAGCCGGGAGTGGGCCGCTTCGCCGATCATCGCGCGCGCGAATGCGGCCTCGTCGAGGGTGGCCCGGCCGGCATCCCTCGCCATCGATTGCCGCAAGGCGAGCACAACCCGATGATCCGGGTCGAGGAGGACTATGTTCGAGGCTCCCGCCCCGCTGGCAAGCCTGCGCCACTGATCGCGGACCGCCTCCGCCGCCTCGGCCGTGTCCATCGCCACGTCAAGATCGGCCCTCAAGGAGTCCGCCCCCGCCGGGAAAAGCGCGTCGAGCTGATCCGACCGGATCAGAAGGGCGGCTGTGTGGGCGGTCGCCTCGAAGCGCTTTCCCAGCTCCTCGTCCAGGAAATGGTGGGCCGTCTGGATCGCGTAGATCACGGTCCCGTTGACGAGCACGAGGAGAGCCCCGAGGAAAAGCAGCGTCCACAGGAGTCGGGATGGCTTGATGGGGGGGAAGTTGGCCATGGCGGCGCTTGAGACGCTCGCGCAAGGGTAGCGACCGAAGGCGCGCAATGTCAACGCGCGCGGCAAAAAGCTGTGGTAGGGTGCGCGAACTCCATGGGGACGAGTGCCATGCCGTTTCTCTTCGGACTTGTGGCCGGCGCACTGGGCGGCCTCATGGGCGTCGGGGGTGGAATCCTGCTCGTCCCCATGCTCGTCCACCTGCTGCACGCGGAACAGCATGAGGCTCAGGGGACCTCGCTCGCGTTCGTCACGGCGACCGCGTTGGTCGCCGCCTTCGCGTACTTCCGAGCGGGAAACCTCGATTTCGTCCTCGCGGCCTATCTCGCCGTGGGCGCCGTCCCGGGTGTGCTGTTCGGCGCCGCCCTCGCCCGGAAGATGACCGCACGGAGACTGCGGCAGGCGCTCGGCATCCTGATGCTCGCCACGGCCGTCCGCATCCTGATCGCGGTGCCGATGCACACCGATGTGCCGCGTCTTTGGGACCCTCCCTGGAACATCCTACTTGGGGCCCTCGTCGGGGCTTTGGGAGGTCTCCTCGGGGTCGGAGGGGGCACGATCCTGGTTCCAATCCTGGTCCTGGGTCAGCGGATTCCGCAGCACGTCGCGCAGGGGGTCTCGCTGCTCATGATCCTGCCCACCGGAATCGTCGGCGCCTTGAGCCACGCCCGCCACGGCCACATCGTCCGCGCGCTCCTCCCGGGATTGATGGCGGGGGGCGCCGTGGGCGCCTTGCTCGGGGCGCTCCTGGCCCACCGCATCGAGTCCGCAACGCTATCGAGGCTTTTCGCGCTCTTCCTCCTGCTTGTCTCCTCCCAGATGATTTTTGGGGGACAGCGTGATAACGTCGCTGGCTCATCCGAACGCTCAGGAGGATCGCCACGATGAGACCCCCGAACGCGCGTATCTCGCTGCTCCTGGTCCTATCTCTGACCGCCTTCGCTCTACCCGAGCCTCCGCGGGCGTGGGCGGCGGACCCCGCCTCCTCGCAGATCGACGACCCGCTGGCCCCCCGCCCCGTCTCGGGCAACGCATCCGAGAAGCGCTTCGCCGCGGTCGTCTCGGACTACGCACGCGGGTACTTTGCGTTCGAGCCATCGTGGGCAACGACGTCGGGCCTGCACCGGTACGACTCGCAGCTCGGGGACCGCTCGCGAGCCGCGATCGACGCGGAGATCGCCCGGACGCGGCGCGCGGTTGCCGAAGCGAAGCGGATCGACCCTCGGAGGCTGAGCGACGCCTCGAGGATCGACTACGATCTCTTCAGCCGCCAAGTCGAGGGACACCTCTTCGATCTCACCGAGATCCGCCGCTGGGAGAACGACCCGAGCACCTACAACTACGCGGAGGGAATCTTCGCGCTCGTGGCCCGCAGCTTCGCGCCTCCCGAGGACCGGCTCCGCTCGGTGACCGCGCGCTTGAAGCAGGTGCCGCGGCTTCTCGAAAGCGGGAAGCAGAACGTCAAGAATCCACCGGCGATGTTCGCGCAGCTCGCCGCCGAGGATTTCGAAGGATCGATCGAGTTCCTCGAGCACGAGGTGCCTGCCGCGTTCGCCACGGTCAAGGACCCGGTGCTCCTCAAGAGCTACGAGGAGGCGAAATCGACCGCGGAGACGGCGACGCGCGAGTACATCAAGTGGGTGCGCGAGGATCTGGTGCCGCACGCCCAAGGTTCGTACGTCCTGGGCCCGGAGCGCTATCGCAAGAAGCTCTACTACGACGAGATGGTAGACATGCCGCTCGATACCCTGCTCGACGTGGGCCAGCACGAGCTAGACCGCCTCGAGGCTCGGTACGCCGCGGCCGCCAAGCGGGTGAACCCGAACGCGAGCCTCGACGAGCTGACCCAATCGATGCGACAGGACCACCCCTCCGCGGACAGCCTGATTCCCTACGCGACCGGTCTCCTCGAGGACATTCGTTCGTTCTGCATGACCTCCAAGTTCATCGATGTCCCCTCGGAGGTGCGCTGTACCGTGCGTCCAACTCCTTCCTTCGCGGCGGAGAGGTCCTTCGCGAGCCTTGACTCGCCGGGGCCGTTTGAGAAGCAGGCGAGCGAGGCGTATTACAACATCACGCTCCCGAACAAGAGCTGGGACTCCGCGCGGGTGGAGCAGCACCTCCAGGGTTACAGCCGATGGACGCTTCCGTCGGTCTCCATTCACGAGGCCTACCCCGGGCACTACGTCCACTTCCTCTATTCCAAACGGGCACCGAGCCTGGTTCGGAAGATCATGGGCTGCGGCAGCTTCGCGGAAGGCTGGGGACTCTACGTGGAGGAAGCGCTCGTCAACCACGGGTACAAGAAGGAGGATCCGAGGGTCGAGTTCGGAATGTTGCGATGGGCTCTCGTGCGCGCGTGCCGCTTCCAGGTGGGGCTTCGCGTCCACACGCGCGGGATGACCATGGACGAGGCGATCGCTCTGTTCATGGAGCACGCGCACATGGAGCGCGCCAATGCGGAGCGGGAGGCCTACCGCGCGGCCTTCGACCCCACGTACATCGTATATACCCTAGGCGCGCTCCAGATCCGGAAGCTCCGCGATGACGTCGCGCGCGCGGAGGGGCCGGCCTTTGATCTCGCCCGGTTCCATGCGCGCATCCTTTCGCAGGGTGCTCTCCCCGTCGCGCTCCTGAGGCGAATCCTGCTCGGCGACAGCGGCCCGACGCTCTAGTCTCGGGCGGGGATCCTTGGGCGTGCGACGGCTTCTACTCGGGCTCTTCCACGCTTCCGAGGCGTGGACCATTCCGGACGAGGAGGTCGAGCGACTGCGCCTCGACTTCCCCGATCTCGAGATCACGCGCGCCCGCTCGAAGGAAAACCTGGAAGCGGCGATCCCCGAGGCCGAGATTCTCTTCTCCTGGGCTCCCGGTGAAGCGAATGTGGCCCGTGCGCGAAACCTCCGCTGGCTGCACGCCCCGGCCGCGGGGATCGGCGCCTACCTCACCCCGAGCGTCACCAAGCGGAAGATCCTCCTCACCAACTCGCGCGGAGTCCATGCGGTTCCGATCGCGGAGCACACGCTCGGGGTTCTGGTGGCCCTCGCGCGCCAGCTCCGTACGGCCATCGCCGACCAGATCCAGGACGGCCTGGAACGGGAGCGATGGTTCGAGGGTCCGGGGCGTCCTCGGGAGCTCTACGGACGGACGCTTGGACTTTTCGGCTACGGCGCGATCGGGCGCGAGGTCGCGCGGCGCGCGCTCGCGTTCGGCATGCGCGTGATCGCGGTCCGCCGGCATCCGGAACGCCCCTCGGCTTGGGAGCCGGATCTGCTCCGAGCACTCGGCCTGCCCGAAGAGGAACCGCGCATCGATGCGGTGATGGGCCCCGGCGATCTGGATCGCATGCTCGAGGCGTCCGACGCCGTCGTCGTCGCGGCAGCGCTTACGCCCGAGACGCAAGGTGTGTTCGACGCGGCGGCGTTCGGGAGGATGAAACGGGGAGCCTGGTTCGTAAACGTCGCGCGAGGGAAGATCGTGCGTGAGCGGGACCTCGTGGCGGCGCTTCGAATGGGATCCATCGGTGCGGCCGCGCTCGACGTGTTCGAGACGGAGCCCTTGCCGCGCGAGAGCGAACTCTATACGCTCGACAACGTGATCCTGACGCCTCACATTTCGGGCAACTCGATCGGCTTCTGGCCCCGCGCCATGGCGCTCTTCCGCGCAAACTTGCGTCGCGACGCCGCCGGGCTCCCCCTCCTGAATCAGGTCGACATCGAGCGGGGGTACTAGCCTATGTCGAAACCGCTCATCGGCATCTGCCCCAATCTGAAATCGGGCCAGCCCTTCGGCGACGCCTATTTCCTCTATTCGCTCTATACATCCTTGATTTCACAAAACGGGGCGTTGCCTGTGATTCTTCCTCTCGTCGGTAGCCGGGAGGAGGCGCGGGAGCTGCTGGAGCGGGTGGAGGGGCTCGTGTTGACCGGAGGCGCCGACATCGATCCCAAGCATTACGGCCAGGCCGCGCGCCACCCCGAGCGGCTTGCTCCGCGGGAGCGGACGGCCTCCGATTTCGCCTACGTGCGCGAGGCGAAGGACCGGGGGATGGCGGCATTGGGGATCTGCCTCGGCGCGCAGACCTTGAACGTCGCGTTCGGCGGCTCCCTGTTGCAGCACATACCCGAGGACGTGCCGGGCGCCCTCCAGCACGAGGACGAGCCGGCCGGCGCATCGCCCGAGCACCAGATCCAGATCGAGCCCGGGACGATTCTCGCGCGTGCGCTCGGGGTCACCTCGGCGACGGTGAATTCCTACCATCACCAGGGGATCGGAGAGGTGGCTCCTGGGTTTCGCGCCGCAGCGCGAAGCCCCGATGGGATCATCGAAGCGATCGAGCGGACCGATCACCCCTTCTTCATCGGCATCCACTGGCATCCCGAGCGGATGGCCGAATCGCAGATCACGCGAAAGCTCCTCCGCGCGTTCGTCGCCGCGACCCGCGGCGCATGGGCCAAGGCTTCTTAGCTCGCGCGACTACCAGCCGTACTTTTTCCGAATCGCCCGGATCTGATCGATGTGGTTCAGGTCGTGCCCGGCGATCAGCTCGAGCGTCCTTCGCACGGTCTCCTTGCCCCGCTCGGTGTGCCTGCCGAATCGCTTCCAGTAGGGACGCGGCACGCCAAGGACCGCATCCAGGTTCCCCTCGCGGAGAATCCGAATACGCTCGAGAAGCCGCTTCGCGTTGCTCCGCCGGTGGCGAAGCTCCACCACCCAGCGCGCTTGGTCGTAACCGAGAATGTCCGAGCCGGGCTGGGAAAGCGCGAGCCGGTATCGGTAGCCGTACACGATCTCTGTGTCGTGGAGGTGTCCCAGGATTTCGATGATGCTCCATTTGCCCCGCGCAGGTCGGCGTCGCATCTGAGCCGCGTTCAGCCCGACGACGGCGCGTGCGAACTTGGCGGGAGCGGTCTTCATCAAGGAGACCGGGCTGCGCCCCGCGCGGTAGCCCTCAATCTTCCTCACATAGGCGCGAATCTCGGGCGTCATAACGAAACGGCGCGATCGCCGCTTGCTGGATTCATCCGCGTCACTTCCAGGAGCCGTTCACCATGAAGGTCGGCATCGCGAAGGAGATCGGGCCGGGGGAACGCCGCGTGGCCGTGACACCCGATTCGGTCCGCCAGATCAAAGCCGCCGGCTACGACGTACTCGTCGAGGCCGGGGCAGGGGCGGGTGCCTACATCCCCGACGCGAAATTCCAGGAAGCGGGCGCCGGCTTGGTCACGAGCACCGCGGACTTCTGGTCGCGCTCGGAGATCGTCCTCAAGATCCAGCCTCCGATTCAGAACCGGTCGCTCAATCTTCACGAGGCGGACCTCCTCGGCGAGGGCTCAACCCTGATTTGCATGCTCCGTCCCTTGAGCCACATCGACACGGTTCGCATGCTCGCCAATCGTCGCGTGTTGAGCTTCAGCATGGACATGATGCCGCGCACCACGCGCGCCCAGACGATGGACGCGCTCTCCTCGATGAGCACCATCGCGGGTTATAAGGCGGTCCTGATCGCCGGGGACACCCTTCCGCGGCTATTCCCCATGCTCGTGACCGCGGCGGGAACCATCGCCCCCTCGCGCGTTCTGGTCGTGGGAGCCGGAGTCGCCGGCCTCCAGGCGATCGCTACGGCGCGAAGGCTGGGCGCGGTGGTCGAGGCCTACGACGTCCGGCCGGCGGTGAAGGAAGAGGTGGAGAGCCTGGGCGCGACGTTTGTGGGTCCCAAACTCGACCCGGGCGAGGCGCAGGACGAGCAGGGCTACGCGAAGCCGCTCTCCGCCGAGGCGCAGCGCAAGGGCGTGGAGCTGCTCGGAGAGCGGATCCCCCACTCCGACGTCATCATCACCACCGCCCGCATTCCGGGGATGCCGGCGCCCCGGCTCATTTCCGCCGATCAGATCGCGGCGATGAAACCGGGATCGGTGGTGGTGGACCTGGCGGCGGACATGGGAGGTAACTGCGAGCTGACCGAGCCGGGAGAAACCGTGGTGCGGCACGACGTGACGATCCATGGCCCGGTGCGGCTTGCGAGCACGGTGCCGGTGCATGCGACGCAAATGTATTCCAAGAACATCACGACGTTCCTCCTCCATCTCACGAAGGACGGGAAGCTCAGCCCGGATTGGTCGGACGACATCGCGAGCGCGACCTGCGTGACGCGCGATGGGCAGATCGTTCATCCGGCGACACGGGCTCGCGCTCAAGGAGTGGCGCCCGCGGCCTCCGGATCGCAGGCAAGGAGCCAGGGATGATCGAGCAACTGCTGACCGACCTCACCATCCTTGTCCTCGCAATCTTTATCGGGTATGAAATCATTTCCAAGGTCCCCGTGATCCTCCACACGCCGCTCATGTCCGGTACGAACGCGATCCACGGAATCGTTCTCGTGGGGGCCATGCTGGTCGCGGGGACGCCCGAGGGTCCCCTCGTGACCGCCCTGGGCTTCGTGGCGGTCGTGCTCGGTACCATCAACGTGGTCGGAGGCTTCCTCGTCACCGACCGGATGCTCCGGATGTTCGCGGGCAAGACCCCGGGCGGGCGCTGACGGTGTCGCTCCCGCATCTCCCGCCGAACGTCATCCGATCCGTCTACCTTCTGGCCTCCGTCCTCTTCATCATCGGAATCAAGCAGCTCAGCTCTCCGAAATCGGCACGAAACGGCAACCTCCTCGCCTCGGTCGGAATGCTCCTCGCCATCGTGGCCACGTTGCTCGACCGCCAGATCCTGAGCTACGGAACGATCGCGGCGGGGATCGTGCTGGGCGGCTTGATCGGGACCGTGGCCGCGAGCAGGGTGGCGATGACCGCGATGCCGCAGATGGTCGCGCTCTTCAATGGATCGGGCGGCGGCGCCGCGGCGATCGTCTCGAGCCTCGAATATCTTCGTTTCGCCAGGGCGGGACTCCCGGTTCCCCCGGTGAGCGGCGTCACGATTCTCCTCGGCGCCCTGATCGGCGCCATCTCCTTCACCGGCAGCATCGTCGCGTTCGGGAAGCTGCAGGGCCTCGTGACCGAGCGCGCGGTGACGTATCCGCTTCAGAAGCCGATCAACTTCATCCTCTTCCTCGCCATCGTTGCCGCCTCGGCATGGCTCGTGGTGACGGGCCAGCCGGACGTGATGGTCTACGCGTGGTTCGCCGCGGCGGCGCTTCTCTTCGGAGTGATGTTCGTGATCCCCATCGGGGGCGGCGACATGCCGGTCGTCATCTCGCTCTTGAACTCCTTCACAGGCCTCGCGACCGCGGCGACAGGCTTCTCGCTCCACAACCACGTGCTCATCATCAGCGGGACGCTCGTCGGCGCTTCGGGAACCCTCCTCACCTACCTCATGTGCAAGGCGATGAACCGCCCGATCACGAACGTGCTCTTCGGCGCGTTCGGCGCGGTGGTGAAAGGGACGGGGGCGGCCGGCGCGGCACGCGCGGGCGCCATGGCAGGAAAGGGAGTCCGCGAGGTGTCGGTGGAGGACACGGCGACCATCCTCGCCTACGCCCGGTCGGTCATCGTGATCCCGGGCTACGGCCTCGCCGTCGCCCAGGCGCAGCACAGCGTCCGCGAGCTTGCGGACGTCCTGAAATCGCGCGGCGTCGACGTGAAATACGCGATCCATCCGGTCGCCGGGCGCATGCCGGGGCATATGAATGTGCTGCTCGCGGAAGCGAACGTACCCTATCAGGAGCTATACGACCTGGACGCGATCAATCCGGAGTTCGAGCGTGCAGACGTGGCGCTGATCATCGGCGCGAACGACGTCGTGAATCCCGCCGCGCGGAACGATCCCTCGAGTCCGATCTACGGGATGCCGATCCTGGACGCGGACAAGGCGAAGCACATCATCATCCTGAAACGGAGCATGAAACCCGGCTTCGCGGGGATCGAGAACGAGCTTTTCTACAACCCCAAGGCGATGATGCTATTCGGAGACGCGAAGGATACGGCCTCGAAGGTCGTCCATGCGGTCAAGACGGTGTAACCACCGGTTTGAAGCTCGTAACGTCGATGCCCTTCATTCCGCCCCGGGTCATGACGGCGCCCGTGACAGCCACGGTTTTCCCGACCATCGTCTTGAGCTTGTTGAATGCGTCGGGGTTGTCGTGATTCATCGTGATGAGGTAGACGGCTCCCTTGGCGGTGAGCAGGCCCATGGGCATCCCGCCGTTGACGCATTTCATCGCGCATTCTGCATGTTGGGCCCCGCGCGCCGCATGGCCGAGGTAACAGCCCGTATCCACGATTTCGCCGGTGAGCACGGCTGGTTTGTGGTTCGCCATCTCGTGGCCTAGAGCGGCAATCGGCAGTACGAGAAGCACCGCGAGCACAAGTGATCCTATCTTGCCTTTCATGTTAGCCCCCGTTTTGTGTATGAGACCCCCAACTCCTTTAGCCATTTCGGTGCCATATCGTGCCGCGCGGGGGTAACCTGCACGAAATCGTGGACGCGTGCGATTCTCACGAGCCGGCGTTGGAGCCGAACCAGGGGGTGCCATGGACGGTAACTCGAGAAAAGCGGGACGCGCGTTCGGACTGACTCTTCTGGCCGTGGCCCTGTTCGTGCCCACGGATGCCCTCCCGGCGGCGCTGCAGCACGCGAAGAACTACGTCCTCCCCGCCGCGGAGACGATTCACGACGATCTCTACGTCGGCGGCAGCGTGGTGGATATCCAAGGCACCGTGGACGGCGACCTGGTCGTGTTCGGTCAGACCATCACGGTGGGTGGAGCCGTGACCGGCGACGTGATCGCGGCGGGGCGGGACATCACGATCTCCGGCAGCGTGGGCGGAACGATTCGCGCCGCTGGGAGCACCGTCACGATCGAGGGCACGGTGGGTCACGACGTCGTGGCCGGATGCGGCACCATGGTGATCGGACCGCACGCCTCGGTGGGTCGCGACGTGCTCGGCGGATCCGGGAACGCGAGCTTTGGGGGACGCATATCGCGTGACGTGCGGGCCGGGGCGGGATCCGCCACCTTCTCCGGATCGGTCGGGGGGAACGTCGAGGTCGCGTCGAAGGAAGTGCGATTGACCGACGGCGCCGTACTGGAGCGCGATCTTATCTACACGAGCCGGCAGGCTCTCGAGAAGTCGCCGGGGGCCACCGTGCGCGGAAGGATCGAGCAGCGCATGCCGCGACATGCTGAGGAACGGCGAGGCCCGTTCGCGCACGTTGGTTTCGTGAGCGGGTGGGTCCGCGGCGTGGTCGGCTTCCTGATCTTGGGACTCCTCTTCTTCCTTCCCTTCACGGGCGCGGGGCGGCGAACCCTTGATACGCTCACGGGAGCGCCATGGTTGAGCCTCGGCCTGGGCACCTTGCTCGCTTGCGGCGTGCCCTTCGCGACGATGTTTCTCTTCCTTGTGGGGCTGGTCTTCGGCGGCTGGTGGCTCGCGCTGGGCGCGCTCGTGCTCTACTTCTTCGCGCTCGCGCTCGGATACGTGGTGACCGCGACCATGACCGGCCGGTGGTTGCTCACCCGTGCCGGCCGGGCGGGGCCGGGCTTCGCCTGGGCCCTCGTGCTCGGGCTCATCGCCCTGGGCCTCGTCACGGTCATTCCCTACCTCGGGAAGCTCGTCGGGCTGTTCGCCGCCCTCTTTGGACTCGGGGCCTTGGCTCTAGCTTGGGGGCGCGCGCGGCGCTCGGACCAGGGAGCGCCTCCAGCCTCGCGTCAGGCGCCGCCGGGCCCGGCGGCCAGCTCGATCATTTAAGGAGCCTTGAGAGCCTGCGGTCCTTGAGCGGCTTTCCGCCCGTCTGACAACCCGGACAGTAGAAGGTCTCGTGATCCACGAAGGAGACGCGCGCGATCGGTCGCCCGCATCGCGGGCACGGCTCCCCGGCGTGGTCGTGGACTAGGTAATGTTCCCTCGGCTCGCGCTGCGGCAGCTCGCCCGCCGCGCTCGCGCGCAGCTTTTCTATCTGCTCCTCGATCACGCGCAGGACCGAGGCGTGGAGCGCCTCGATCTCCACGGGGGAGAGGGCGCCCGTGAGCTTCATCGGCGAAAGCCGGGCCGCGTAAAGGATCTCGTCCGAGAGGCCATTTCCGATCCCCGCGATGGCCCGCTGATCGGTGAGCAATGTCTTGAGCCGCCGGGATCCGGCGCGCAGGGCGCTGGAAAACCTCTCGAGCGAAAGCTCGCCGCGTGAGGGATCGGCGCCGAGGCGCCCCAGCTCCTGCACGTCGGCGAGATCGTCCGCAAGCCAGAGCTTTGCCCTCTTCTCCTTCCCGTGCTCCACGAGCTTGAGCGCCGTTCCGTCATCGAAATCGATCCGCGCGGAAAGCTGCTTGGGCTGCTTGAGGCGGGGCCCTCCGGCGCTCTCGCCGCGGCTCTTCGCGCGGACCGCCGCCGGCGCTTCTTCCATCGCGATCCTCCCCGCACGCATGAGGTGGATCACGATCGCGCGCCGCGACTCGGTCTCGAGCGCGATGTACTTTCCCACCCGCGCGGGCAGGCTCAGGAACTCCCCGCTGAAGCTCTCGGGAGAGGGGGACGCCGTCTGGAGCAATGCCGGTTGGCGGATCCGAATCGACTCGATGCGCCGCCCGGAGACTCGGGCCGCGAGGTTCTCGGCCAGGATCTCGAGGAACGGAAGCTCGGGCACGAGCTATTCGAGGCGGGTAGCGAGAATGAGCTTGGAGAAAAGGGGTGGGCCGAGCGGGCGGATGAACCGGATGCCGAAACCCTCCTGGTTGATCCACCCCGAGATCGTTTCCGCCGGGTAGGCGCGGCCATGATCGAAGAGCACGTACATGAGGAGCGAGAACATCGTGCCTTCGGGGGGCTTTGTTTCGTCCGGCTCATTCATCATTCCGTGGACCAGGAGCGTGCCTCCGGGACGGAGCGCCTCGCGCGATTTCGCGAGGATGGTCCGGCAGACCTCCTCGCTCTCGGTTTGAAACAGATTCGAAAGCAGGACCGCGTCCACCGGGCCGGGGAACGGATCCTGCCGGTAGTCGCCGGTGCGATACGTAACCCGGTCCTCGAGCCCTTCGGCGGTCAGGATCTCGTGCGCGGCCTCGATCGTAGGCGCGAGATCGAGGAGGATCGCCTTCAAATCAGGGATCACGCGCGCGTATTCGGCGGCGAAGATCCCGGAACCGCCCGCGACATCGAGGAGGGTCGAGCCCGGCAGAAGCGGCGCCATCTCGACGAGGCGCCGAGCGGCTTGCCTGCTGTTCGTGTGCACCGCGCGGATGTAGTTCCTGACCCTGGCAGGGTCTCCCGCCAGGAGCGCGTCGCTCGAGAGCCTATGGAGCGGGACGCCTTCCTTTACGCCGCGGGCGAGATCGCCCCACGTGCGATAGAGATCCGCCGTCAGATCGAGCAAGCCGGTTGCGTCCCCGTCGACACCCGGCACGACAAATGGCGCGAGCTCGCGCGGGAGGACGTAGGTCGCTCCGTGCTTGTGGAGCAGGCCGAGCCCGACCAGCGCGTTCAAGAGGCGTTCCATTCCCCGAGGATCGGCTCCGCAGCGGCGGGCGACGTCGCCCGCGACCTGGGGCTTTTGGTGAATCGTCGGGAAGATGCCCAAAGAATGGGCTGCGAGCAGCGCGGCCGACGCCTGGTAGGCGTATAGGGTCCGGCGAAGGCTTACGATCGGCGACTCGTCCGCGGCCGCCATGGGACGCGGCGGGCCTTCTCCAGCGCGTTGCACGCCGACCCGATTCGGTCTGCGGTCTCGGTCGGGCCTAAGACCTGCGCGCGGTCCCGGACGCTCGTGCGGACGGGGCTCGCGATGAAGCGGCGCGCGGGGTCGTCCCCCACGGGGATGTGGGCCACGCTGCTGGTTCTGCACCAGGAATTCGAGCTCTTCGGGCGGGATTCTATTCCCGTACTGCGGATGCTCTTTGATGACAGGCTTGCCGCCGGCCCGCGGGTGCTGCGGTCTCTGGTGCGGCGACCGAGGAGGTCTCGGCGGCCCGCCGCTCCCGCGTCGGGGCCAATCCCGGTCCCCCGGCTTACCCGGGCGATGGGGCCGAGGGCCCCCTGGGCCCTTCCCCCAAGCGGGCTTCGCATGCGACTGCTTCGGTGAGGGCCAGCGCCTGGCGCCCCCCAGGTCCTCTTTTTGCTGGCCCCGCCGGATCGGCGGCGGCCCTTCGGGCCGGTCGGAGCGGAACGGACGCTGCGACGGAACCCGAGCCTGGGGGTCGGAATCCGGCCTCGGAGCCCTGCGGGCGGTGCGCTTGATTGGCTTCATAAGAAGGCCCGAATCATATCACGACGATCGGACTCAGGACAGGGAACCTCTCACGAGATCGCTCAGGAGTTTTCCGTCTCCTCGCCCCTGGGCGCGGGTCTGCACCTCTTTCATCACGCGCCCCATGTCCTTCATAGAGGTGGCTCCAAGCTCGGAGATCACCGAGCGGACCATGTCGCGCGATTCCGCCTCGGACAAGGTCGCCGGCAGATACTCCTCGACGACCTTGAGCTCGCCGGAAATCCTCTCCACGTCCTCCGCTTTTCCGAGCTTCTGATACTCGGCGATCGAATCCTTCAGTTTCTTGGCGTACGACTGGAAGGCCCGTATCGCGTCCGCGTCGGGCAACGTGTTGATGGAGACGTCCCGCTTCTTCTCGATGAGGATTTGGCTGCGAAGCATGCGGAGGGTCGAAAGCCGTGCTTGATCGCCGCCCTTCAAAGCCGCCTTCATGTCCTCGTTTAGACGATCCTCGAGCATCGTCGGGAGTATACCAGAATGTTGACAGGGTGATGAAAAGCCGCCAAACTGCCGCCTTCCAACCCCATCCCGTCGGTCTTCCGGAGGAAAAGAATGATCCGGTCTTGCGTCCGAGCCACGCTCAGCGTCGCCCTCGCGGCCGTTCTCGCCGCGTCCACGGCGCGCGTAGCTCTCGCGGTCGAGGAGCGCGTGTGGCTCTCGCTCGAAGCTGGAGCCGATTTGTACGACGCCGAGGAGGCGCTCCGCGATGCGCCAGCCTTCGGGTTGCGCGCGACGGGGTTTCTCAATCGGTGGGTGGGCGTCGAGGGCCTCTACCATCGAGCTTCGCCGGACCAGGACCCCACGACGCTGGGGAGCGCGACCGTCGCCCACTACGGCGCCGGTCTGATCCTCACACCCCAGCGTTACGCGTGGGCGCTCCCTTATGTCTACGGTGGGATTGGCTCCGTCAAGGTGGACCGTGATGGTTTCGCGGCCAAATCGAACAGCGCGTTCCACGGCGGCTTGGGAGCGGTGTTCCGCGCCGGCGAGAGACTCGGGATCCGATTGGACGCGAGAGACGTGAGCTACAAGCAGGAGAACGGACCCGGCCGCGCGACGCGGGTGAACGAGTTCCAGATCTCGAGCGGGATCACGGGTTTCTGGATTGGGCGGCCACGCGACACCGACGAGGACGGCGTGCCGGACAAGACCGACCGCTGCCCGGGAACTCCGAAGGGCGCCGTCGTGGACGCCGGCGGCTGTCCACTCGATACCGACAAGGACAAAGTCTTCGATGGGCTCGACAAGTGCGCGAGCACGCCGGAGGGAGCGGTGGTCGACGAGAAGGGGTGCCCGCTGGATTCCGACGGCGACGGAGTCTTCGACGGCATCGACAAGTGCCCGGACACCGCCAAGGGAATCCTGGTCGACGCTCAGGGATGTCCGATGGATAGCGACGGCGATCTCGTCTTCGACGGGCCGGACCAGTGCCCGAACACGCCGAAGGGCGCGAAGGTGGACACGAGCGGCTGCCCGTTCGACGCGGATTTGGACGGCGTTCCGGACGGGATCGATACCTGCCCCTTCACGCCGGCGGGCGTGGCTGTGAATGCGGGAGGGTGTCCGGTCGCTCTGTCCCCTTACGAACGTCAGCTTCTGGATGACTGGGTGATTCGCCTCACCGATATCGAGTTCGTCGTGGACTCGCTGCGGCTCACGCCGCAGGGCCAGGCCCGGATCGACGAAGTTGCGTCCGTGTTGGCGCAGTGGCCGATGCTCAAGTTGGAGGTTGGTGTCCATTCGGACAATCTGGGTGAGGACGCGAGACGCCAGTCGCAGAGTCAGCTGAGGGCTCGCGCGATCTTGCAGTACATCTACTCGAAGTACCCGAGCTTGAACGCGAAAAACTATTGGTACGTGGGTTACGGCGACACCCAGCCCATCGGATCGAACAAGACTGCGGAGGGACGCGCGATGAACCGCCGCGTCGAGTTCCGCCTCATGAACATGGATGCGTTGACAAAGGAGCGGGAACGGCGTGAGGCGCTCGGAACGACCCCGGTTCCTCCGGCGCCAGGCCTGCCTCGGAAGGCACAAGAGCAGTCGACGCAGGAGCCGGCGCCGGCTCCACCGCCGGCATCCACGACTCCCGCTCCGCCCGGGCAGACCCCAGCGCCCGCCGCGGCCAAGGAACCAGCTCCGCCGATCCCGCCGGCGCCGACCCCACCGGACTCCACACGGACGGCACCGTCGCCGGATTCCACACGGCCGGCGCCGACCCCGCCGGACTCCATACCGCCGGCACATTCACCACCGGATTCGATGGCGCCTCCGCCGCCGCCCAGCCCGGCTAAATAGAAGCGCGGCGTCTGGCGAGATCCCCTTCGGTTCCGATCATCGCGGTCAACGTGGAGCGAAGGGGAGTCGGCTTGAGGCCGAGCTCCGCGCGCGTCCGCGCGTTCTCGACGGGGGCCAGACGCTTCATGTGAAGCACCAGCTCGCGCGGGAGCACGAGCCTTCGCAGGAAGGAACCCCGCGGCAGCACCGGAGTGAGGAGCCCTAGCTCCTCGAGCAGGAGATCCGGCAGCTTTCGACGCGGTTCGGGCACGCCGGAGATCTCGCTCAGCAGCCCGTAGATCTCCTGGAGGCGGCGACAGTCGCCCGTAAGGAAGTATCGGCGCCCGCCATTCCCCAGGGCGATTGCCGACGCCACGCCGCGGCCCACATCCGCGCCATCGCTCGTCGCGAGCCAGACCTCGTTCAGGACCCGGAACGGAAGCTCGCCACTCACGAACAGCTCGACGAACCCCCCTAAGATTGTCGAAGCCCCGGGCTGCGCGAGCACCCCCGGGCTCACGACCATGGTGGTCATGCCGCCCGATCGGTTCGATTCCAGCACCATCGCTTCGGTCTCGTATTTCAGGCGGACGTTCTCGGATTCGTAGCGTCCTTCAGGGAGTGTCTCCTCGTTCACGGGGCGGCTCGTGTCGTCGCGCTCCTGCACGGTGCCGGTATAGCCGATCAGGACGAAGATCCGCACGCCCGCGCTTTGGGCCTCCCCACGGATCGACTCGGGCCGCGCGAGGTCACCGCGCGCGACCTCGATCGTGGGGCGCGGTCCGGGATCGTCGAGGCTTGGTGGGCCGGCGAGGGGGACCGCGAGGTCCCGGTGATGAAGGAGAACCCGCATCGGAACGCCGAACCCCGCCAAGGAAGGCAGGATGGCGCTCCCGATCGTGCCGGTTGCGCCGGCGATCAGGATTCGTCGTGGACGATAGGGGGATCGCATATCGGGTCGTCGCGGCGGAGGCGCCGCGAGGGTTGATTTTATCACCTCCTTGACCCGGGCGGCGCGTTGGGGTCTCTTGGTGCCATGGTCGCCGATACCCCGACCCACGAGCGAAAATCCATATTCTTCCTGGCGAGGTTCGAGCGATGGGCCCTTCCCCGCCTCGCCGCGGCGTTACCCCGCTGGGTGGTCCCCGACCACCTGACGCTCCTGGGCGTGCTCGCCGCTACCTGGATCGCGGCTGCCTACGGTCTCTCCAACCGCCATGAAGCGTGGCTTTGGGCGGCGAGCGCCGGGCTCCTGGTCCACTGGTTCGGGGACAGCCTGGACGGAACCCTCGCCCGCGTTCGAAAGATCGAGCGCCCGCGCTACGGGTTCTACCTGGACCACCTCACCGACGCCTACTCCACCACGGCGATCGGGATCGGTCTCGGGCTCTCACCCTACATGCTCCTTTCCGTCGGTCTCGCCATCGTGATCGCGTATCTCGTCCTCTCCATCAACGTCTACCTCGAAACCCACGCGTTCGGCGAGTTCCAGTTCGGATACGCGTGGATGGGACCGACCGAGGCGCGGGTGCTCTTGATCGGCTTGAACACGCTGGCGCTCTTTCGTCCGCCGCTTCCATTCCACGTGGGCGTCGTCGGCGCGACCATCTTCGACGTGATCGGAGTCATCGGGGCCCTGGCGATGGCCGGGCTCTTGGCCGCGCGCGTCACGCGGAACCTGAAACGACTCGCCGCGATGGAACCCTCGAAGAACTAGTCCGCGGTTTACCGCCCCCGCAGCGGCGCGCTGCGGCGCAGCGCCGCCACCGAATCTGCAACCTTCCCGCGTCGCCCTCCTCGTGGTCTGCAAGAAAGCTCTGGCCCATCGCGGCCAATCCGCCTGAATTCCCCCGCGCTCGCCTGCTCCGTTCCAGCCGCCTTGCGTCCTGCGAGAGGTGCGATCGCGTCATCCCAACCGGATCGGCGCGTGTCCCCGCGCGCCGCGCAACCTGCATGGAATCCTGGCACGCCGTCTGCTTCGCACGGAACAGGGGACTCCATTCCAGCAAGACATCTCGAAGACCGTAGGAGGCCTTATGAAGTCTTCGCTCAAGCTTCTGGCCCTGAGCTTACTGCTGTTCGTACCGTTTGCGACCGCCCATGCCCAGGCGCCCTCGCTGTCCACCATTCCCAACGTCAGCATGAACGCCGGCACCACGAGGACCTTGAACGTGGTCGCGGTTGACGTCGGCGGCCGTCCGATCACACTCACCTCCTCTCTTCCAACCTTCGCGACGCTGAACCCGCCAACGAGCGGAACCGGAACCGTGGTCACCACACTGACCCTGACTCCTTTGAGCGGGGACGTGGCCAACTACACAGGCGCCGTGACCGTGACCCCGACTGCGGGAGGCGTGTCCTCCACCAAGATCTTCGAGATCCTAGTCAACGCGGCAGGCTCGAACCAGGCTCCGGTCGTGAGCGCTCCGGCTCTGCGAGATGTCACGGCTGGGTCGAATCTCAATTTCACGGTCAGCGCCAGCGATGCGGATGGGGACGCCATCGCCTCCTTGGACGTCGCGGGGCTACCCTCGGGGGCCTCCTTCACGCAGAACGTCTCGAACACCTCGGCGATCTTCAACTGGACACCGGGGGATGGGGACGCTGGTGAGTACGACGTCACGTTCACCGCATCCAACTCGCTTTCGGGCTCGGCCGTGACGCATATCCACGTCGAGAGCGCTCCGACGCTCACGATCAATCCGATCGATGACGTCACGGTAGCGGAAGGCGCTTCCATTTCCGTCCCCGTCAACGTGTCCGGCGTGCCGGGGGCCGTGATAACGCTGACTGCCTCGCTCCCAACGTTCGCGAACCTGAATCCACCGGGCGTCGGCACGGGGGCAGTGAACACGACGATTACCGTCTCTCCCCCTACCGGAAGCACGGGCACGCACCATGCCTCGGTCACCGCGACCTCCCTCGGTGTCTCCGTCACCGAGACCTTCGACGTCATCGTCACGGGCGGCACTGGAGAACAGAACCATCCGCCGACACTGACCGCTCCTGCGAATGCGACGGTCGCCGTTGGAGCCACGCTCAACTTCGACGTGACCGCGACCGACCCCGACGGAGACCACGTCGTGCTGTCCGGCACCGGTGTGCCCTCCGGGTCCACTTTTAGCGACCACGGGGACAACACGGGGACATTTTCCTGGAGCCCGACTGCCGGCCAGGCCGGGACGCACATCGCTTCGTTCAGCGGAACGGACGGCCGCGGAGGCTCCGGCTCGGCAAGCACCACGATCATGGTGACTGACGTCGTCAGCGAGAACCACGCGCCGACGCTGAGCGCTCCTGCCACGGTCCAGACAGACGAGGGCGTCAATCTCTCGTTCACGGTGACGGCATCGGATCAGGACGGCGATCATGTCGCCATCTCGGCAAGCTCGCTGCCTTCCAGCGCTACGTTCTCCGATCAGGGGGACAACACCGGCCTCTTCTCGTGGACACCGGGCTCCACCGAGTCCGGGGTTTATAACGTGCTCTTCGTCGGGGACGACGGGCGGGGCGGCACCGCATCGGCCACCACCACAATCACGGTGAATGATGTGGGTGGCGGCGGAGCTGCCGAGGTTCCGGGAAAGGCATGCCTCATCGGGAGCTTCCAGTCTCGAGATGGCGCCACATGTTTCCGGATCAGGCCGGTCCATGGGTCCTTCGACGTTAAGGACGTCGTCTTGTCCAGCATCACGTTCGTATTCCACGGCGGGTCGGTCGCGGCCCTGAATGATGGGACTCGGATCGAGCTCCATTGCCGCGGAGGCGGGGGAGGCGAAGGGGACGATGGCGACGACGACCACGGCGAGGGCCACGACGGCGACCGTCGCTCTGACGATGGTGGAAAAGGTCACAGCCACGACGCCGCTGCGCTGCGTCTTGGGGGCGACCATCCGCACGGCGACGATGCTGATGACGACGGTGACGATG
The DNA here is from genome assembly GCA_005893265.1 of Candidatus Eiseniibacteriota bacterium. Taxonomy (GTDB): domain Bacteria; phylum Eisenbacteria; class RBG-16-71-46; order SZUA-252; family SZUA-252; genus WS-7. The sequence goes on along the minus strand of VBOX01000001.1, from coordinate 4,487 downwards.
AAGACCGTGATTGCGGGGGCATAGTCTGCGGTGAGCATGGCGGGCGGGATCACGATGGTGACTCGGGAGACCACCCGTCCGGGAACGGCGGCGCCTGCGATACGCTCGGGATCCGCGCGTGCTTCTCGACGCAGGCCCTTCTCGACGTGCTCGCTGGAGCGAAGATGCCGTGCGACCTTATCCACGCCGAGATCCACGCCACCCTGACGAACGGCGCCACGGTCGTGGCCACGTTCGGGAAAAACAACCACGAGGACGAAGGCGAAGGAGATAAAGACAAAGATACGGATAAGGACAGAGACAAGGGCAAGGATAAGGACGAGGGTAAGGATCACGGAACCCTGGCCGGAAACGACACGAGGGGCCTGAACCCGAAGGCCAGGCCGAACCCGCTCAACCCGAAGACGGAGCTCTCCTTCACGATGAGAGGCTGTCGTGGGATGGGTCCAACGCGCGGAGCGAAAAAGTGGCTTCCGGCGTGTACTTCTTCCGGATTCAGGCGCCGGAGGGAGAGGTCATCCACAGAGTCGCTGTCGTGAAGTAGCTCTTCCCCGACAGCGCGTTTCGAATGGGCGGGCGGGTCGCTTCTCCGACCCGCCCGTTCCCTTTGCTTAAAGTTCTAGGTCACCAACGCGATGGTGAACCCGTCGTACCCCTTGGTCCCAACCGTCTGGATCGCCGTGGCGCTCACGCGCGGCTCCGCCGCGAGCATCTCGTGGAGCTTGCGCACGCCATGCACGCTGGCGTCCTCGCTCCCGGCGTCGATCACCGCTCCCTCACGGACGACGTTGTCCACGATGATCAGGCTCCCCTTGCGCGAGAGCTTGAGCGCCCACGCGAAGTATTCGGGGATGCTCGGCTTGTCTGCGTCGATGAAGACGAGGTCGAAGGGACCTGGCTTCTCCGCGGCAAGCTGGGGCAGGGTGTCGAGCGCCCGCCCGAGGCGTACTTCCACGATGCCGCCAAGGCCGGCGCGCGCGATGCTGGCTCGGGCAACCTCGGCGTGCTTGGGCTCGGCCTCCAGTGTGACGAGGCGGCCGTCCTTGGGGAGGGCTCGACCTAGCCAGATCGTGCTGTAGCCGCCGAGGGTTCCGATCTCGAGGATCGACCGCGCTCCCTGTAGTCGCGCCAGCAGGTGTAACAGCTTGCCCTGGTTCGCCGAAACCTGGATCTCGGGCAACCCGGCCGCCACGCTCGCCTTGAGCGCTGCATCGAGCGCCGCATCCGGGGGCGACAGAAGATCCGTGAAATAGCGGTCGACGGCGGTCCAAAGCTCCTGTCCATCGACTCGTTCCGTCGAATTTGCCATGGCCTACATCTTAAACCACAAGAGGATTGCGCCACCACATCCGCGGAAATGGCGTTGAACGTGCGGTCGCCCGACCCCGCCCGCCGAATTCGAATCTGCAACCTTCCACGAGCCCGGCGTCGCGGACTGCATGAAGACGTGTGGCCCGTCGCGGCCATCCGCTGCAAGTCCACGATATCCACCAGCTGATTTCGAATCTCATTTGCATTCTGCGACAAGGGCGACCGCTGCGTCCCAACCAGATCGGCCCGTGGCTCCGCGCGCGGCGCAAACTGCATGGAACCGCGGCACGGCGCCTGCTTCGCGCGGAAGTGGTCGGGACCGCGTCCACCCCGGACGCATCATCGCGGTGATTGAGCCGGTCGGGCCCGATCGCCGGGAGAACAAGCAAAACCGTACCGAGGAGGTTCGTCGTGTGCCAAGCACTTCGCGCGGCTCGCGCGGGAGCGTTCCTCGCTCTGGTTCTCGCCGCGCAACTCAACGCTGCTCCCGCGATCGCGGGGCCGTTCTCGCGACTTCAAGTCTTGCTACCGGGCGAGACCGCGGCTCCTGGAACGTCTTCGGGCAAGACGGGAACCCCGAGTCCTCAAACCGCGGGTGTCCCCTTCTACGTAACGGTCCGCGCGTGTGACGCATCCTGGACCCTGGTGCCCTCGGTGACCCACTCGATCCGGATTCTGTGCTCGGACGCGAGCGCGTCGCTTCCGGCTCCGGCCCAGCTTGTCGGGGGCACGGCCGACTACCTCGTAATCATGAACGCAGGCGGTAATTTCACGGTCTACGCACACGACCAATCCGATGCCACCATTCCCGACGGTCCCAGCTCCTTGGTTCGATCCATCGTGCTACAGAGCCTCGAATTCTCGAACATCACGAGGAACCAGACCGCCGGTGTCCCGATCTCGGCCACGATCACGGCCCGGGATCCGAACGGTGATCTCGTGAGCGGGTTCTCGGGCACCGTGCGACTTCGCCAGCTCACCAGCTTTGGTGAGGGGCGAGTCTCGCCGGTGCCCGTGAGTCTGACCTCGGGCCAATGGAACGGAAGCTTCACCGTCTATCGAGCCGACGAGTCCAACCCGACCAGTGGGAACGTGTCCGTCCGAGGGGAAGTCGATGGTCATCCGACTCAGAGCGGCGTCAGCAACGCCTTCGTCGTCCACCCCGGAACGATCCAGCGCCTGCAGATCGTGGCGCCCGGGCAATCCCCCCTCCCTGGAAGCGTCAGCGGGATGACCGGCGTTCCTGCGAGCCAGTCGGCCGGTCGCAGCTTCACGGTCAACGTCGCCGGTGACCGGCAGCCTATCCGGAGGCTTCCGGCAGCTCACGTTCACGCTCATGACCGTGGGGACGCAGACGGTGACGGTGACGGACGAGAGCAACGGGAGCATCACGTCGATGACGAGCGCCGGGATCCAGGTGATCCCGAGCGCGGCCGATCATTTCGCCTTTTCGGCAATCCCCTCTCCTCAGGTCGCTGGCGTACCCTTCACGATCACCGTCCGCGCGACCGACCAAAGCGGGAATACCGTTTATGACTACACGGGGGACGCGGCCCTAGGCGCCAATACAGGCGCCGGCACCAGCACCCCGACCCAGATCACGTTCGCGGCCGGCGTATGGACCGGCCCGATCACGCTCTTCGGGGCCGGCGCCTCGGTGCGACTCACCTGCGCCGATTTCTCCGCGCCGCCGCGGACGGGGACGAGTGCGAGCATCACGGTAAATCCTGCCTCGTTCGTCAAGCTCCAGGTCATCCTCCCCGGCGAGACCGCCAAGGGCGGCACGGGGGACGGCAAGGATGGGACGCCGAGCAGTCAAACGGCCGGAACGCCCTTCCCGATCACGGTGCGTGCGGTCGATGCGTACTGGAACGTGGTGAGCGGGGTCAATGACCGTGTCGCGCTCACTTCGACGGACCCGTTCGCGGGCATTCCCGCCGAGACGACGCTGGTGAGCGGGCAGCTCATCTTCCCGGGACGCCTCTTCAAGAGCGGGACGCAGACGATCACCGCGCGGGACGTGGACAATTCTGCGATCCAGAACAACACATCGGGAAACGTCACGATCGTCGGAGGCGCCTTCTCTCGGGTTCTGGTCTTAGCACCGGGCGAATCACCCGCGCCGGGCACCGCGAGCGGCCGAACCGGCGCCGCGACCGATCAGTCGATCAATTACGCCTTCACGCTCACGGTGCTCGCGACAGACCAGTGGTGGAACCCGGTCACGGGGGCGACCGACGTGGTCCACATCACGTGCGCGGACCCGCTGGCTCAGCTGCCGCCAGACCAGGCCATGGCGAACGGCGTTGCCCTGATGAACCTCCGCCTCGCGGCGGGCGGCTTCCAGCAGATCTCGGTCACGGACGTGACACAGCCTTCGAAGCCGGGCAGCACGACACAGGTCCGTGGCATCTCGAGCGGGTTCCACCTCGAGGCCGCGGTTTCCCCGTCCACCGCGCGAGCGGGAGAGCCGTTCACGCTGACCGTGCGAGTTGTGAACGACGCCGGAAGCGTAATACAAGAAGTGAATTCCTTCGTGACTGTCGTGGTCCAGCGCGCTTCCGACGGGTCCCCGGGCAGCGGCACGCTGCTCACGAACCAGTTCCAGCTCCTGCAAGGACAGAGGGCCATCACCGAGACCTATACCATCGCCGAGCCGATCGTCATCGTGGCCAGCGACGACGCGGGAAATGCGCCCGCGACGAGCAACGTCATCACCATCACACCCGGTCAGCCGACCGCGGTTCGAGTGAGCAGCAACCCACCGTGGGTCGGCGGATTCCGGCACGCAACGATCGTGGCGCGTGTCGTGGACGATTTCGGAAACGGCGTGCCCGCGGAGCCGATGTCCTTTGCTCTGGTCTCGGGTACGGGGACCCTCGGCGCGACCGACAGCATGAGCGACGCCTCGGGCAACGCTCGGGCGGACTTCCTGAGCCCGAGAAACCCCGAGCATGACCTGATCCGGGCCACCTCGAACGGACTCGTGATGGACCTGGACCTCCAGGTCGCGTTCGTGGATCCGAGCGCCGCGGTCGGCACCGCGTACAGTTTCCCCAACCCGTTCCATCCGCCAACCCAGCCGGCGACGATCGCCTGGAAGATCACGGACAACGCCAACGTCACGTTGCGGGTCTATTCGCAGACGGGGAATCTCGTCTTGAAGAAGGAGTTCC